>CBHWET010000066.1:0-16679 GCA_966112985.1 uncultured bacterium | reverse complement strand
CGGAAGCAAAATTCCGGGAAATTCCGTTTTATCGTCGATTCCGGAACCGAAATTCCGGGAAAATGTAAAAAATCCCTTTTTCGGGATCATAATTTCGGTCAACGAGCGATTTAATTAGTTATGCCGCAGCGGTTTAGGGTTTCCTGACTTCGCAGCCGAATATTGGCTTCTGACCCTCGTCAAACACGGAAATGCGCAAGCACCTTCGCAAGGCAAAACTGATCTATCAAATGGACGAGCTTGGGGAACAGGTATTTGAGTTTGAAAGCACAGATCCACATTTGTATGTGACCGAATTCCTGACAAAAAATCCGCCGGGAGCGACCGTACGTGCGATCAACTTGTTTGTGTCCGGGTGCAATTACGTCACGTCGAATCGCAGTTTTTCCTGGGAAGCCTACAACAAAGCCGTTGCTGACAAACGATGGAAGGACGAGTACTTCCAGCGGACTGGGAAAGCATGGAGAGAAAGGACTGGCCAAACCGAGGAAGCTCCGCATCGCGACCCAATCGTCGATGTTGAAGCAGTTGATTTAACACCGGATCAGTGCCGCGCTCTGCTGGGCGTCGGGCGTGATGTTTCGCCGCGTGAGTTAAAGGTTGCCCACCGGAAGGCGGTGAAGATGAATCATCCGGACAAAGTCGCTGCGATGTCGGTGGAATTTGTGCAACTCGCCGAACGTAGGACCAAGCAGATCAACCAGGCCTTTGAGAAGCTTTTAGCGGCGTGCCGCTGAATTAACGGCTTTTAGCTATTGTCAGTCAATCCCTCATCGGTATGCTCGTGACCCAATACGGCCCTATCCCATGTCACGGAAGGAAGCGCAGTCTCGGATCCGAATCAACAAGCTTCTCGAACAAGCGGGTTGGCGTTTCTTTCCAGACAAAAACGGGCCGGATAACATTATTTGCGAACACCGCATCACGAAGAAGGTGTTCCAACCGTCCGCTGATCTCGGTGGCGACTTCGAAAAGGCTCCGAACGGATTCATCGATTATTTGTTGTTGAACGAACAGCGGCAGCCAGTTGGGTTGGTCGAAGCGAAGCGCGAGAGCATCAATCCGCTGGAGGCAAAGGAACAAGCCCGTGACTACGCGTTGGGGATGGGCGTGAACCATATTTTCCTGTCGAATGGGCTCGTCCATTACTATTGGGACCTGCGGCAGGGCAATCCGACGCGAATCTCACATTTCCTCACTCTCGAACAGCTTGGCGAAGCGGCGAAGTGGAATCCTAATCCAGCAGCCCTGACCAAAATAGAGGTCGATGAGAATTATATCGCCGTTTCGCAGGATGCTGCATGGCTGACCTACACTCCGGCCCAAAAAGAACGCGAAAAGATTAATCAGAAGATCAAACTCCTTCGTGATTACCAGGTTGCAGCCGTGGCGCAGTTGCAAAAGCATTACGCAAAAGGTCAACGCCGTTTCCTTTTCGAAATGGCGACCGGCACCGGCAAAACATTGTTGAGCGCAGCCATCGCCAAGCTATTTATTCGCTCCGGCAATGCCAATCGCGTGCTGTTCCTAGTGGATCGATTGGAATTGGAAAACCAGGCGTGGAAGAACTTCATTGCATACCTCTCCAAGGACGGTATTTCGACGATCATCTACAAAGAGAAGCGGAATGAGTGGATTAAAGCGCAGGTCGTCATTACGACGATTCAAAGTCTCTCGTATAACAACCGCTATCTGCAGGAGTTCTCGCCAAACGATTTCCAGCTGATCATCTCCGACGAAGCGCATCGCACCATCAGCGGGAACAATCGCGTCATCTTCGAATATTTTATCGGCTCAAAGCTCGGCCTGACGGCGACGCCCAAAGATTATCTGCGCGGTGTTGATTACAAAAAGGCCCAGCAAAACGATCCCCGCGAACTCGAACGCCGCCTTCTCCTCGACACGTATCGCACTTTCGGCTGTGACGATGGACGGCCCACGTTTCGGTTCAGCCTGCTCGACGCGGTCAATCATAAGCCGCCTTATCTCGTTAACCCCAAGAGAATCGACTGCCGCACTGATATCACCACGGAGTTGCTTACGGAGCAGGGTTGGTCCGCAAAACTTGGGCTGACCGAAGACGAGGAGGATGACGAAATCACGTTCTATAAACGGGACTTCGAACGAAAATTCTTTTCGCCAGAGACGAATCTCAGCTTTGTCCAGGCGTTCCTGCAAAACGCAAAACGCGATCCGATCAGCGGTGAAATCGGCAAAACGATTGTCTTTGCCGTTTCGCGCAGCCACGCCACTAAACTCGTCGCACTGCTGAACGAGGAAATTGAGAAACTTTATCCCGGCAAGTATCAGTCGGAATTCGCGGTGCAGATTACGTCCAACATTCCCAACGCACAGGGAATGACGATTGAGTTTACGGAAGAAAAGAATTCATTGCGCGGCCGCACGCGGTTCAAACCGGAGTTGATTGATTATCGCAGTTCCCGCACGCGCGTGTGCGTCACAGTCGGCATGATGACGACGGGCTATGACTGTGAAGACCTGTTGAATGTCGTGCTTGCGAGGCCGATTTTCTCGTCGACAGATTTCATTCAGATTAAAGGCCGTGGCACGCGTCTTTACGAATTCAAGTACAAGAACGGTGCCGAGGAAACGAAGTGCAAGAAGGACAATTTTTACCTGTTCGACTTCTTCGCCAACTGCGAGTTCTTTGAACACGAATTCAATTACGACGATAAAATCAAGCTGCCAAAAGAGCGGCGCGGGCGAGGAGATGATGGTGGCGGTGACATCACGACCGACTACACATGGACCGGTCCTGATCCCCTCCGCGAAAAGCACGAGGAGCAGATTGGCCTGCAGGGGATGCGTGTCGATCGTGAAGCGTTTTCAAGAACTTTCGAACAGAAGACACACGAAGAAGTCAGCAAACATCCGGAGCTGAAGGACGCCATCGAAAACAACGACTGGGATCGCGTCGAATCGTTCGTCCGTGAAAACATTCTGACGAAGGCGAATAAGGCGTGGAATCTGAAAAGCTTGCGCGAAGCTTATGGTGTCGATCGTCCGCTCACGTTGCGGGAAATTCTGCAGAAGGTATTTGGCAAGATCAGCCGGTTTCCGAATCGACAGGAATTGGCCGAACAGGATTTTGAACGGTTCCTTTCCGTTGAAGGTGTGGATGGATCGAAAGTGCATGAACTACAAACGCTGTTCACGGCCTATCTCTTGTATCCCGACATCCGCGCCACTGTCGATGCCGGCGAATTCGCAAAGCTCAGCACTGATCCGCGCCTGAATCTACGCGAATTGAAGGCGCTCGGAGAAGAACAGCGGAAGCTGACGCTTAATTACATCCGCGACACCATCGTCATTAACCGCTATCTGGCCGAATGAGCACCGTATTGCCACCTAGATTTCCGAATGGCCTTTGGCCGGTAGGGCGTGCTGTCCCCAGCGCGCCGCAGGCAACTCCAACGAAAGAATGCCCTAAATTGGGCGAACGCGTCGCACGGTGGATCGACGCCATCGGGTTTCGTCGGGGCACGGCGCGCTGGGGACAGCGCGCCCTACCACATTTCGTTTTTTAATCTCTATTTACATGCTCACAGAACAAACCAAACGACGCATTCAAAACGCCCGCGATGTCCTCGTCGGCCAGTTGCCTTTGCCGTCCGACCAGGTGGAACTCATCACCATTGCGCTCATCTATAAATTCATGGATGACATCGATGAAGAATCGCGCTCGCTTGGCGGCAAGCCGACTTTCTTCGTCGGTAAAGTGCAGGTGCAGGGACAATCGGTTGATCTCCGCGATCTGAACTGGCGCAATCTCGTCAGCAACACGCTCGATGCCGAAACGCGCGTGCAAAAGTTTGCGCAAGGCATCGAAGCGATCAGCAACGCGAAACATATTCCCGAACTGTTCAAGAGCATCTTCAAGAACACGTTTCTGAAATTTCGCGATGGCCGCATTCTCAAGCTGTTTCTCGATGAGATTAACGGCTTTGTTTACGACCACTCCGAGGAGTTGGGCAATGCCTTTGAATTTCTCTTGTGTGCGATGGGTTCGCAGGGCGACAACGGCCAGTTCCGCACGCCGCGCCACATTATCGATTTCATCGTTGACGTCGTTGATCCCCAGAAAGAAGACACGATTCTCGACCCAGCGTGCGGCACGGCCGGATTTTTGATCTCCGCTTACAAGCACATCCTCGAAGCCAATACGAGTCCCCGCATCGACGGCGAATCAACGCGCCTCGGCGATCTGCTCACGGGGGCGCAGCGCAAGAAGTTGACGGAGAATTTAGTCGGCTACGACATCACGCCGCTCATGACACGCCTTTCGCGCGTGAACATGTATCTGCATCATTTTCCGAACCCGATCATTCACGAATACGACACGCTGACCAATGACGCACGGTGGGATGAGAAGTTCGACTGTATCCTGGCGAACCCGCCGTTTATGACACCGCGCGGCGGCATCAGCCCGCATAACAAGTTCCGCATTCCGGCAAATCGCGCCGAAGTTCTTTTTTCCGATTACATCGCCGAACATCTCACTCCGAACGGCAAAGCAGGTTTTATTGTTCCTGAAGGGATCATCTTCCAAAGTCAGAACGCCTACAAAGCCTTACGCAAGATGTTGGTGGAGGAATATCTCTGGGCCGTTGTTTCGCTCCCAGCTGGCGTCTTCAATCCATATTCCGGCGTGAAGACGAGCATTCTGCTCCTCGACCGCAACATTGCCCGCCGCGAAAAGGAAGTGCTCTTCGTCAAAGTGGAGAACGACGGCTTCGACCTCGGCGCGCAACGGCGTCCGATTGAGGCGAATGACTTGCCCAAAGCGCTGACGGTGCTGAAAACGTGGAAAGAGAAGAAAAAGCTGGTCGGCCAAACCGGCGACCATGTTGTTGAACGCAAAACAATCCTTGCTTCAAGCGACATCAGTTTGTCAGGCGATCGCTATCGCTCTACAACTGTTCGGCAGGATCTTTGTTGGCCTATTGTGAAGGTCAGTGACATCGCGGAAGTGAACCGAGCAGCTTGTGATCCTGAAAAGATTTTCGGGGAACAAACATTCGTGTATCTCGATATTTCCGCAGTTGATGCAGCGCAACGTCGAATTTCGTTTTCGAATCGTATCAAAGGAAGCGAAGCTCCAAGCCGTGCACGGCGTGTGGTTCAACACGGGGATGTTCTCCTATCGACGGTAAGACCGAATCTTCGTGCATTTGTTTATTTGGACAATCCGCCTAGCGACGCAGTCGCCTCTACTGGCTTTGCAGTGTTGACTCCTGACTTAAAGAAAATCTCAGGTCGTTTTCTTCATCATAGTTTATTCGCCGAACCGGTAATGAATCAGATGATTGGGCGAATGGGAAAAGGTGCTTACCCCAGCATAACACAAACCGACGTCGAAGAACTGGAAATTCCCTTGCCGCCGCTGGAAGAGCAGGAGCGGTTGGTGGCGGAGTTCGAGGGCTACCGCCAAATCATCGAATCCGCGCGCCAAATCCTCACCCACTACAAGCCAACTTTCAGGATTAATCCTGAGTGGCCGACGAACCAACTGGGTGAAATCGCTGACTTCAAAAATGGAATCGGGTATTCAAAAGAAAACAAAGGCGTTGGAATTAAAGTCATTGGGGTTGCAAACTTTCAGAATCACCTTGTCGCGCCGACCGAAGGGCTCGACGAAATCAATCCTGACGGCGTGGTCTCTGAGAAAGATCTACTGCGGGATGGCGACATCATTTTTGTTCGTTCAAATGGCAACAAAGCATTGGTTGGAAGATCAATCGTTGTTCAAACACATGGCCAACGTCTTACGCACTCGGCTTTCACAATACGGTTGCGTTTTGGAGCAAAGACGTTTGATCCAATGTTCTTTGGGTTGTTGTTCAAAGACCCGACGTATCGAACGCAGTTAATGGGACGCGGCGCAAACATCAACAATTTGTCTCAAGACTTATTGCGCGAACTTCTAGTTCCCGTTCCACCTCTAGCCGAACAACGCCGCATCGTGGCGGAGTTGGAAGCGGAGCGAGCGCTGGTGGAGGCGAACCGTGAATTGGCGGCGCGCTTCGAGCAAAAACTCCAGTCCCGCCTCGCCGAAATCTGGGGTGAACAGCCGACGCGCACTGCCCCAAACATTTCCGAACGTCAACCGGCGTTAGCCAATTGATTTTAGAAGTATGTTTATCGACTGCATTTTGACGAAGTGGACGATTATTCCGTTGGCGATCTGCGTTGCGCTGACAGTGATATTTTTTATTATTCACTTTGGCAGCTTGAAGAAACGGGACAAGCTCGAGCTGAAATCTGACGCAATTCGCGGTCCAACTAACTCAGCAATTACGGTAAGTGGCGTGTTGGTTCCCCTCGTCTGCGCACTAATCGCCTATTTAGTTAAGGAAGGAGTTCCGAAGACAGCCTTTGCGCCATTCGTTGGCGCGATTCTTTTTCTACTACTTAGCATCGCCACAGGACTGTGGAATCTTTTCTCGCTAACATCGGCGAACTCTCAGGATATTTTGGAGATCAAGAAAGACTTTTGTGCCTCTCTGATTCCCATGTTTGTGCTCCAGTTGCTGCTTCTGTTCGCTGCCCTCTTTGTTCTCGCCTTACACTTCTTGATAACATTTCAGCTGCCGACGGCCAACGCACAAACATCACCTACAACTGATTCAGTTTTTATCGCCCGCCATCATCCAATAGTTGGCATGAGTGCTTCGGATTTGCGCGGCGCATGGGGCATTCCGGAAAGCGAGTCGAAGATTACGAACGGAGTGGAATTAACCTACACTGCCCTGAAGAGCCATTTTCGGATTGTGATAAAGGCTGACGTGGTTGAGGCGATTCACGAAGAAAGGAAATAACGTATGAGAGGTCCAATATTCGAATTGTTGTTAAGAAACCAACTCTTAGAAACAGTGCCAAGAGAGAGTGTAGACGATATCGAAATGCTCTATTCGATCATTTTGTCGCAACGTCATCGTCAAAATGAACTTAAGGTGTCGGAAGCGGATGAAGTGATCACTCTTACCTCACTTTGCTTTTTCAACTATCCAGGCAAAACGCTTCGATATCGCCACGAAGTCTGGGGTATGCGGTTTGCTTTTCAGCGGATAGCTTCAATTGAGCGGTTGCAAACACAATTCCGCCGTTTGGTCAGCCCCAACCTTATTTCAGCGAAATCTCTCACGGATCTTAAATTTAACACTATAAGTGACGTTTTCAGATATACCGGTGAGGATCGTGACACAACGCGTTCGAGGTAACCTGTGGCAAGTTGGCAGTTCACAAAAGGTCTCTCCCCTCAGCGATCCAGCGGCGGATGACGCGGTCGTCGACTTCGGCGCTTAGCTCGGCGGCTTTGCGGATGTGTTGGTAGACGGCGGCGCCGGTCAGACCGATGGTTTTGGCTTCCTGTTTCGCGGCGGTGATGCGGCGCAGTTTGGCAAGGTGTTCCATGCGCGTCGTGGCGCTCTTGGCACCGATGCGGCCGCCGCAGCGGGCTTTCTGGAGTTTGTTGAACTCTTTCCAGTTGATGTCCCGTTGGAAATCAAAACTCCAATACGACGGGATAAAGAGCATCAGACCGTTGGCGGTGGCGTTGATGGAAAGCTTTTGCAGGAGCGGATATGGACGTCCGTTGCGGTCCTCAACCCCATAAAGTTCCCAGGTGCCGCAAAAAATATCTAACGCGTACTGAAACAGTTCGCGCTTGTCTTTACCGGTGAAGATCCATGGTTCCGGACGGACATTGCGCTCGCCCATCGGCGTGCGGCGGACGACGCGGTATTCGTCGTAGAACTCTTCCAGATTCCATTCGCGGAGGAATTCGGCGAAGTCGGTCTGGAAGTCTTTGCTGTTGAGGAGGTCGGTTTCGTAGAATTTGTATTTCTTCTGAGCGCTGTCGGAAAGGAATGGATCATAGTTGCCCTTTTTCACGCCCGCTTCGTTTTCGCCGATGATGAACTGCACCGGTTCGGCCGGAAAATCGGCCATGCGCCGGATCGTGGCGACGATTTGTGGGCTGAGACGTTTGTTGGCTTTCAGGAGACGGCAGACGTGCTCGCTGAAGCCCTTAAAATCGGCTTTCCATGTTGTATACGGCGTGAGCAATCCTTCGCAGAGGATTTCCAGAACGTAATGGTACCGGTCGTGTTTAGGTGACGCGAGCAAGGCGTGGAGATCGTTAAGCAGTTGTACGCAATGTTTCTTTTGGCGGCTGAAGGTGCGTTGCGAAAGGAGTTGTTGGTCGGTTGCGAGAGTGCGAGGCATATAAAGTTAGTCCAAGGTTGTTTAGTCCAAGGCCCAAGGTCCAAATGTTGTCCGGGCCGATGCGTTTAGTGAAAAGACTGAGTCGAATCTTGGCAAGCCGGAGATTACAAAGAGAGAAGAACCACAGAATACGCAGAATACACAGAAACAGATGACGAGAGTGCGCGATGCGTGCATCCCAATTCTGTGTATTCTGCGTATTCCGTGGTTAATTTTTCGGATTGGTTTTCTGAATTCGTGCTAGTTCGTGCCTGATCTCTGGTCATCAGCCTTCATCCGCCGGGGGGAGGAGGTAAACCACAGAATACGCAGAATACACAGAAAGAAGACTTGTATGAACACGTCAGACTGAACTGTCTCGTTCTGCGTATTCTGTGTATTCCGTGGTTTAAATTGTTTTAGCGAATCGGCCTTTACCGCTGACGATGCGCTCAACTTCAACCTTCGGGAAATGACCGAAATTGATCAAAAGGCCGAGCCGAAGGCCTGTAGCTTTTAAATAGTTTTGGACCTGCGCACGATGTTCGTCGGCGATGTTGGTAACAGCCTTCAATTCAACGATGATCTGATTATGGCAAATAAAATCCGGTTCGTACGTCGACCGAAGCGGCGTGCCCTTGTATTCGAGGCTTAATGACTTCTTGGCGATATATGGAATTCCTTGCAGGCGAAATTCAATTTCCATGCATTCCTGATATACGGACTCAACGAAACCACAGCCCTTCTCGCGGTAGACTTCGAAACAGGAGCCAAGAATTTTATAGGTTTCTTCTTTGAAGAGGACTTCCTTATCCATTGAGATGTTCTACCGATCCGCTGCGGACGCTGCAAACATGTAAACCACAGAATACAGTAGAATACACAGAAACAGATGACGAGAGTGCGCGATGCGTGCATCCCAATTCTGTGTATTCTGCGTATTCCGTGGTTAATTTTTCGGATTGGTTTTCTGAATTCGTGCCTGATCTCTGGTCATCAGCCTTCATCCGCCGGGGAGAGGAGGTAAACCACAGAATACGCAGAATACACAGAAAGAAGACTTGCAAGAACACGGCAGACTGAACTGTCTCGTTCTGCGTATTCCGTGGTTAATTTTTCGTTTTCTTATCTGAATTGGTTTTAATTCGTCCTTTCATCAGTGTTCATCCGTGGTGAAAACTGAAAATATTTTTTCACGTTTTCGACCAATAAACACAGGCTTGTCAAGGGGAGGACACGGCTTGACGTCAAAGCGTGTCCTTACGTGAGCCCATCCGTTTTTGGCAGAAGTATTCCCGTTCGATTGATTCGGATTCGTTACCGGACAATGGCTCGCAAAACCGGGGTGTTCCTGGTTGCGCGGAAAAAAGATGGATTCTCTGCAAATATAAAAACCAGGGAAGTCTGGCCACCCGGAAATTGAACCGCGTCGATCGGATAGAAAGATAAATAAAATAACATGAAACAAGAACTAACATATAGCGTGCCCGGATTGCTGTCGTTTTCGACAGTGTCCCTCAATGGCGCGCGTTTACTGGGTGTAACCACCGGCATTATGCAAAATACCGAAGCGGCGATTCTCGCCGACCGTATTGCGCTGGTGGTCGCACGTAATAACTACGAGGCAGGCAAACTCGAACTGGCTACACGCCGCATAGCGTTGGCCGATAAAACTGACGAGGCGCGTGTCCGCGCGACTGTCGTTCGAGACCTGTTGAAACCGCGCTTCGGCGCAAGTTACTCGAATGCGTATCAAGCCATTGGCCTCGAAGGTTCAATGGAGATGCCTCGCAATGCGGCCGATCTCGGTCCGGTGCTGGAAGCTATCAAAGGTTTCCTCGCAGGTAACCCGACGATGCAAAATGCGGATCTGAACATTACACCTGAAGCGATTCAGGCGTTGATGGAGGATCTGACCACTGCGCAGACCGCGGTTGTCACTCAGGACGCCGAGGTGAAGCGTTTGTTGGGATTGCGCGATGACGCAGCGAAAGCGCTGTATCGCCGTTTGCGTGGTCTCTTCAACGAACTCGATCAATTGCTCGATCCACTGGATGTGCGCTGGCTGGAGTTTGGCTTCAACCTGCCGGGTGCGCAGGAATCGCCGGATGCGCCGCAAGGTCTCCAGGCAATGTTGATCGGTCCGACAGCTGTGGCGTTGAGATGGGATGCGACGCCGCGCGCGGAATATTACCGCGTGTTCAAGAAGGTGACTGGCCTGGATGAACAGTTCGTTGCGGTTGGTTCGCCAGCGGATCTCGATTTCACAATCGAAGGTTTGCCAGCGGGTGCGACGGTCGAGATTCAGATCACGGCTGTGAATAACGGTGGTGAGTCGGCACGAACTGAAGCGGTGACTGTCGTGATGCGTGCGTAGTGCGTGAAACGTGAAAACGTGAAGCGTGAAATAGGAGCAGCGAAAGCGCAATAGGGAGCTGAGGGGAAAAGGGCAGGGAGAACAAGCGGAGTCGTCGAAAGGCGGCTCCGCTTTTTCATTTGGTTGTAGCAGCGGGACGCAAGCCGCTCTGATCTTTTCGCCGGTCGTCGCGCTCCTTCGCGGAAATAGAATGAGCGAATTCACGTTCGTTTCTACATCTACGTGACGGGCGTGTCGGGCGAGCAGAACGGAAAGATTTGTCGGCGCAGCAACGCCGCGCTACCAAAAATAGGTAGGGCAAAGCTGCTGCTTTGCTGTGACTATCGAACGGGACACGAAGGCGGACAACCCAAAGGTTGAACTCTAACAGGTAGAATTCAATGTCTCGCAGAGATTTGCGACGGTAGGACAGAGGTGCGTCGGAGGATTAATGCAGCATCTTCAGCAGCCCGTAAATGCCGATGCTGAGCGCGGCGAGTGAATCGCCTCCGATCAAACCACCTCCGACTAGAGACATGGTGCTCATATCACCTGGCACTTCGCCTTCGGCAGGGCCGGACTCTGGTTTTCGTTTGGTAAAATGTTCGAATGCCGACGCCATAATTCCGCCGCCAGCAAACCATAAAGTCGTTGGGAGATTCACAAATCCACCGAATGAGGACGCATACGGACTCGGGATGATAAACGCGTCGAGGAGGAAATCGGTGACCTCACCTTTCCGTGATCCAGTTGCGAACGCACGATAGCGTGGGGACGTTTTCACAATTTTGCGGAGCAGTTCGGTAAAGAAACCGATGCCAATGCCGATCAGCAACGCTTTCACGACGTAAGGCTTCGGATTTGTGAGTCCCTTTAATGCGCCCACAAATTTATAAGTCATGGCCGATTGCCACTGTGCCGCGCCGGGAGTCTCGGGGTGTGTAAACGTGTCGATCTTCAACACGGGATACGACTGCATAAAGACTCGTGCGAGAACAACTGTAAGGATTGCGCCCATGATGACACCGATGACCTGGTAACGAAATTGGTTGGTACGATTCGTTCCAAGGCGCCAGCCGGTGGAACGATCTTGTTGCATGTCTACGCCGACGCTGCACGAAATCAGCAAAATCGCCGCGCACATTAAACCGACGCCGGGGTCTTTCAATCCAAGCAAGGCCATCAGGAACACGGCAACGACGAACGCGCTGGAAATCGGATTGCTGTCAGAAATGCCGCTGGAGATACCGTTGATGAGCACAAAGATAAAAACGAGAACGAGTCCAACGGCGACGAAGAAAGGTGGTTGTTGCAGGAGTTTCGTTGCGACAAGGACCAACGCGATGCCCCAGAATACGACCCACATAATTAATCGCTGTGTGCTCGTCTTTTTCCATGCTTCGGTTTCGACCGGTTTAGCACCGCCTTCGCGAAGCCGCTGAAAGGCCTGATACGCAATAATCGAGAGGTCAATAATGGCTGCGCCAAGAATTGTCCCGAGCGCGAGAATGAAACCAATTTTGCGAAACGGATCATTGGGGCCGAGCCAACCGATACTCTGAAACCATGGAGTGAGTTTCCACCCAACCAGTCCCACAACCAGCGCCGGAATTACAATGCGTGCGCCAACCACCATGCCGGCGCCGAACGTTGAGGTGGAGAGACCAATGGCTTCAAGGCTCGCGATCTTTGCTGAAGCCAGGCCGCCTACGAATCCCGCGAGTGTCCCACTGCCGAGTTTTGCGATGGATCGCTTCAGCAGAGTTTTATCGGTGAGCGCGCGAAGAATATTCGCAACCGCAAACCCGGAGGGATAGCTCAGCTGCATCTTATCGACGAGGATCGGTGTGTAGAGCATGCCGACGCCAACGCCGAACATTCCGATGCACATGAAAAACAGAATCAGCTGCCACGTTGGTGGTTCGGGAAGACCAAGCCATGTCATCGCCTGTACAAGCACTGCCATTCCCGACATGCTGGCGACGGATGCAGCCATCGTTTGCATGTAATTCGCCCCATGTTTGCCTTCGGATCCGTAACCATAGGTCACGACGCTTCCAAGAATTCCGGCGAGCACCTGGCCGCCAACAAAAAAGCCTAGCGAGAAATTCATGTACGCCGCGGAAATGCCACCGAGTGGACCGAGAATAAAAATCGCAACAGCGGCGAGCAGCAGGTGATATTTCGGGGACTCAATCGCCGGTAGGAAACTTTTTGGCTTTGTTTCAGCGTTTGCGTTTGTGGCCATCGTCAGTTAAGTAGTTTCACCGATTCCGTTTGGATGATTAAACAATAAATTGCTTATCGATTCGGTGCAATAGTGCGTCCCTGACCTGTTCGTCAGGTAACCAGAATGACTTTAATCCGAAAACCGGCGATGCTTTGGCTGATCTGCTGCGGCCTGTTCATGCTGACTGGTTGCGAGCGTCGGCAGACACGAGTTGAACTCGGAGACCGGGAACAGATTCTTCATCTCGGCAATGGAGCCGAGCCTGAAGATCTCGACCCGCAAACCACCGAAGGAGACGTCGAACATAAAATCCATATCGCACTCTTCGAAGGCCTTGTTTCACAGGACCCGCAAGACCTGCATCCTATCCCGGGCGTTGCTGAACACTGGGACATCTCGCCCGATGGCCTTGTTTACACATTTCACCTTCGAAACAACGCGCGGTGGTCGAACGGCGAGGCTGTTACTGCCGGTGATTTTATCGAATCGTGGAAGAGGGAACTCTCGCCAACGCTTGGTTCGAAATACAGCTACATGCTTTACGTGATGAAAAACGCCGAGTCGTTCAACACGAATGGAATCACAGACTTCTCTCAAGTCGGTGCGAAGGCGGTAGATGATCATACTCTTGAGGTGACCTTGTCTTCTCCGGCGCCTTACTTCCTTTCATTAATTACTCACAACTCGTGGTTCCCCGTCCATATCCCAACGATTCGTAAATACGGTCCGCTTGACGATCGTTCAAATCGTTGGACCATTCCCGGGCATTTCGTGGGGAATGGGCCGTTCCGGTTGAAGGAGTGGAAGGTGCAGAATTACGTTCGTGTCGAAAGGAGTCCTACCTATTGGGATACAGCGCGTATCCGCTTGAAGGAAATTTATTTTTATCCGACGGAAAGTGCCGATGGTGAGGAGCGGGCTTTTCGGGCCGGGATGTTGCACGTCACACGAAATGTTCCTCACGCCAAAATTGAAGTGTATAAGCGCGAGCATCCGAACCTCATCAGTGCGCCGCCGTTGTTGGCCACTTATTTTTACCGGTTCAACGTGACGAAGCCTCCGTTGAACGACAAGCGTGTCCGGCAGGCGCTGGCGTTGGCAATCGATCGCGAACAGATTGTCACGCGTGTGACGAGAGGCGGACAGCAGCCTGCTTACAATCTGACGCCGCCGAATACGGCAGGTTATACTTCGCGGTCAAAACTTCAGGGTGATCTCGCACAGGCGAAGAAGCTGATGGCAGAAGCGGGATATCCCGATGGCCAAAATTTTCCGACGGTGAACATTCTTTTCAACACGTTGGAGACACACAAAGCGATCGCTGAAGCTATTCAGCAAATGTGGCGGCGTAACCTCAACATCAATGTCACGTTGCGCAATGAAGAGTTTAAAGTTTATCTCACCACGACCGAAAAACTGGACTACCAGATCGCCCGCGCTGGTTGGACGGGAGATTATGTTGATCCTGACACGTTCCTGAACATGTTTATCACCGATGGTGGACAGAACGAAACAGGCTGGTCGAACAACGAATACGACAAACTGATCCAACAAGCGGCGCATACGAGCGACATGAACGAGCGCTTTGAGGTGTTTCAAAAAGCCGAGGCGATCCTGACTGATGAAGTGCCCATTATGCCGATCTACTTTTATACGCAGCCCATATTGATTCAACCGATGGTGAAAGGCTGGTATCCAACTGTTTTGGATATTCATCCATACAAGGAAGTATATTTAGATCCGGCAGCGAAATAGCATGTTGCGATTCATCTTCAAACGTTTGCTCGAGACAATCCCCGTGTTGTTCGTCATCGCAACGGCTACTTTCTTCATGCTGCGATTTGCTCCCGGGGGGCCGTTCGATGCCGAGAAGAAAGTTCCCGCGGAAGTGAAGAAACGTCTCGAAGCGCATTACGGTCTGGATAAGCCGTTGTTCACCCAATACGTCATCCAGATGAAAAATTTGCTGAAGGGTGATCTCGGTCCTTCCTTCAAATACAAGAGCCGGACGGTTAACGAGTTGATTGGTGATGCGCTGCCGGTTTCGCTTGAACTTGGTGCTGAAGCCTTGCTCGTCGCGCTGATCCTTGGTCTTACGGCGGGCATCATTGCTTCGTTAAAGCCGAATTCCCTCAGTGACTATATTCCGATGACTCTGGCGATGATCGGAATTTGTGTGCCGACATTCGTTGTGGGGCCGCTTTTGAGCACGTGGTTTGGATTGAAGCTGCAATGGTTGAATCCCGGTGGGTGGTATTTCGCAAGCGACCGCATTCTCCCGGCATTGACGCTTGGGTTTTACTACGCAGCGTACATTTCCCGCCTCACACGCGGAGGGATGCTTGAAATCCTCAACCAGGATTTCATTCGGACAGCGCGCGCAAAGGGAGCTTCGCCGCTTCGAATTGTGACGAGGCACGCCTTGAAGGGCGGGGTGCTTCCCACCATTTCGTTTCTTGGACCTGCGATTGCCGGGATGTTGACCGGATCGTTTGTCGTTGAATCCATTTTCCAGATTCCTGGACTCGGCCGGTTTTTCGTTACGTCCGCTTTCAACCGTGATTACACCATGGTGCTCGGCACGGTGTTGTTCTATGCCGTTCTGATCATCGCACTGAATTTGATCGTGGACATCATTTTGGTGCTGCTCAACCCGCGACTGCGTTTTGAATAATGGAAGACCTGAAGCCAGCAGTTGATCCGGTGAACCCGTCGCAAACGGAGAGGTTTGAGCACGGCACATCGCTATGGCGTGATGCGTGGCATCGGCTCAAGAAGAATCATCTCGCGGTTGTGGGGGGAATAATTCTGATTCTGCTCGGGCTGCTTTGTTTCGCCGGTCCGTTCTTCACCAAACAGAAATATCATGAACAGAATCTAGACCTTGGGGCTGTCGCACCTTCAAAAGAACATTATCTTGGCACCGACCTTCTCGGCCGGGACCAGTTTGTGCGGTTACTCATCGGCGGACGGGTATCAATCATGGTTGGGCTTTGTGCAACGTTCGTCTCGCTGACGATTGGCGTCATGTATGGGGCGTTGGCCGGGTTCAAAGGAGGTAAGACGGATTCAATCATGATGCGTATCGTCGACATCCTTTACTCTCTGCCTTTCACGATTTTTGTCATTCTGTTGTTGGTTCTCTTTCGAGACGTCGAATCAAAAATCCCGTGGTTGAGCGGCCTGTTTGGCTGGTTGAATGAACACGGTTTGCCGTTCAATTTGCTGCTTCTGTTCGGGGCTATCGGTGCGGTGGAATGGCTCACGATGGCTCGAATTGTCCGTGGACAAGTGTTGTCGTTGAAGAAGATGGAATTCATCGAGGCGGCTCATGCTCTTGGATTGCGTAAACGTCGGATCATTCTCCGTCACATGATTCCCAATTTGCTCGGAGCGGTGATTGTCTACGCAACATTAACGATTCCCGGCGTGATGTTGCTCGAAGCGTTTTTAAGTTTCCTTGGCCTGGGGGTTCAACCTCCGATGAGTTCCTGGGGCGTCCTGATTAAAGAAGGGGCTGAGGTGATGGAGGAATATCCGTGGCTATTAATTTATCCAGGGCTGACGCTGGCGGTTACGTTGTTCTCTTTAAATTTTCTCGGCGACGGTTTGCGCGATGCATTAGATGTCCGCGCGTCTAAAGATTAAATGCCGCCCTTACTCCAGGTTGAAAATTTGCATACGTCGTTCCACACGCGACACGGAGTGGTGCGCGCCGTGCACGACGTATCGTTCTCTTTGGACAAAGGAGAGACGCTTGGCATCGTAGGGGAATCGGGCTCGGGTAAATCTGTGACTTGTTATTCGATTATGCGGTTGATTCCACAGCCGCCGGGCAGAATTGAAAAGGGCAGGGCGATCTTTGGG
>CBHWET010000065.1:0-16683 GCA_966112985.1 uncultured bacterium | reverse complement strand
AAGAAATGAATCACCAGATCATTGACCGTTTACCTGCGTCACTCCGAAACGACATAGCGAAAAATCTGCAGGAAGATCTGACAAAAGTTCCTGAAAACACACTCCTCGGTCATTTCCGCCACGCAGAAACGCCCGCTGCTGCGGCCGCACATTAGCCAATTTGTGGAGCGCAAATCACGCCGCGGATGGACATCAGTTCCCATCCGCGGACAATCGGGCTACAAGGAAATCAAAATCAAACACTGCCTGTCCGTCCTTTACGGTCACGTTTAAGCCCGGCGCCAGGCCATAGAGACATCGCCGCCGATCCTGTGGATTCTCCAATTGGATCACGAGTCCGGCGTCGATCAATACCTTGATATTTTTCAGCGTCGCACTCACCGGTCCGCGTCGAGAATCACAAATGCCTGCGCCTCTTCCGATCGGCGCGAGGTCAGCCGCCGTTTTTGGACCGCCGACCGCCAGAGCGAACAACATTTTGCGCCGCGCCGCCGAAATCAGCGCGCGACAAATCGCTTTCTCATCTCGATTTGGCGGGTTCGTGATTCTGGAATTGGAAGAATTCGACATAACCGTGAATGCCGACTCTGAAAAACCGCCGACATTCCCGCAAGTCAGAATCGAGGCCATCGGGATATCCCGACTTCATGCTCCAGCAGCATAAATCCCGAACGTCATTTCCCTGCGAATCGGAGAAGTCGCAGTGGGTTGTAGGCAAAAGCCGTTAAAACCTCTTGTTTCTGTTGATTTTGACTCCGGAAAATCTTCATCGCCCAAATTTGCGTCAACTTTCCGCTCCGCAAAATTTGAACAACTCGGTGCTTCGTTAACTTTCCCCTCCGCAAAATGTCTGCGGCACCGAGCTTTGTTAACTTTTCCCTCCGCGAAATCGGCATTCCATCGAGGAACGTTAACTTTTCGCTCCGCAAAATCGGCACGTCTCGCGGCCATGTTAACTTTTCCCTCCGCAAAATCCGAACATCTCGGTGCTTCGTTAACTTTCTCCTCCGCAAAATAGGTCCGGCATGCGGTCTTGTTAACTTTTCCTTCCGCAAAATGAGCGTGGCACCCGACTTTAGGAAATCTCTTTTCAACAATTTGCTCTGACTGCGAGAAGAAGAATCACAGCGAGCGCGTCAGCACTGATCGTGGGAGGCTTCGAGGATTCTTCATCCTCTCGGGAAGCGCAGCATGCAACAACCGAATTCGACACTCAGCGCATTTTCCGTTCTGACACACGACCGCTGCCGGCGAGAGGCCGAAAAGACATTGCCGCGCGTCCTTGAGATTTTCTTTTTGCACAAGAATCCCCGCTTTGCACAACGCCGCCAAATGTTTCAGCTTGTTATGTCGTCGCATCCCAGGTCCCCACCCCAAATCCGACGCGGTTTTCATCCCGCCAGCCGCCAACGCGCGAATCACGGCACGGCGAAATGGATCGTTGATCATGCGAAATACTTCATCCGTGTCGAAGTGCCGAATCTTCAAGGCTGTTGTGTCCGTTGGTTGCTCCTGAGCCATGACGATAATCTTCAAATGGGAACGCAAGTTCGGCAAGGCTGAATACGCGGTCTGCTCAATGTGCAAGCGAAGCAAGGACACGCAAAATCCGACTCCCAACCGAATTTTTGCGTGGTGCGCGGATGCGAGAATCAACCGGTTCGAAGCCTATTGTCGGTCGGGGGGTTTTCCGCCAAACGGGCTTATCGACACAGGCATGCGTCTAAAGCCTGCCCAGGGAATTGATCCATCGTCCGTTTCGAGCTTTGTAGCTTTGATATGCTCCCGCTCCCAGTTTTGTCAGCATGGTTTGTTCAACCTGATCATGCAGGTCATCGAGCAAGGCCTGTTTTTCTTCGGTCGACCGGTTTTTATCGGCACGGATTTTGTCAGAGTGCTTTTCTGACTCGAGCCGCAAATCAAAAAGCTGCGCCGCTGTCTCACCGGGCAGACCGAAATCAGAAACCAGCTGATAGAGTTCTTTATAGGTAGCGGAGTGAGCCCGCGTGAAGTCAGCGAAGCGCGCAGGGCCCAGCAGAGCCTGGAGTTTCTGGTCCAACGTTTCCGGGGCCAGGTCGGGCTGGCTTTGCGCAAGGCGGTTGTAGTCGTCGATAACTTTTGCGAGCTTGTGCAATTCGCCCTCGCTAAAATCGACACCATGCAACTGCTGGAGTTCAATGGCGGCGCTTGACTGCCGCAGCTGATATTCAGCCAGTTCCTCCGGTGAGAGTATCTGGGCCTGCTCGCTCTCCATCTCCAAACGGAATTGCGCTTGTTGCGCCGTCTTTTCTTCCGGCGAAAGATTGGCCCGACGAAGCTCTTCCAGCCGTGCGTTGTAACGTTCAGTTATGCGACGCAACTGCTCCTGCTTTTCTGAAGACAAATAATCCGTAAGCCGGCCGTTAATGGTACTGTCAGCCTTAGTTGGTAACTCTCGGGGCACTTCCCCCAGCAGCTCACGAGACAATAAATCGGACTCTGCACAAAGAGCCTTAACCTGTTGCCCAAACGTCTTGTCGAAGTATTCTCGAGTGCCTTCTCGAGCCGCGATTTCCCAGAAATTACGGTGAAAGTCCTGAACCAAAGCGAACGCCTTTCGCGCATAGAGCTCTTTGATTTCTGCGCCAATGATCCGTCGCACAACCGGTGCTGGACATCCCGCTTTGCGCAAGTTGGCGACGTAGGTCTGGAAATCTTTGGATTCAAGCTCATCCCAGCGCAATGGCTCCGATGTCGCCATGACTCTGGAGTCCTCTGACGGAGCCGGAGCGTTGTCGCTCATGTGATCCGTTTGGGAAATTGGAGCGTCCAATGGATTACCCGCACTGGAATCCCCTATCGCAACCAGATAGCCGACAAGTCCCAACAGGATCAGGTTCAGACCGAGCGAAAAGCTGAGCAGTCGTGAACTCATGGATTTGCAATCTCCTGGATCCAATCCTGGTTGATTCTCACAAGGAGGTTGTCGGTGACGCCCTTTGGCAACGCCTCAAGCTGTTCGATAGCCCTTTGACGAAGCGCCGCCAGGCGCGCCCGCCTTTCGGCGCGCCGCAGGGGCAGCTGACGAATTTCCTGCGCACGCGCCATGGCCTCTTCGCGAAGATCAAACAGTTGCAGTGCGAAGTTCGGAGGCAAGTGCTCTTTCTCCAGTGTCGTCAGTATTCTTTCGAAGCTGACATCGCAATTCTTCAAGTACTCAAGAAAACGGCCTTCGCCCAACAGCGAGCGCACTTTCGCATTGAGTCGCTGTTCCGTGCCCCAATCGCGCTCAGCGAGAGGCTCGTCGCTTTTGGCGAGCAGAGCCAAGGGGTCGGGATCGGACAGCTCACGCCTGAACGACATCAACTGACGCAATTCCGATCCGCTCAAACCAATTCTGCAGAGATTGGGGTTCTCGCGTTGGCAGATCGTCAGGATTTCTCGCAGCTCGGTTTCCTGACACTCAGTCGGGGTAAGGACCCCGGCTACCTCCTGGCGCCATTGTTCGTACACAGCCGAACGGACGTCGCTGCGATACAACCGGTTCACGCGCGAGAACTGCTTCCTAAACCGGTCGGCAATGCAAACAACCTTTTCCGCACGCTCATAATCAAGATAACCAATCTCTGCCGCTTCTTCCGCAGACGCCTCCTTCAAGCCTTCGGAAGTCCAGGCAAAGCCGAGCAAGTCTTTGATCGCATTATCTTTTTCGGTGGCTAACGCGCTGTCCTGCTCGGCTCGGGCGTTCGCCGCAACCTGACGCTGGCTGAAGCTGGCCCAAAAGTTAGTCGGTTCAGATGTCAATGATTGCGGAGGTTGAAACTTTTCCTCGACCAACGGCAGCAAAATGTTGCGGACGGTTCTCTCGGGGCAGCCAGCAGCGCGCAAATTCGCGGCGTAAAGGGCGAGGTCGCGCGATTCGAATTGTTTCCACCGTGAGGCATGCGCAGCCCAATCGCCGCCGCGTCTTGTATTCCTTGTCGGGATGCGCTCGCTAGCCTTCGTGCTGTCGGGCAACTCAGTAGGCGGCGCTTGTGAGGGAGATTTTTGGGGCCCTAAAACTAAAAAGAGAAACAACCCGAGATTCAAACTCAAGGAAAGGAAAAGGAGTAGCCGAGGCCGGCGTCGCGGCTCAGTGGAATTCAGCCGGCGAGCGGTACGCGTTGGCTCAACGTTCTGCATCGCTTCTTTATTGCGTCAGTTTGCCCGCTTAAAGCTCTCCAGTGCTTGCGCGAACTGTTCTTTATTCAGTGGGTCAGCTAACGCTAAACCTTCGTTTTCCAATTGGATCGCCCGATCTTTTTTGCCTTGCAGGAACGCAAGGCGAGCTTGCGTGTGAAGGAATTCAGGCTCCGGACTTTTTGTCAGAGCAGTTGCCCGTTCCATAAGCAGATCAGCCGTCTTGAGAATAACCGTGTTGGTTGGAGCTCGATTCGCAATGGTCCGCGCCACCCGGTTCTGCAGAAAGGCGTCATCGCGGTGCTCATCGCTGAGTCGGAGGGCGAGCTTGCTTGCGGACTCAAAGTCCTCCTTTCCAATCAAAACGGTCAGGCGAAGACATTCGGCAGTGGTTCGTTTATGCGGAAAGATCTTTTCCATTTCATCAATTTCATTCATCGCCTTGCCCCACTCCTTAGCTTTCCAGGCTGCCTTGCCTAGCTCGTTGTGTGTGTCCCACGCCTCGGCTTTTGTCGTCGCGGCTTCCCGCGCCAAAGCCCGTTT
Source organism: uncultured bacterium (assembly GCA_966112985.1). Lineage (GTDB taxonomy): Bacteria > Verrucomicrobiota > Verrucomicrobiia > Limisphaerales > JACDHS01 > CBHWET01. The sequence continues at coordinate 11,982 of CBHWET010000065.1, read as the reverse complement.
CTTAACGTCGAACGTGCCCGCAAGAACCTGGTCGATCAGCTCCTCAGTGATTTCGTCGGGGTGCCCGATGAAATTGATTTTACCTTTCTTATCGACAACGAACGCCGTCGGAACACCTGCTTCGGCGGCGAACAGCCAGTTCTCCAGCATTTTGCCCGAGTGTTTATTTGTGGCGCCTTCGTCCAGTGCAATGCGGTAGCTCACCATGTCGCCCATGCGTTTGATAAATGCTTCGACGCTCGTCGCCGATGCGTCCTTAACGTTTTGGCCAATCACCACCAGCCCCTTGTCCTTGTATTTGTGATGCAGGTGATTCACATGTGCCATCGCTTCATGGCAAGGAAGCCACCAGGTCGTCCAGAATTCTACCAGGTAAGCAGTTCCTGGTTGGAACGCCTTCACCGGTTCACCGCGAACCCATTTGGAAACAGATAGTTTTGGAGCTGGGTCTCCTTCAGAAAGCGTAGTCGCATGTGTTGAGTGAATGGTGACGGCCAGTGCCGTTAGAACGACACACCGGGTAATGGTGTTTAGTTTCATGGCGAACAGGGGTGTTACTTCGCCAGTATGATACGTGACTACGAAAAGGGTAGCACCCGATTTTTAGGGTATGTCACTGCCGCCATCCGTTCGCTATAAACAGACCTGTTATTCCCCCGTGAAGTAAACCAGTGCGGCACTGTGCCGCGAGCAAAACCCAATCCATAAAATGAAAAAAGCACTTAGTCTACTATTGGCCTCAGCAGCATCGTTGCTGGTCGCCACATCTGTTCACGCCACGACGGGATTCCTGAAGATACACATGATCTCGGCCGGCGATGGACGTGCCGACTGTTTCCTGATTGAGCTTCCCGACAACACTAAAATGGTTGTCGATGTCGCGGATGGTTATTCCTCCACGCTGATTAGCAAACTCAACGCGCTTGGGTTTGGCGGCGGCATCAAATACTTGTGCGGCACGCATGAGCACGTGGATCACATTGGCGGAATGGATGAGTTCCTCAACAGCGGATTCAACATCAACAACACGCAAATCTATTATCCGAGAGGTCCTATCAATGCAGACGGGGCACACTACCTGAACCTCGTGAGCGCCTGTAACAAACGCGGTCTGGCCATCACGAAGATGAAAGCCGGAGATTATATTATCAACACCACCTACAACGGCCTGCAGTTTAAAGTCCGCTGCCTCAGCCCGGAGCTTTCGACCGTCGATGGCGGCAGCGATGATTGGGGCTCAGAAAACGAAGCTTCTTTAGTCCTCAAAGTCACCTATGGCGCCAAATCAATCCTGATGCAGGGCGATGCCTATGGTTCGACTGAATTGAGCATTCTCGCCGGACCTTATGCGGGTGAAATCAATCTTTGCCAGGTGCTCAAAGTCGGACACCACGGGGTCAACGCCAATGGCGCTCTCTCTTGCCGCGAAGCTTATCTCGATGCGGCAGGCGTCAACAAAGCGTTAATCACCGACGGTTTTATGGCGATTGATGACACCATCCGCACCCGCCTGCAGGCGAGAAACATTCATTATTGGTCCTCAGGTGCTGGAGACGGCTATGCCTGGCTCCGGACCGACGGCACCTCGAACTGGGAAGAAGGCGAAGCTCCTCAATGGCCATAAGCGATCGTAAGGAATTAATTAAATCATAACGTCGGGGCCGCTTCGAAAACTCGAGGTCGGCCCCATCTAGTTTCCACGTCGTGAAAGCCCGAGGGCATCTGAAGCCAACGCCCCCCCTTTCCCCTATCGTTTGCTCATCTTTTTGCGAGCAGCTTCGAGAATCTGGCGTTCGCGGTCGGTTAGGCTTTGGATGCCGTGTGCGGAGATTTTGTCGAGAATTGGGTCTACTTCCTGAGATATAAATTCTGCGGGCGGCAATTCAGGTTCCACGACCTTTGGCTTCCACGGGTCACGTCGCGGAGTTGCCCTCACCATTTCACGTGGAGTTGGCCGTCGCCGAAAAGGGCGCCATACCATGACTGCCTTATTAGATCGGCCGAGCCATTTGATAAACAAAATGCCGGTGAACATTCCACCCAGATGCGCGGCGTGCGCGATATTGCTGCCGGGGATGACAATGCCGAAAACCGCGATAGCCGCTTGAATGGCCAATAACACCTTGGCCGGAAATGTCAGTGGCAGCACGAAGAACAAAAGGATCGTAATCGGCTGGTCAGGCGCGCGAGTTGCGAAGGCAGCGATTAACCCAAACGCTCCCGCCGACGCGCCAAGCACTGCGCCACCGAATACACCTGGAAACGTGAATCCAAGAGCGATCTGCAACAATCCCCCGATGGTTCCACTCAGAAAGTAGAGTAATAAAAAGTTTCGCCTGCCCAGCACCTCTTCGACAGCCCGCCCAAAAAAGAAAATGACCAGCAAGTTGCCGATAAGGTGCATCGGCCCATCGTGCAGGAATTGAAACGTGAACAATTGGTAGAAAGCTCCGTGTTTCAAACCATCTGCACTCAGCGCGAGATAACGGCTGACGGGAAAAACACGATAGTGTTCCAGTGCGTTCTGGAGGACAAATGCGACGACGTTGACGATCAGCAAAAGTGTCGTCATGGACCAGGCAGACCGATACGCACTGCGGCGCATGTAGGGACGATCGTCTAGCATTCTGTCAGAAAATAGCCGTATCAGATCGGTTTTTCAATCCGTTCGACCCTGAATTGTCGCGTGGGTTCAAAAAAAAACGGCGGTCCGAAGACCGCCGTTCTGTAAATGCAAAGCCTTAGCTCGCTTCTTCCTGCAGAAAGTCCTGCAAGTAGCGGATACGTGTCGGGTGGCGCAACTTGCGCAATGCCTTTGCTTCGATCTGACGAATACGCTCGCGGGTAACCTGGTACTGCTGACCGATTTGTTCCAAGGTCTTTTCCTCATTATCGCCATTCAGACCAAAACGCATCTCGATCACTTTGCGCTCGCGCTCAGTAAGCGTCGAAAGAACATCGCCCAATTTCTCTTTGAGCAGGACGAAACTGGTTGTTTCCGCCGGGTTCTCGATGGACTTGTCTTCGAGCAAATCGCCGAAAGTCGCCTCACCGTCGTCACCAATAGGTGACTGCAATGAAATTGGTTGCTGCGCCATCTTGAGCAATCCACGAATACGCGCGACCGACATGTTCATTTCATCAGCGAGCTCCTCCGGTGTTGCTTCGCGACCGAATTCCTGGAGCAGATGCTTCTCTGCACGCCAAAGCTTGTTCAGGATTTCAATCATGTGCACCGGGATACGAATGGTGCGGGCCTGATCGGCAATCGAGCGGGTGATGGCCTGGCGAATCCACCAGATCGCGTACGTCGAGAACTTATAACCACGGCGATACTCAAACTTCTCAATCGCCTTCATCAGGCCGATGTTCCCTTCCTGAATTAGGTCGAGGAGCGATTGACCGCGGTTCAAATACTTCTTCGCCACGGAAACAACGAGACGCAGATTCGACTCTGCCATCTTCGTCTTCGCAGCCTGCGCTTCAGTTTCTGCTTTGCGCAGATGAGCGAACGCGCGGAAGAACTCTTCCTGCGGCATGCGCAACAAACGTTCGAGATCCTTGATCTTCTTTTGCTCGGCAGTAATGAGGGCTTGCTGCTGGGGCGATTTCCGCTGTTTCTGCAACTCGGAAATGCGCAACTGAGCAGTGTGCATCGAATCGAAGATGTTAGCGCCAACCTGAATCATTTCGTCCAGGATCCGGCGTTGAAAATAGAATTTAGGAAACAGTTCGGTCAGCTTTCGGTTGAGCTTCACGATTTCGGCGGAAACCTTCTCGCGTTGCTTCTGGCCCGGTGCCTTGTGCCATTGCACAAATTTGTCATCCAATTGTTCGTCAAGAACCTGAGCCTTCTTGATCAGCTTGCTCAAATCAGCAAGATGCTGTTCGCGGTTCGCAACTTTCTTGTCGACAACCACACGATCAAAACGCTCGCGCGGTGGGTCTGACAGCAATTTTTCCACAAGGGCGATATGTTCCTTGGCGGTAAAACCAAAGCCGTAGAGCAGAGCAATGATTTCGTTTTCTGCAACCTCGATCCGCTGGGAGATTTCGACCTCCTGTTCGCGTGTCAGGAGCGGCGTGCGCCCCATCTCGCGAAGATACATCTGGATAGGATCATCAAGAATGTCGAGGCGTTCCTTCCCGGCCTCGGCTTCCTCTTCGGGTTCCGCTTCAACAACGGGCTGAGGATCTTCTTCGAGAATCTCGACACCGTTCTCACGCAATTTGGTAAAGATTTCGTCGAGGTCATCACTGTTGGTGACATCAGCAGGCAAAGCCTCGTTGATATCATCGTAAGTCAAGTGGCCCTGCTCGCGAGCAAGCGCGAGGAGTTCCTTGATTTTTTCTTTCAGGTCGAACCCGCCAGTGAGAATTTCCGGCGTGAAACGGTTGGTTGATTTGAGGTCAACGGCACGTGCTGTTTTGGTAGCTCTCTGCATAGTTTGGTTGCGCCGTCTTTGTGCGATACTGCTTTCCAAGAGCAGCTTTCCCTTCAATTTTACCCCTCCTTTTCGCGACGATCTGAAGACTGACGCGCGGGAACATACAGGAAACCCTGAATTGTTCAAATGGAAAGTTTTGTACTTGCACTGAGTCTTTTTTGGGGGTGATTCGGCGTCACTTTATGACGGGTCGTGCAGCGTTTGGCCCGGCGTCCAGGACAGCTTTCAACTTCGCAACCGTCTGGCTGTATTCCGGCCTTTTAGCGAGGTTGATGTATTCCTTCGGATCATTAACGTGATTATATAATTGTGAACTTCCATCCGGCCATTCGAGATACGTAAACTCCTCAGTTCGAACGCCATGCCCCAGCCCGCCACGTCGATGGACGACGGAGAATACCGCCTTTTTCCACGGCTGCGACGGGTCGCTCAGCAGCGGTTTGAAGCTGAAACCTTCCAAACCCTCGGGCTGCTTCAACCGACAGGCGTCGACCAACGTAGGGAAAATATCGACGAATTCTACCATCCTTTCGCAAACAGCGCCTTTTTTCGCGCCTGGGCTGACAACGACCAGCGGCGCTCTCGCTGATTCTTCCATTATACTCATCTTCGCCCACATGCCGTCGTGCTCACCGTGGTGCCATCCGTGATCTCCGACGAACAAGACGATTGTGTTATCCCACAACTTTAACCGGTCCATTGCCTCGATCAGTATCCCGACCTGCGCGTCCATGAAGGTGGTCGCAGCGTAATAGTGCAGGATAATCGAGCGTTTTTGATCATCGGTGAGATTCGGGAAATACTTGGGGCTGTAGGCAATCTTCGGGATCGTCTTCGCGTGCCCAACAGGTTCATTTGGAAGCGGAATTTGATTCAGGGAGTACATGTCAAAGTATTTCTTGGGCGCGACGTGTGGGATATGTGGTTTGTGGAAGCCGGCCGCGAGAAAAAACGGTCCGTCCTTATGTTTTTCGAGCAACTCGGCGATACGCCGTGACGTGCGACCGTCCGGCTCCTGTTCATCCTTTAAATCGGAAGCTCGCCAGGCAAAAGGCACATCTGCTTCAGGCGAGTTTTCGCGTTTTCGTGTCCGCGGCTTCCCCTCCTCCGCCTCGTCATCATCCTGTCCAGAGTCTTCAGAGATATCCCACTTGAGTGCATCTTCGAACCTGCCGTGCGCCACTTTTCCGACTCGAGCGGTAAAATATCCGTTTGTGTGAAACCATTCCGGTAGAAATTGAATAGCTCCAAGGCTGGTCCGGGGAGCCGTGGTATTCCCATAAACCTTTGTCGTTTCTGGATAACGTCCGCTTAGAAAGGAGGTCCGGGACGGATTGCAGAGCGGATAATTGCAATAGCTACGGTCGAAGCGGACACCCATCGAGGCAAGACGATCAATATTTGGCGACTTGACCACCTTGTTTCCATAGCACCCGAGTTGCGTGTTGAGATCATCTGCAACAATCAGAAGCACATTTAGCTTCTTGTCAGCAGCGTTGGCGGTGAACGCGAGGAAAACGCAGATAATTAGCAACCCTGTGACAACGAATTTTCGCATAAGAAGATGATAACAAGTGGAATTCCTGTCACAGACTACGGAACACCCGTTGAGGTTACAGAGACGAGTTTTCCACGAAGGCAAATAGGACATAGCGCGAGCCACGTCCAAGAAAATAGATTCGCGTCACCCGAAATTGACGGGTGAACGACAGGCGGCTACTTCGGTTGAGCCGATTGATTCGTCGTGCTACGCGAATCGTGCTCGCCCGTTGCCCCTGCACCGATCCCCGACGACTTTGCCACATTCGAAGAGCCTGACGGTTCGGTAATGGAACCCTGCTGATTGTGTTGTGAGCCGTAACTTCCCTGGCGGTTGTCGCGGTCAGCGCGATTGCACCCAACGAGACAGGCAGTCAGACAAACAAAAAAGGGTAAGATGTATTTCATGAGCCGTGCTTTCCAATGGGCTCAACATCGCAGTTGCCGTCGTTCGTCTCAATTCAGATAAAGTACTACGCTGATGTTCGCACAGCCTTCGAACACAGCATCAGGAGAAGTGCACCAGCGGCGACTCAAAAAACAAACAAACCCAACGCGGCGACGAATAATCCAAATGCCGCGCGAAGCCCGCTCAGCATCCGCGTCCGTTCTTCAGTCGCGGTCTTCCAGTTGATGATGTCACGCATCCGATGTGGAGAAATAGTGAAAACGATGCCGGCGACGACGAGATAGTAAGCCCAAGTTGTGATCACGAGACGCATCGAACTGTGGTGCCAACGCGCGCTGTCCACCATCACTTTGGCTAGCAACAAAATAACGACGGCGAGCCCGCGGGCCGCTAAAAAGTCCTTCACGAAGAAGCACGATCCAACGCCAACACAAATGAACAATGTGTAAAGCACTGGCTTGAGTGGCTCGAAATCAGAAATAGGTTCAATCTTCACGTTCCAGACAAACCAAACCGTCGCCAGCAGCATGAGGAAATATCCGATCGGCACCGATCGTGGGAATCGCCGGGCCGCTGCCGCAAATTTTGTCGGGTTGACCACGCCGAACGCATTGATTAGCGCGACGAACAACCCGAGCACAATCGACAGGATCGATAATTTAATTGCAGGCATATTTTTCTAACGGCCGGAATTCAGCAGGCACCAGCCTGAACACGCAATCTTTAAATTGTTTGAGTCTGACACGCAGTTCAAAGGTTCGTTCAATCCAGATTAACAATCGCTGGATCACCATACAGTGTAAAACTGCCCGTTCGCTCAATCTTAACATCCATTAACTGGCCAAGATGCCGCGAACTTCCATCAAACAAAACAATCCGATTGCAACGCGTCCGCCCTGTCATTCGCGCCGGATTTTTCTTACTCGGACCTTCGACAAGAATCTGCGTTGTCTGGCCGATGAATGCGTCATAACGCGTGGCAGCAATTTGATTCACCGTGGTCAGCAGACGCAAATGTCTTTCTTCAATAACATCTTGTGGGATCTGGTCGGGCATTTCGGCTGCAGGCGTATCCTTGCGAGGCGAGTATTTGAAGATGTACGCGTTATCAAACTGAATCTCGCGGCAGATCGATAACGTTTGGTCGAAATCAGCTTCGGTTTCGCCAGGGAAACCAACGATAATGTCCGTCGTCAGCGCGATGTTCGGCCTCACGTCCCGCAATCGAGTGATGATCTCAATGAATCTTTCGCGGGTATAACCCCGGTGCATCAATTTCAACAGACGATCGCTGCCACTCTGGAGTGGAAGATGCGCACTCTCACACAATTTTGGCAAACGTCCAAAGGCTTCGATGAGATCAGTTCCATAGCCTTTCGGATGTGGCGACGTAAAACGGATCCGCTCGAGGCCGTCTATTTCGTGAACCGCTTCAATTAATTGAACGAACGCCGATTTGCCGTCCTTCGGCTTGATATCACGCTTGCCGTAACTGGTAACAATCTGTCCAAGCAACGTGATCTCTTTCACACCGCCAGCAACAAGCTGTCTACACTCTGAAACAATATCGTCGACAGTGCGGCTGCGTTCCTCACCGCGGGTATAAGGCACGATGCAAAATGTGCAGTATTGATTACACCCCTGCATGATGCTGACGAACGCCGACACCGCCTTGATTGGCTTGCTTCCGCTTAAGAGGTGTTCACGAATCGTCGACTCGCTCCCCTGCTCCTCCGCAACGTCGACAACTTTGTCGCGTTTACCTGAAATTAATTCATCCAGGTATTCCGCCGTGCGATGGAACTTTTGAGTTCCGATTACGAGGTCAAGGTCGGGCAACTGATCAACCAACTGCTTGCCACGGCTTTGCGCCATGCAGCCCATGAAGCCGAAAATGACATTCGGACGCTTTTTTCGCGCATTGCCGATCAGGTTCTCCATTTTGTTAAGAGCCTTTTGTTCAGCCATATCGCGAACACTGCAGGTATTTAGAAGAACAACATCAGCAGTCGTCTCCGATTTCGCCAAAGTGTAACCCTTCGCCACCAGTTGAGCCGCGACGGCTTCCGAGTCGCGCTCGTTCATCTGGCATCCATAGGTCTTGATATAAACACTTGGCATCGAAAAAAGTGCGTGGAAGTTACGCCACGAGCGGCGGTTTGGAAAGTGGCGAATTAAACGGCTCAAGCGGCACGGTAGAGGGCGACTTGTCCGCGCAAACGTTAAAAGTTCCAATCCGCCGAAAAAGTCGCCCATTCAGAAAGGCCCATCCAAGGTAGGGACGAGTCGCCGACTCGTCCCATTCTATTTCAGCGGGTTTGATCCGAAATGATCAGAGGCGCCTCTCAAAGAACATCAATTGAGCAAAATGATTTGGGACACGTCGGCGACATGTCCCTACCTTAATTAATACAGGTGCGCCCTAAAAATATTTACCGCGCACGCAGACCTTCTGAAAAGACGATGTTCGGGCAGTTATTGCTTGGATCGAATCAAACCCGCTTTAACGAATGGTTCAAGGTATTGGCCATACCCTTCAGCCTCCATTCTTTCGACAGGGATAAACCTCAATGAAGCGGAATTGATGCAGTACCGCTGGCCGGTTGGCGCCGGCCCATCATCGAAGAGATGGCCCAGATGCGAATCCGCGTTCTTCGATCGCACTTCAGTTCGAACCATTCCATGCGAGTCGTCCGTCTTCTCGACAACATTCGTCCCGGCCAACGGTCGCATAAAGCTTGGCCAACCCGTTCCCGAATCGAATTTGTCCAAAGAACTGAAGAGCGGCTCACCAGAAACGATATCAACGTAAATGCCCGGCTTATGATTGTCCCAGTAAGCGTTATTGAATGGCGGTTCCGTTCCGCACTGCTGCGTGACGTGGTATTGCAACCGATCGAGCTTTTTCAGGGCTTCGGACGATGGTTTGTTCGACGAGCTCATAGATATCCTTGTATTCGCATCCGCAACGCCACGTGTACACCCGGCAATAAAGATTAATCCAACAACGACCAGAACAAGATGTACGCTTGGCTTCATCGCTAAAATCAACGTCGCTGAAGGCCATTTGTTTGCAAGGGAAATCAACCTGCCTATCCAGTGAACTTACGTTGACTGAACAACTTCTGATTATCCTTCGTCGGATGCATGATGAAAGCTCTGGGTTGGTTATTCATTTGCCTCCTTGTTCCATTCTACGGCGGAGCGAAGGATCTCTACAAGATTCGGCACCTTTCCGAGCACGAGTTGCTGAGCACGTATACGTCCATCATGCATGACGGATGTAAATTTGCCGATCGCTACTGGCATGATTGGGACACAAACTCAGCGGCTGGAATGTGGGGAACCGGACGCAGTGATTTGATGAATGAGGGTGTCCGCGCAATCGCAGAAATGGTGCTCACCTCCGGAGCACTGCTTAAATATTCAGACGTTCTCACATCTTCCGAACGCGCTGAATATACACGGAAAGCACTCGCCGCCGTTCGATACTGCGTGGCCACCCATGTCACCGGTTCCCAAAAATGTCCCGATGGAAAACCTTGGGGCAACACCTGGCAATCGGCAATGTGGACCGGCGACCTGGCTTTCGGCACGTGGCTGATCTGGGATCAATTGGATACAACATTACAGAAGGATCTGGAACGCGTAGTCGCTTTCGAAGCGGATCGATTCCTTAACGGCAGACCGCTGGCAGGCAGCTCAAATGATACAAAAGCGGAAGAGAATGGTTGGAATCTGACCTGCCTCGCTGTTGCGGCCAATATGTTTCCAGCGAATCCTCACGCCGCTGTATGGCACCAGAAAGCGCAGGAGTACATGATGAACACGCTTTCCGCACCCCAGGATCGGGAAGACAAAACGATCGTTGATGGCCGCCCCGTCAGTGAGTGGTTTACCGGCGCCAATATCCACGATGACTTCACGTTGGAGAACCACGGATTTTTCCATCCGGCTTACGTCGCGTGCAGCTCTTACTTCATGACACAAACGGCGTTGTATTACACCTTCGCCGGGAACCCTGTGCCGGCCACGGCAAAACATCACGTCATGGACGTCTGGAAAATGTTTCAAACCATTATTCTGCCATGGGGCGAAGCGGCTTATCCGCAAGGAATGGACTGGGAATTGCATGGACTCCCCTATTTCAATCTCTATGCATCGCTCGCGAGTTATGCCAAAGATCCGTTGGCAGCCCGCCTCGAAGATATTGCGCCACAATACATGCGCCAGTGGCAGCTGATGTGTGATGGGGACCTTGCTGTTCCGGGTTCGAAGCTCGGCTTCACTCGCCATGCGATCTGCGCCGAGCAAGCCGCGTGGGCATTCCTTGCGCATAAAATTTTTGGCCTACCGGTGAAGGCCTTGTCTGCGCGAGCCGCCGCCGAGGCAATGGTCGGGATTCATCTTCGCGACAGCATCAAAACCGCTACGCATCGCACCAACCACAAGTTTGTTTCTGTCTCCTGGGGGAACAAAATCATGGGAATGGTTCTTCCGATCGAAGCCCATTTCGAAAATCCAAATTTCACCGTCCCGATTGCCAATGGTTTAATCGGTTCATTTGAGCTAAGTCCTCACGGTGACGCAAAGGCAACGGTGACTTCGCATTCATGGCAACAAACAGCGGACGGATTTGAAACATCCGCCACTCTGCTGCTGAATGGCGGACGGTTAAGACAAACCGTGACAATTCGTTCCATTGGCGAGCACGCTGTCGTTTATGACGATCAGGTCACGGCGCTCACGAACGTAACGGTGGTGCGGGAACGCGGTTTCCCGCTCGCGATCGAGAACGACAAAATCACTGGCGGCACCAGAACCGTGACCCACAGTAGCGGCAAAATACTTTTCGATTGGGAGCAGGTTCAGAAGCCACTCGCGATTTCAGGATCCTGGGCGAACGTCGACGACCGGCTAGGCATAGTCATGTTGTCCGGCAACGGTCTGAATTATACACAAGCCACCGGTTACCAGCCGGGCATCTCAGTCTGCCCGGATATATTTTACGGATCTTATTCTGAAGGTTCAAAATCGTACAAAACCGGCGAAGAAATCGCGCGGCGTGTCGCTTTACTTTTCGTGGAAACGACGGCCGCAAAAACGAAAAAGCTGGCAACGTCCGTTTCCATTTCGGGAAAAACATTGCAATTGCCGCTGCCTGAAGGAGGTCAGCGCTCCGTATCTTTGCATTAGAGCGGTTGCCAAAATTAATTTTCGGAATGGCGGGAGGGATTTTGATTTTTGGCGAGGCGGAGGTCGAAGGCAATATCCCTGGTGGATCTTGCCGAGGCCGACAACGAAGCCAAAAAGCAAAAGCACCCCGGCCTGCGGCTGAAGCAGAGAGCCGGGCATTGCGTCGTGGCGAGTCGCACCACGTGTGGTGCAGCCCGCTTATAGTTCTGACTCTTACAGGTCCATTAGGACATGCGCGTCTCTCGCGCCTAGCACTGCCCGGCTCTCTGCTTCACCATTCCCGGAAATTACTTTTGGCAATCGCTCTAGTTCCGTGATTGCCCGTTGCGGAGACCGGGGTTGACCGCGTCGCAGGCGTGTCGGTTATTAGATTTGTGCCGTTATGGGACC
>CBHWET010000064.1:0-16847 GCA_966112985.1 uncultured bacterium | reverse complement strand
GCGGTTCGGCGACGTTCGTGGCGTTGAGGGCATTCAGGATGGCGTTGCTCAAGACAGTCGTGGCTCCATTCGTCGAGCCGAGGGAGAACGCGTGGTAAATGACTATCGCGCCGTTGCTGATGGTGGTGGCGCCGGCGTAGGTGTTGGTTCCGTTCAACTGGAGGTTGCCGGGGCCGGCTTTGAGGATGCCAGCGTTGTTGCCGCCGTCGCTGATGTTTGCGGTGACGGAGAGCGTGCCGCCAATGGCGCAGTTGATGGTGCGGGTGACGCCGCCGAGCGAGAGGTTGCCGGCGATGGAGGAACTGTTGCCGGTGGAGGTCGAGACGTCCCCGAGTAACGTCAAGGTGCCGGTGCCGGTCGTGACCTTTCCGCCAGTTAAAGCGAGGGAGCCGATAGAGTCCGATAAGTTATTCAAGTCGAGCGAGCCGGTCTGGTTGATGGTGACATTGGCGCTGTTGGCGATCTGATTAGCGAAGGTGAGTTGAACGATGTCGGAGCCGGCGATTCCGTTCGACTGGCCGATGATCAGTGCGCCGGGGATAGATTCGAGGGCGAAGCCGAACAGAGATTTTCCAACCTGCAACTTACCGTCGGCGACGATGGTCGGACCGGTGTAAGTGTTGGCGTTGGTGCCGCTGTAAACGAAGGTGCCGCCGTTCGTAAAGATCGGGCCGCCCGGGCCGGAGATCACGCCGCTGAGGGTGAGTTTTGCGTTGGTAGAGCCAGTGCCGATGACGGCATCGGCGGTCAAAGTGATGGGACCGCTCCAGGTGTTCGTGTTATCGGCGCGCAAGGCACCGAAGCCGAACGCACCGGCGCCGGCGAGGGAGAGCGTTTCGTTGGTAACGACGAGACCGGTGAGATAGAGAGTCGCGCCATTTGAAACGACAGTGTTACCGTTCGTGGCACCGAGCGCGTTGATGGCGTTGAGTTGCAGGGTGCCAGCGGCGGCGATGGTCTGGCCGCGGTGAGTATTATTTCCGCCGAGTACGAGTGAGCCGGATCCGGTTTTCGTTATGTCGGGATAGCCGCGGGCACCGGAGGAGTCGCTAATGACGGCATTGACGGTGAGGACGCCACTCGTCACATCGAAGATGCAGTCGTCGGAGCCGATCGAGAGTTTTCCGGTGATGGCACTGCTGCTGAGCAAAGTAAATGAACTGGTCACATCGCCATTCACGGTAAGAAGGCCGGTGCCGGTCGTCACATCGCCACCGACGAATGCGAGGTTGTTTACGGTTTCATTCTGGTCATTGAGATTGAAGGTGGCGTTGGCGTTGATGACGATGTCGCTCGTGTTGGCGATCTGGTTGTCGGTGTTTAACTGAAGCTTCGCGGTATTCGTGTTTACGTCGGCGCCGATGATGATATCGGCGGGCACGGCGGTGATGCCGTTGTTCTTTGCAAGTGTCAGTGTTCCGTCGGTCACGCAGGTTGTGTTGCTGTAGGTATTGGCGGAGCTGCCGGAGAGAATCAGTTCGCCGCCGAGGTATTTACTCAGGCCGCCTTCGCCGCGGATGACACTGGAGACAGTGAAGCTGAGGTTCGAGGCAACGCCGATCCAGTTATTGGTGCCGGCGGGCAGCACCAGATTGAAGGTGGAGGCAAAAACATTATTCGAACCGGTGACGACGATGTAACCGCCGCTACTGGTGTAGGTGAAATTAGTCGCGGAGCCGGTAGCGTAAAAGGTGTAGCCGTTACCTTCGATGTACATCTGGTTGAACAATCCCGTAAATCCGAATCCACCAGATGAAGGGAGATCGTTTGTCGTGTTCAACGCGTAAGCGGGAACTGAAGGAAACAAAAGCACGACCGGCGGCAGCTCGAAACCAACGAGGCTGGGTGAGCCGCCGATCCAATTGGCAGAGGTGCTCCATAGCCCGCCGTTGCCTCCTTTCCATTCGTGCAGGTCTGCGCGGACGGACTGACTGCCAAAGAAAAGAACGAGTGCGACGGTAACGATTCGGAAAAGATGCTTAGTCCTGGAATTATTGTTCATGGTGCTTCGCTGTTGGGGGAGAAGCCCGGACCTGATTTAATTTTCATATAGGAATGATTCCCTGAGCACCGATTGCATTTACTGTTGATGCCGTTGAGAGTCAGTCCCTCCATCTTCTCCGATCATGAGCGAATGCGCGGAAGAGCCACAATACGTCTAAGGACGTATTCCCCTTGTTTTGGATTTAATTTAGTACCCTGAACCGAATATGGTGTATGCGTGAAGCCGTCGTGGAAAAGATTTGCCGACCGTCGAATGATGGTAGCCTATCTCGCGCTGTTGCTCGGTTTGACCACGGGGTTGTGCGCGTTCCTTTTGTTCAAACAAGAGAACGACAAGCGCATCAGGGCACGGTTCGAAGCCCAGATTACCGCGGATCGCGACATGATGGTGCAGGGGCTCGTGCAATACATCTATGCGTTTCACGGCGTGCATGCGCTGTTCCTGGGTGGCAATACAGTGAGCGAGCGGACGTGGAGACAGGCCATGGCGAACATTGCGTGGACCCAGGTGCCGGGGATTCTCGAGATAGGTTATGCCGAATACGTTCCGGGCAAAGACGGTCCGTCGGTGCCGATTCGTTTTACTTCCAGCAAACTCACGAACTCACTGCATGTCGTCGGCTACGATATGATGTCGGAAGTCCGGCATCGCGAAGCGCTGAACCGCACGGGTGAATATGGCGCGACCATCAGCACGACGCGGACACGCCTGCTTTCCAGCGAAGCGTTCCCGCCACGATCCGGCCACGTGGTTTTCTGTCCTTTGTATAAATACGAAAGACCAGACTCGTCCTCTCTCGAAGTTGAACGGCGCGTTCTGCAAGGATTTGCTTTCGTCATATTCGATGAGATCGAACTCTGGGCTTCGCTCATCAAAAGAGTCCAGCACAGCCCGATCGGATATGCTCCAGATCCGGGGCGCGCCGGAAAGGAACTTATCGCCTCCGGTGAACGTTCATTGCGAAAGACGATCACGATGGGCACGTGGGGGTTGCGGTGGAATCTGGTCTGCGTGGCGCGTCCCTCGTTTATCGATCCCGGTTCGCGCAGTGCTCCTTATTTGGTGTTGGTCGCAGGAGCGAGTTGCAGTGTTCTTATTTTCCTTCTCGTCGCCCGACGAGTGCAAAGCCGTATTCGGAATGACGCCGCCAAAGTCCATGATGAGCAGTTGCGTCTGCGCCTTGAGGAAAAGATCTCAGAACGAACGGCCGAATTGCGGGGCGCAAATGAGCAGTTGCAACAATCGCTTTCCAAGGAACTCGAGTTGGGTGAAATGAAAACGACCTTCCTTTCCACCGTGTCACACGAGTTCCGCACTCCGCTTGGAATTATCGTATCCTCAGTGGGGATTTTGGATCGGTATTTCGATCGATTGACTGGGGCGCAGCGCAGCGAACATTTGCGCACGATCCAGGAATCGGCAGCGCGCATGATTGAATTGATGGAAGGCGCCCTGCTCTTCAGCAAAGCCGAGGCGGGGTTGGTTGATTTCGAACGCAAGCCGATTGATGTGCTTGGGTTATGCCACCGTCTGGTTGAGGAAGTTAAATCTTCGACAAACGAACGTTGTCCGATTGACTTCGCCTTTACCGGCGACTTTAGCAATGCACAGGCGGATGAACGATTGCTTCGCACGATCCTGGTCAACCTGCTGACAAATGCGGTGAAGTATTCGCCGAATGGCGTGCCTGTTCACTTTCAGCTGTGTCGCAAACACGATGGCGCGATTTTTGTGATCAAGGATGAAGGGATTGGAATTCCGGTGGCCGATTTGCCGAAGCTCTTCACGCCTTTTCGAAGGGCGCAAAATGTCGCGAACTATGCCGGCTCCGGGCTTGGCCTGGTGCTGGTTAAGAAATGCGTGGAGATCCATCGCGGAACATTGAATCTCGACAGCAAGGAAGGCCGCGGGACAACGGCCACGGTGGAATTGCCTTTGTTTGTTACAGACGAAACCAAGCCTGTTAAATGACGACTATCCTGGTCATCGAAGACGAACCGCATCTGCGCGCAAACCTCACGACGATTTTGCAGATGGAAAATTTTCGTGTCGTGGCAGCGCGCAACGGCCTGGAGGGAATTGAAATTGCGAGGACAGAAAAGCCGGACCTTGTGCTGTGCGATATCATGATGGACGGCATTGACGGTTACGGGGTGCTTAAACACATCCGCGAAAGTTCAATGCTGGCCAGTGTTCCCTTCATTTTCGTCACTTCAAAAAGTGAACGTGGCGATTTGCGCGCGGGAATGGACATGGGAGCCGACGATTATCTCACCAAGCCATTCACGGTACCGGAATTATTGTCAGCGATCGAAGCGCGCTTTCTTCGTAGCGAACAGCAGCGACTGAGCGCTAAACCAAGCTTCAATTCTCCTGAACCGTTGCAGGTTCTCGGCCTGACACCGCGAGAGGCAGAAGTGTTGTTCTGGATGGCGCAGGGAAAAACGAATGCAGAAATCGGGATGGTCCTCGAAATGAGCGTTGCGACAGTGAAGAAACATGCCGAGCATATTTTCGAAAAGCTCAATGTAGAGAACCGTTCGGCTGCAATCGTTCAGGCGCTCGATGCTCTTACCGTGGTGTAATGAAGCGCGGTGCAACTTTGCACTTTGAAGTTTAGACTTTGGTTCTAATCTTTGCGCCCATGACGACCGACGAAGCTTTGAAAATCTTTCGCGACACTGGCGCCCTCCTCGATGGCCACTTTGTTTTGCGCAGCGGTTTGCACAGCCGGCAATTCTTCCAATGCGCGCTCGCGTTGCAGCAAATGCCGATCGTGGAACGTCTCGGCAAAGCGTTGGCCGATAAAATGCGGCCGCTCGGCGCCGTCACCGTCATCGCACCAGCGATGGGTGGATTGGTCATCGGACAGGAAGTGGCCCGTCAGCTGGGCGTTCGATTCATTTTCGCAGAAAAAGAAGAAGGCAAGCTGGCGTTGCGACGCGGATTTAAAATCGCGCAGGGCGAGAAAATCATTGTGGTGGAAGATGTCGTCACCAAGGGCGGTCGCGTGCAGGAGACGATTGACATTGTGCGCGCACATGGCGGCAATGTTCTCGGGGTCGGGATGATTGTTGATCGTTCCAACGGCACTGTGGATCTTGGCGTGCCGATGTTCAGCCTGATTGCTTTGAAAGTAGAAACGTTCGAAGCGGACAAGCTGCCACCGGATCTTCAAAAAACTCCGGCCACAAAACCCGGCAGTAAATAGTTTTACACTAGCCCCGGACTCGTTTCACGAAGTTCGCCATGCGGTCCATGGCGATCTGGATTTGTTCAAGAGACGTTGCAAAGCAGCAGCGCAGATAACCTTCGCCACTCGCGCCGAAGGCACTGCCCGGCACACACGCAACTTTTTCCTGCTCCAGCAATTTCACAGCGAACTCCTTTGAAGTGAGCCCGGTAGAAGCAATGCTGGGGAAGGCGTAAAACGATCCGCGCGGGGAGTGACATTTCAGGCCGAGGTCGTTCAACGCTTTGACAATAAAATTACGGCGGAGTTTGTATTGCTCACGCATCGCGGTGGTATCGGGTTCGCCATACTGAATGGCTTCCAGGGCCGCTTCCTGGCTGATGATGCTCGCGCATAGCATCGAGTACTGGTGAATCTTCATCATCGCTTCGATGATCTCTGTCGGCCCGCATGCATAGCCGATGCGAAAACCTGTCATCGCGTAAGCCTTGGAAAAACCATGCAGAAAAACGGTTCGTTCGAGCATGCCCGGCAACGACGCAATACTCACGTGTTCTCCTTCAAACGTCAGCTCTGCATAGATTTCATCCGTCAGAACCACGAGATTGTGTCGTTGCACCAGTTCGGCAATTTTTTGCAATTCCGCACGCGTCATCGTCCCGCCAGTCGGATTCGTGGGAAAATTCAGCATCAGGATTTTGCTGCGCGGCGTGATGACTTTTTCAATGGCTTCCGCTGTTACTGCGAATCCATTTTCGGCGCGACAAGCGACGACAACGGGCACGCCATGTGCCATGGAAATGCTTGGTGAATAGCTGACGTAACACGGTTCATGATAAATGACTTCGTCACCGGGATTGATCAATGCTCGTAACGCAATGTCGAGTGCTTCACTGACGCCCACCGCGATGAGAACCTGGTTTTTTGGATTGTAGGAAACGTGGAAATGTTTTCTGAGATGTTCCGCGATCGCTTCGCGCAATTTCAACAAACCGAGGTTCGATGTGTAGCTCGTCTTGCCGCGTTCCAGGGCATAGATGGCGGCCTCGCGAATGTGCCATGGCGTGACGAAGTCAGGTTCGCCCACACCGAGCGAAATGACGTCCTTCATCCCTTGAACGATGTCGAAGAAGTCGCGGATTCCGGAGCGCGGAATCGAGCGGACATTTTGCGCGACGAACTTTTCAGCTTCAAATGGCATAATCTAAACCCTGCAGCGCCGGTCTGATTTTTAAACCGACGCGTTCAAGCAAACGGAAAAATCTCCACGATATGGCCAGCGTTTACGTATTTTGACAAGTCCTCGCCGTCTACAAATCCAACGGAAGCAGGATTGCGATACTCGTACCTTTGTTTGGTTGCGAATGAATCTGAAGTTTTCCGCGATGAATTTCTGCCACGCGCTGGACGATCGCGAGTCCAATACCTGTGCCTTTGGACTTCGTCGTTGTATTGAGGATGCCGCGAAACAGTTTCTCCTGCTGTTCATCGGACATGCCTTCGCCCGTGTCTTTAAATTCGACGCGCAACGCGTGCGACGTTTTTGTCGGGTGCACCAGTGAGGTCGCAATCGTCAACGTGCCGCCCTTTGGCATGGCTTCTACAGCGTTCAGAGTAAGATTCAGAAACGCTTGCTCCAATTGAGTTGCATCAGCGCAGATGGTTGGCAGTTGCGGCGCGAGTTTTCGGATTAATTGAATGTTCTGGTTGCGCAGCTTGTGACGCACCAGCAAGCCGAGGTCGTCGATCAATTGATTGACGTTGATCGGGGTGAGGTTTGGTTCTGAATTGCGCGCGAAATCGAGGATCTGTTCTACAATTTTATTCAGGTGCTCCATTTTCTGGCGCATAATCTGCGCATCTTTCGCACGAGGATCCGAAGCGGGGAAATTCAGATCAAGCGAATGAAACATCATCTGCATCACCGTCAGCGGATTACGGATTTCGTGTGCGACTTCAGCCGCAAGCAGGCCCAATGCAGAAAGCTTTTCATTCTGGCGTAGCTGTTCCTCGACATCGACAACGCGTTCGTAGAGTCGCGCCTTTTCAATCGCCAATCCGGAAAGCTCGGCCAGTGCGCGCAAGATCCGAATCTCTTCATTTGAAAAGTGATAGACGGTGTCTTTGTAAACGTTCAGTGCGCCGATGGCTTCGCCAGAGAAAATCAGTGGAACGCTCAACAATGCGATGAGTCCCTCACGCCGTGCTGCTTCGACACTTTGGTATCGGCTCGACGCCTGGACGTTGTCGAGTTGCAGCGGCTTCTGTCGACGCACGACGGTGCCGAGAAAACTTTCCTCAACGCGCAACCGCGGTTTGTTGATGTAAACATCGCTTGCGCCAAAACTTGCCCGCAAATCCAGCCAATCGCCCGTTTCATCGAGCATTAGCAATGAACACATTTTTGCGCCCATCAAGGCACATGCCTCGCGCGTGATGACGTTCAACGCATCGCTGAGGTTGAGCGTTGAATTAATCGTCTGACCAACACTCACCAATGTTTCAAACAACCGTGCTTTCAGTCTGATTTGTTCATACAACCAGGTGTTGTGAATGACCTTTGCCGCCTGAAGGGAGAGCTCCTGCAGCAGTTCCTGGTCGGCTTCGCTGAAAGTGTTGTCGCGGTCAGAATCGACATTAATAACGCCGCGCAACTCGCCGTTTACTTCCAGGGGGACGGCGAGTTCTGAACGAATCTCACGGCCCAACATCACGTAACGTGGATCTTTTGAAACATCGCCTACGCGCGCCGGTTTACCCGTCCTTGCGACCCAGCCGGTAACGCCTTCTCCAACACGGAGTTTTACCTTCGCGGCATTTGTTGGAAGTCCGATCGACGCCTCGATGTCGAGAAATCCCGTGTTAGGATTGATGAGAACGATCGACCCGCTGGAGGCGCGCATGATGCGTACAGCCTCTCGCAAAATCAGTTGGAGCGCTTCTTGAGGATCGAGTGATGAGTGAATGACGTTGCTGACCTGATAAAGCAGGTTCAGCCGTTCGTAGCGGTTTTTTAAGTCGCTGAGTTCGTCACTCATTCCGGTCAATGTAATGAGTGCCGCACTAACTTAAAAGTTTTTAGCAACCTGCTTTAACTGACGGCTTCAACGACCGGCGGTTTCATCCGCGGATCCTGAGGATGAGCGCCCACATCGCCGCGATACTCGGTCTTGCGACGGAACTTCAAATCCGCCGTGCGTGAGTCATCACCGTCGGCGGATGTCGCGATCGCTGGCAGATTGTATTCTCCATCGGGCAGGATGAACCGAAAACTGAATGTTCCGTCCTGTCGAAGTTTGATTTCGCGCCCCGCAATCGTGACTTTCGCGTCGGGTTCTGTGGCGCCGTAGATAATCAGCTCTGCGTTGACGTTGAACCAAAATCCCTTGCGGCGCTCCATGCCGCCAAATGGACTGGCGAGACTCGATACTGAAAACGAACTCGGTAACTCGAGTTGCGCAGCGCTGATCGACGAAACCTGTTGCGCCAACTGCCGGCGGATCAATTCCGTGATTTCCAGTGAGCCAATCCAAAGCCGGCGCACTGAATCCATCGTAACCAGCGATGCCAGTGCCTTTTCCTGCTCTGGAGTCCACTTCAATGAAGTGAGTTGCTCGGGGCTTGGCAGATTTTTGGCGCCTTCCGCACGCAATTGCAAAATCGCTTCGACGAGCGGCACGTGCTCGCTGAGTGCGGCTTTCACCAAGCTGATCAGTTCCTCGAACGGCATGTCCGGCGGAATGGTTGCAAAGCGAACAGACGTGTCTTCCGACAGGGCATCAGGAGGAGTTAGCGTCGCGCGCGAGGTCGAAATGGAAACCCATTTGCGCGCCTTGTCGTAATATCCCAGTTCGGCCATGTACTTCGTGCCGCCTTGTCCAACGTGCACGAACCAGTTCCGCGACTCGGGATGAACGTGCGTCTCGTTGTGCGGAGCGCCGGAGATCTGGTTGCGGAATACACGGAGAACGAGGTGTCCGTCCACCGATGCAGCGTTATAAGTCCTCAACTGCTCCGTCGTTAAATCCCAATGTGCATATAACCAATGTGGATCACGCGCCGTGAGCAAAAGCTGTTTCGTGCCGTAGGCTTCCGGCAACTCACCTTCCGTCTCAAGATGTTCAACCGGTGGCGTTGGTCCGAGTGCATATCGTTGCCCAGGGCCGCTCGCGACAGGAGCCGACGGAGCGTCGCCTTCCAGGAGGATTGGCGGTATCTTGACCGCTTTGCGAACGGTGCGCGTCGTCTTCTTTACGGCGGTTTCGATTTTTTCGACGACGTTTTTCGCTTTTGGGGCCAGCTTTGGCGCAATTACCTTAGTGATCTTTTGAAGTTTTTCAGCAACTTTGCCGGCCTTTTTCGCAGCAGATTCGACGCGGGCGGAAACCGTTTTCTCGGTTAGTTTTGTTTTTGCGGGCTTGGAAATCTTCTTTGCTGCTGGCTTCGGCTGAGGAGCAGGAGCGGCTTTGCCGATCTTTGTTTTCGGCGTGGAGCTTTTCTTT
This sequence comes from uncultured bacterium, assembly GCA_966112985.1. GTDB lineage: Bacteria > Verrucomicrobiota > Verrucomicrobiia > Limisphaerales > JACDHS01 > CBHWET01. The sequence continues at coordinate 7,147 of CBHWET010000064.1, read as the reverse complement.
TCAGGTTTCATAAACTTCTTCCGTTTGCGTGGAGTAAAAACCGTCCTCGAATGACCTTGCGAAGCTATCCCAGCGCCAAAAGTCTGCAAACGAAAAATGCCCAGGTATGGGGGAGGGAAAACGATGATTACGTCTTAATGAAAGTACGCAGAACTAAGGCAACGCGGGATCGATGGACACAAAAAACCGCGAGCGGGTATGCGACCGCTCGCGGCGTCTTCGATGAATTGAAATTCAGTTCATCACACAAATCGCTGAATGCGCCGGAGGATGAGCGGATGAGACAATCCGCGTTCAGCTTTCTTCGCATGTTTATCGCCGCTGACCTCGGTGGCCTGCGTTCGGAGTTGTGCAAGATTTACGTAAGGCAGCAGCTGCGGGCCGGATACCAACGTCGTCAGCGCACGTGCTGAAACCTGTTGGTTGCCCACCAGCGCATTCGCCACAGCGTCCGCAGTAAATTCATCCAGGCGAGCTAATTTGCGCATGTATTGTTTAACGATGGATCGAACTAATCCGGTGTGCCCAAGGGCGTGATGTGCCATTTCATGACCCAGAATAAAAGCGAGCGTTTGTGGTTCGCCGGAACGGAGGCACGCATCGACCACGTCATCGACCAAAATAACCACTTTACGTCCGCCGATCTTCATGGCTGCGGCATTCATGACGTTGCCTTCGATAATAAAAATGGCCGGGGGGGATTGCATGCCGAGGCGCTGGGCAAAATTCACAGCGCAAGCATACAACTCCGGCAGTTGGTGCGGTCCAACTTCGATGCCCGATCCACGCAGGAGAGCCATCGTCTTCTTACGGTTGAAGTAGTCAGCGATGGGTGCAATTGCCAGCGCAATCAAAGCGATACCAAATGTCGCGATGCCGCCAATTAAAGTGCCGAGAATGGCGATCACATAGCCGATCATCGCCGTCGAACTCGTTCCGTCTTCGACGTGTTGCTTTGGATTTACCGGACCGCCAGTGGATTGAAGAGGCGGCAATGGAGTGAAGGTGGAACTTTGGGACGGCAGATAAGGGGGTGGTGTAGTTAACATAGATTTTGCGTGCCTGAGGGTGCCGTTTTTTTCGCACTGGATCAATGTCATTGTTTTGGGCGTGCCTTATTTGATCTCGCAAAGGCCGGGGGAGGAATACGTGTAAGTGGCCGTTTTGGTTTCTTAACTGGGGGCATGCGCCGCGCCCAAATTCGCCTATGCCACGAATGTCGCCTTCCAAAACGACGGAACGTAGCGGGGTTGACCGAAAAATGCCGCGAAAAGACCGCTCAATTGTGTAAGTTCCTCTAAAACCGAGAGTTGCAGCTTCGTTTTAGAACTCTTTTCGATTTCGGAGCATTTTTCCGGAATGGCGATTCCGGTAAAAATCGAAAATGGGTAGGTTGCAGCTTCGTCGAGAGGCCCTTTTCGATTTTGGAGGAGTTTTCCGGAATGGATATTCCTGTAAAAATTGATAATGAGTGGTCTGCAGCTTCGTTTTGGAGCCATTTTCTGTTTCGGACAGTTTTTCCGGAACGGAAACGCCGGTAAAAATCGAAAATGGGTATGCCGCAGCTTCAGAAATTTGCTCCGAAACAGAAAATGGGGTCTCTGCAGCTTCGGAAATCCTGTCCAAAACAGAAAATGGGTCCTCCATTACTTGAACAATTCTGTCCAAAATCGCCCGGCAAGTTCCGTTATTTCGATGTCCTGGTTAAAATCGGAATACTACCCACGAACAAACCTCGGCTGCCATCCTAAATGGATAAACCGCTACATTCGGGACAATCTGGCCAGCCGTTTCAGCAATTTTTGGTTTCGATAGGATGATTTGCCCGACTATTATCGTTTATACGATGGCGCTGTTTCTTCCCTATATCCTGCTGCCCGTCGGAATTATTTTGATCTCTTGGGGACTCGGAGCACTGCGAGTCGATTTGACAAAGAGCTTATGGGCAATGGTTCCTGGCCGAATAACACGTTGTGAGATGATCACTCGCGATACGTCGCGAGGGCAGAAGCACTCGTTTGTTGCTCTTACAATTTGCGTTGAGTATCTGAACGAGATCTATTGCGGGACTGTTTACCCCTTTTGTATCGGCAACATGGATTCAGCGCGGTCTGTGGCGGACAAATACCCCGAAAATTCGACCGTTGAGGTTTTCGTTTTGAAGACCAACCCGCGGGTTATTCGGCTTAAGAGGGGAATCAGTACGAAAACGTGGCTTTTGCTTAGTTTGGGTACCGTTTGTCTCGGAATGTGTGCATTGCTTCAGAGCTTGTAGAGCGATTGGCTATCTGGATGTTGTTATCCTGTTGTTTCTCAATAAGTGTTGCGGGGACCTGTCTCGTGTGACAAATGTGCTGAAGCCATGTCGCGTTCCGTTTCCCAACACAAAGCCATCCCGGTCGCTCTTACGATCGCCGGCTCCGACAGTGGTGGCGGTGCCGGGATTCAGGCCGATCTGAAAACGTTCGCTGCACTGGGTGTGCATGGCACAAGCGCTATTACGTGTCTTACGGCGCAGAATCCGAAGAAGGTCTCAGGAATCCAGGCGGCGACACCTGAGATGGTGCGGCAACAGATTGAGGCGGTTCTCTCAGAACTTCGACCGGTCGCCATCAAAACCGGAATGCTGTTTTCGAACGACATCATTTTGGCGGTCGCGGATGCGCTACGATCGAAGGCCGCAGCAACGGTTTTGCTTGTCGTCGATCCGGTGATGATTTCGACCAGTGGCACACAGTTGCTGCAGCCTGATGCCGTGGAAGTTTTGAAGCGTGATCTATTTCCGCGCGCGAGCTTGATCGCCCCAAATCTTGACGAAGCCCAGGCGTTGTTGAAAACGGAGATTCGTTCGCCCGAAGCGATGCGCTACGCGGCGAAAAAATTGCACACAGAATATGGCTGTGCAGTGCTGATGAAAGGCGGGCATCTGCGTGGCGGTAAGGAAGCGATCGATGTGTTTTATGACGGCAAAGAAGAATTGCTTTTAAGTGCGCCGTTTACTCGAAAGGTTTCGACGCACGGCACAGGTTGCACTTACTCGGCGGCGATAGCAGGGTTTTTGGCATTGGGCAATTCGTTGGCCGATGCGGTCGTCTTTGCAAAAGAGTTCATCTCACAATCGATTGCCCAGAGCCAGAAGGCCGGCCGGCACTTTGTCCTGAACCCGTTTTGGAAACGCTCTGGGGTTCGTTGGTAGCTGAAAATGTTCTCGAATCGGTCGGCTGAATTGCTATTCTACGCTGACCATGAACCCCGTCCGATTGTTCTGCGCCGTGCTGCTTTGGAGTGCGTTTGTTCCCCGGGTTATTTGCGCAGATCGAAATCACCTTGAGTTTCGCGATCATGGTTCACGCTCGTTTGAGCTGCATGCAACGAAAGCGGATATCTCGAGAGAACAGTGGCTGAAGGCTTCTCCGACTCATGCGCCGGACGACATCTATTGGTTGGGAAACAAAGTGGCGATTCAACTGCAGGAGGGATATGACATCAACGGGGTGCTGGCCAATAGCCGGTTAAAGCTTGTCGAGACGTTAAACGACAACACGTTCATTCTTGAAGCGCCCAATGCCTGGACGGCTGCACAGGAAGCCCACCGACTCTCAAAATCCGATAGCACGGTCGTTTGCACTCCCGTCATGCGTGAACCGATCGGGCCGCAAAGCATCTATGCCGCGAAGCCGAATGATCCGCTCTACCAGACGCAGTGGCATTTAGAGAATCGGGATAACGACGGTAACGTCCTTGGTGCCGAACTGAATATTCGCGCGGCGTGGCCGATCACGCGTGGTGAAGGGGTTACGATTGGCATTGCGGATTTTGCGGTTGAAACAACGCATCCCGATCTTGCCTCACGATCTTTGGATTCCTTGCACTACAATTTTTTCTCGGGCACGACTGACTTGATGCTCGGCGACTCGGATATTCATGCCACCGCCCTGGCCGGCCTCGCGGTTGGGGAAATGAACAACGGAATCGGTATCAGCGGCGTCGCGCCTGGAGCAAAGTTCGCGAGTTGGAGAATTTTTAATACGAATGGTGCAGCGACCGACCAGGATGCACTGCGTCGTATGTTCCAATACGCCAGCAACAGCGTAGCGGTCCAAAACCATAGCTGGGCTTACACCGGAACCGCGCAAGGCGGACCGAGTTTCGTTACCATGCAAGGTATCGACAATGCGATCACGAAAGGCCGCAAAGGTAAAGGTGTGGTGATGGTGCGATCCGCGGGCAATTTTCGATTGAACTCTGGTAACAGCACGTTGGTCTTGTTGCCCAACGGTTACGCCGGCAATGCAAACAATGATGCTTACATTAACGATCCGCGCGTCATTGCGGTGGCGGCTGTGGCCAGCGATGGGCGCGTGGCGCATTACAGCAGCCCGGGAGCTTGTATCCTCGTTGCGGCTCCGGCTTCTGAGTCGAGCACAAACAATACGGGTCTGGTCGATAATAATTTTCCGGCGCTCGCGACAACGGATCGCACCGGTGCGCTGGGGTACAATCCTGACGATGACTATGTAACGGGTGTTGGAGGGTTCACGGGCACTTCCGGTGTAGCGCCGCAAATTGCCGGCCTCGCAGCAATGCTTCTGTCGGTAAATACCAATCTCACTTACCGCGATGTGCAGCAGATTCTTGTGCTATCAGCGCACCATTATGATTTGGCTGATCCCAGTGTCGAAACGAATGCGGCTGGATTGATCGTCAGTCATAATGTCGGGTTCGGAATTCCTGACGCCGCGGCCGCCGTAAAGCTTGCGAAGAATTGGGTGAAGCGGCCTGCATTGACCAAAGTGGTCAAGACGAGCTCGGTTTCGAATTCAATTCCTGACGCGGGTTATCTCGTCCGTGCTTCCGGCGCGAATGTTCCTGGCAACCTCTTGTCGATTTCCGGTTGGATGCCATTCGAAGAACGTCATCCCGATCTCGCGCCGGGTGAGATGTTGCGACCGGATACGAACACCGCAGCGTTACCGCTGGTTTCCGTAGGACAGGCGTTGGCCGACATCACCGACAATCTTACGAACAAAGGCGCATTGATTCAGCGGGGCGGCGACAGTTTTTATAACAAAATTCATCGCGCGGAGATGGCCGGAGCCCGCTTCGCCATTGTTTACAATAACGTGGGCGACGGTTTGCAGCGCATGGTGGTGACGAACTTCATTCATATCCCTGCAATCTTCATCGGACAGACGGCAGGTGAAGCGCTCGTGAATGAGGCGCAGACCAATGCGAACCTCGTGGCGCAACTCGCACTGAACACAGTTTCCTATTCTTTCTTTGTGACGAACCAATTGCAGTGTGAACATGTGGGCGTCCGTATTCAGGCCGACACCCACGCGCGCCGCGCGGATCTGCGGATCACGCTCATTTCACCGAATGGCACACGAAGCATTTTGCAACGTTACGACAACGGATTCGCAACCGACACGGGGCCGCCAGATTGGACCTACTGGACGACGCACAATTTCTTCGAAAGTAGTTATGGAACATGGACCGTCCAATTCAGCGATGAACAAACCAATAACACGCCAGCCATTCTGTTCTGCGGTTTGACGATTAACGGCGTCCGCATAAATGACAAGGATCACGATGGTCTTGATGACGGCTGGGAGGTCGCGAAGTTCGGTTCCATCACCGCGCAACGTGCGAAGGATGATTTTGATGGCGACGGCTTCAGCAATATTCGTGAAGAGCTGGCAGGAACCAATCCCAAAGTGGCGGACATTCCGGTGATTACGCAGAATCTTACCAACCGCATCGTTTATATCGGAGGAAGTACGATATTTAGAGTGGCGGCGACGGGCGTCGGTCCTCTTCTCTATCAATGGAAATTCAACGGAGCAGATATCGCCGGTGCGACGAATTCGTTTTTAACAGTAACGAATGCGCAGTTTGGGAATGCCGGTGTGTATTCGGTTGTCGTGGATAACATCACTGGTTCAGTGACGAGCTCGAATGTTTCGTTGCTCGTGCTGTTGCCGAACGATTTGGATTTGAATCAATACGCAGACATTCTCGTGCAGGGAACAAATCAACAGCTGCAACTGTGGAACATGTATTCCACCAATCTACTTAGCGTTACAACGTTGAGCGATGGAGTTCCGCTGCCGACCAACGCACGCGTCGCAGCTCAAGGTGATTTCAATAACGACGGCAACATGGATCTCGTGGTCCAAAGCAATGGTTTAGTCAGTGTCTGGGTGATGAATGGAACAAACCATATTGACACTGCGAACCTCAAAAAAGGTGTACTCACTCCAGTGGCCTGGAAGGTAATGGGCGCGCGTGATTTCAATCGGGATGGATATGTTGACATTCTGCTTCGACACGACGCCGGTTACGTGAGCGTCTGGCAAATGAAGGGGACGAATTTTGTTTCTACCGTTGCACTCAATGGCGGCGTTGCCGTTCCGACGGATCTTAAGGTGGCATCACTCGACGATTTTAATCACGACGGGAACTTTGACATTCTTTGGCAGAACACGAAGACCGGTGCGCTGACTGTTTGGTACATGAACAAATATTCGAAACTCAAAACGGTGACTTTGAGTAACGGCGGTATGCTGCCGAGCCAGGGCTGGACACTGGCGGGCTCTGTCGACTTGACCGCGGACGGCACGAAAGATCTTCTCTGGCAGAACACCAACGGAACGTTTTACACGTGGTTTATGAACGGTACGAACGTCATCGACGCTAACTATTTGTTTAACGGGGACGCATCGCCGGGGTGGACGATCGTCGGTCACAAATAAAAAGTCACAAGATCAACGTGACGACGAAGGCTTCAAGGCATTGATGTTGTTCAGCAAGGCGTTTGCGCATTTTTCGGCAAATACCGGGTCGTTGATATCGTTATCTACCTCAATGACCGGAATGTCTTTGCGCAAATACGTCTTCAATGCGGTGAACAAAACACGATCAGCGACGGGGTCGTGAAATTTTTGTCCCGGCTTGCTGATGATGCTGATTCCTTTCAGTGGCAGTAATAACGTCACGGGCGCGGTCGAAGCATTCAACTTCTGTGCGATGATTTTTCCGAGTTCAGCACATTCTTCTGGTGTCGTTCGCATCAAGGTGACTTGCGGATTATGTTGGTAAAATGTGCGATCCTTAAATTTTGCAGGAACGGTTTCCGGTCCAAAGA
>CBHWET010000063.1:0-16990 GCA_966112985.1 uncultured bacterium | reverse complement strand
CCAAATGGTTCCGTAGGCGCTCGAAAAGTAGGTATAAAAGGAAGGCCTCATATCTTTCGTCGCCACGGCGAAACAGTTCGCGCCGTGCGCACCAACATCCCAAAACATTAACGGCTTCAAGTCAAAATAAAAGGCTGGCCGCCGAACTCCACGCGATTCCCTTTCGTTTATAGCCATTTTGGGAGGAACACTTCCAAGTCTCTGATTTACAGCTATTAAAAACTTACTTCCCTGTGGAAAAAAGTTTTTTAGCTTCTAAAAAAGATTTTTCCCTGTGGATTGAGGCATTTTCATTCTGAAAACGGACGCTGCCACGGGGAAATGTCCATTTTCACTCTAAAAAAACGTTCTGCCACGTGGCAGAAGACATTTTCAGCCTGAAAAAACATTTTTCCCCAGGGATTGAAGCGTTTTCAGTCATGAATCGGACGCTGCCACAGGGAAACGTCCGTTTTTACTCTAAAAAAACGTTCTGCCACGTGGCAGTGGACATTTTCAGGCTGAAAAAACATTTTTTCCGGGGAATTGAGGAATTTTCATTCTGGAATCGGCCGCTGCCACAGGAAAATTTCGGTTTTTACCCTCAGAATCGACGGATCAAAGTGGCGGTCGGAATTCGGAACGCGCAAGGGGAGAGCAACAAAAGCGCAAAGACGCAAAGGGTTAAGTTACCGGCTTAACGCAAGTTAATGCAGTTTTGGAAAGAATTCGTGCGCTGTGGCACAGGTCGCTCGGCTCAGTTCTTCGAGCGAGACATTTTTCACCTGTGCAGCGACTTCAGAGATTTCCTTTACGTAAGCGGGTTCGTTCCGTTTGCCGCGATAGGGCAACGGGGCGAGAAAAGGACAGTCCGTTTCGAACATGAAGTTGCCGAGAGGCGTTTCGGCGAGCGTGTCGCGGACATTTTGGCCGTTCTTAAACGTCAGAATTCCGGTGAAGCTCACGAGCGATCCCATTTCCAGCACACGGCGCATTTGATCGGCACTCCCAGCGAAACAATGGAACACACCGCGAACCTTTCCGGCAAACGGCTGCATCTGCTTTAAAATATCTTCGAATGATGACGCATCATTCGCCAGATCGCGTTGATGAACAACGCAGTTCAAGCCGGTTTCGGCGGCAATCTCCAGTTGTTGCCGGAAAAGGATCGCCTGCTTTTCTTTAACCCGTGCGTCGTCTTCCAATGTTCCGCCGTTCTTGCTGGGCAGACGGTAATAGTCCAGCCCCGTCTCACCGATAGCCACGACCTTCGGGTGCTTAACAAGGTTGCGGAGAGCTGAACGAATATCCTCCGGAGCATCAGGAGCATCGTTTGGGTGCCAACCGACGACGGCATAAATCTCTTCATGCTGTTCGGCTAGTTTGATCGCGCGTTGGCTGCTTTCAAGGCTGGTGCCAATGGAAATCATACGGCCGATTCCGGCCGCTTTCGCGCGCTCTAGCAATTGCGGGAAGTCGGCGGCAAAATCGGGATAATCCAGGTGAGCGTGAGTGTCGTAGAACAAGGGCATGCGGATCAGAGGGACGGGACTTTGTTTAATTCATCGGCGAACGCCGCGGGTTCAAAGTCAGGAATCGATTGAACAAGCTTAAAAAGGCGGTCGATACGGTTGTTCAATTCTTTTGCCTGTTTATCATCGATGAAAACAGCGAGGCGATCCAGACCGAGGACAAGTCGCTCAGCCCGGCGGGCATGCGTCGTTGAAGAAACCTTGCCATCGCGAAAATCCGCCGACGTTCGTGACAACCGGGCAAGTGATTTGCGAGTTAACTCTTGGTTCCAGGGCATCGTCGCGATCTTTTGAGCCACTTCGTCGCAGAGTTTCTGGGTCGCCGCAAAATTATTTGCGCTCGATTCGGCAGAAAGAGCTTCAAGGGTGTGAAAGGAGGTGTCGACATCGGCCATTTGTTGCAAGACCCAAAGTAATCCCCTCCAGCGTTGAACGAGGTTTTCTTGCGGCTGTTTCTGTTGCGACAATTGCCAACTCATTTCCCGCAAGGCAACGGCTTGCCCAACGAACCATTGCTTTGGGCCAGGATTCGTCTCGCTCTCCCGCCAGTGCTTCGGCTCCGAAACCGTTTGGCCGGCCAGCTCGAAAATCAGGTCAGGATGTCCCGCGGCGGCAATGTCGGTATCGAGAGTCTGGTGGCAGGCAACACAGGTGTTGGCCCGGACGTAAATATTATTCAGGTCACGAATTCCCAGCGCGACGCGATCCTGATGATCGAAATCCGGACGCGTATGAGAACGCAACCAGTTTTCCGCCGGTCCATGGCAACTTTCACACGAAACACCATCAGATGGTCTAGCCGCAGCAAGGCGCATCTTCGGATCAATGGTTTGGAAGGGGGCGTGACAAACGGTGCAGCGTTGACTGTTGATCGCTTCCCCGAGTTTCAAAACATCAGCAAAGCGTTCCGAACGTGCGGATGTCAGCGTGGCGTAAGAACGGGAATGATAGTCGAGTTTCGACCAGACAAGGTTTTGATTCCTCTCCCCTGCTCCGCCGTGACAACTCGTGGAACTGCACGCCGGCGCCCCAACGAAGCGTGATTCAGTAACGTCGGATGCCAAAAGGACATGGCTAAAGCCAAACACGAGCAGACTGATACAGGCGTACCGGGTTCGCATTAAATGTCCTTAAGCCGCAAGATTAAAACTTACGCGTTTACTCGGGAAAGCTTTTGTTAAACAATTCTACCTTCAGATGCAACGTTTGGTGGATCAATTGCGAGTCGTTTCTACCTGGCACGTAGCTTATGCCGTCGGGGTGGCAATCCTCGCAGGGGCGCTCCTTCATATATTCCTGCAGCTTTATCGTTACGCACGAAGGCTTGGATTCGAGAAGCAACAGCGTCGCCTCGCGCGCGAGCAGATGGAACTTTCGATCAAAGCCGCTATGCTCCGTTGTCAGCAAAGCGAGCAGGCGCAGCTGGTCTGGAACGGCTTTCGCAAATTTCGCGTGGCGAAAAAAGTTTTGGAATGCAAGGACGTCTATTCCTTTTACCTCGCACCGCACGATGGAAAACCGATTCCCGCGTTTAAGCCGGGACAGTATCTCACGTTCCAACTACACGTCCCGAATCAGACCAAGCCGGTGATTCGTTGTTATTCGATTTCGGATGCACCGCGTTCAGATAACCACTATCGCGTGACGATCAAGAAAGCGTTTCCGCCACGCGACGTCGCATCGGCCCCACCGGGCATTGCATCGAGTTATTTTGCCGACAACTTGCAGGAAGGCGACATCGTTGATGTTAAAGCTCCCGGCGGCGTGTTTTTCCTCGACCTGCAACGTGCGACACCAGTGGTCCTGATTTCCGGCGGCGTTGGAATCACGCCAATGCTGAGTATGATGAACGCGATTTTGAACAGCGGTTCAAAGCGGGAGATCTGGTTCTTCCACGGCGCGCGCAATAGCCGTGAGCACATTCAGAAGGAATATCTCGAGAGAATCGCGGCCCAGAACGAAAACGTTCATCTTTTTGTTTCTTACAGCAGTCCCGCCCCTGATGACGTGGAAGGCAAAGATTATCAGCACAAAGGATATTTCAGTGTTTCGCTGCTGAAGGACTTACTGCCGTCAAACAACTTCGAATTTTTTATCTGCGGTCCGCCCAAGATGATGGAAGACGCGGCCACCCGTCTCGCTGAGTGGGGTGTGCCAAAGAACCGCATTAACTTCGAAGCCTTCGGAGCAACAACGCGCAAGAGCATTGAGAAACCCTCGGCGGTGACTGAAACTCAGGCGCTCGGAAAACTTAAAATTAACTTCGCGCGTTCTGGTAAAACAGTTCTTTGGGATGCGAATTGTGAGTCGCTTCTCGATTTCGCCGAGCAACTGGGAATCGAAGTCAATGCCGGATGTCGTTCCGGCAGTTGCGGGACATGCCTCGTCGCAGTGAAGGCCGGCTCTGTTCAGTATCAAGGTTCCCATGATGCCCCCGGCGAGGACGGTTCCTGTCTGACCTGCATCTGTAAACCGAAGACCGATTTGTCGCTCGATGCATAATTCCCAATGAATCCCGCTCCATTACAAAAGCCGGAACGTTGGGATGATGCGAATGCATTCGGCGGCGGTTTGACCGACGCCGAAGTTACGCGTTTGCTTGGAGTGTCGCCGTTTAAGGAAATCAACGCCGATGCCTTCCCTAAGCGTCTGCCTCTCCGCGGAATTCTTCAGCACGATACTTGCATCCGAAAATATAAACGCGGCGAAATCGTGGTGCGCCAGGGCGACTACGGCACTTCAGCATTTCTGATTTTGTCCGGCGATGTACGCGTGGTGCTAAAACCCGAACTGCCGCCGCGTGTGCTCGGACGCAAGGAGACATCGCGTCCAAGTTTGTTCCGGATCCTCGGCCAATTCTGGAATTCAAAACATCCGGAAACGCGCGAACCGCACGAACTTCGAGCCGACGATAGCGGAGTTGCTAACAAAGTTGATGATGGTGAATTCAAAGTGTTCCTCCAGGACATCCCGCGCGTTTTAAACAAACACCAAACCGCGACCATTGCCGCCGGAGAATTCTTTGGCGAAATTTCGGCGCTTGGCCGCATGCCCCGCTCGGCAACCATCTTTGCCGAAAACGATGCCGAGTTGCTGGAGATTCGCTGGCGAGGTCTGCGCGACCTTTTGAAGTACGATAAGTATCTCAAGGCGCGTATCGACCAAATTTACCGTGAACGCGCGCTCGCCAGCCATTTGTTGCAGATGCCGATCTTCCGGCGGCTCAGTCCTGAAAACTTGCAGAAGGTCATCGACGAAGCGGAGTTCCTGACGTTCGGCGAATACGATTGGTCGGGCGATTACAAGAGGCTTGTTGAGTCTGGCGTTGCAACTAGCGCGCCAAAAGAACCGATTATCATCCAGGAAGGCGATTACCTAAATGGATTGGTTTTAATTCGCGCCGGTTTCGCACGCCTGAGTCAAAAATTCGGGCGCGGGCAACGGACATTAAATTATTTGGGAGTCGGGCAGAGTTATGGTTTTCAGGAAATCGCTCATAACTGGCGGAACAAGGAAAAAACGGTTCCATTCCAATACACTCTCACCGCAATTGGTTACACGCACGTTATTGTCATTCCTACCCCACTGATTGAAGAACTCGTGCTCCCTGCGCTGAAGCAGAATACTTTACCGCCGTTGATTTCAACCAAGGACAAGCCAGCGTCAACAGCCGGCCAAAGTGCTGCCGCGAAAATCGGCGCGGACATGATGGAATTTGTCGCCGAACACCGATTCTTCAACGGCACGGCGACGATGCTGATCGACCTGGATTTATGCACACGCTGCGATGATTGCGTTCGGGCCTGTGCTTCGACGCATAACAACAACCCTCGTTTCCTGCGCAGAGGCCCAATCAATGGAAAGATCATGGTGGCAAATGCATGTATGCACTGCACCGATCCGGTATGCATGATCGGCTGCCCAACCGGTGCGATTCACCGCAATGCTTTTGAAGGCGAAGTGATCATCAATCAATCGACCTGCATTGGTTGCAAATCATGCGCAAGCAACTGCCCGTATGAAGCCATCCGCATGGTAGAAGCACGGACGACTGACGGTGAACTTGTAATCGATGATGACAATAAGCCGACACTCAAAGCCACAAAGTGTGACCTCTGCGCTGATCAATATGGTGGTCCCGCTTGTGAGCGTGCGTGTCCACACGACGCCCTCATCCGCATCAACATGAACGATCTGGATACTGTTGCCAAATGGCTCAAATAATAATTTCCAGAACAAGCGGTCGGCGCATCAAGTTTGGCTTCTTCATTATTCTTTGCAGCGCTCTGACGCTTGTTGCCCTGAAACGATTTGGCCATTTGTCACGGGCAACGCATCTCACTGGCTGGCTCATGCTGGCGTTGATGTTGGTTCTGACGCTTTATAATGGTCGAAAGAAAATTCCGTTTCTGCCGTTGATCTCGTCGAAGACCTGGTTGCAGTTCCATGTCTACGCCGGTTACTTCGTCCTATTGATTTTCGCTGCGCACGTTCGTTTCCACATCCCAACGGGAATGTTTGAATGGACTCTAACGATTCTGTTCGGTCTCGTCTCGTTTAGCGGTATTATTGGCATCTTCATCTCACGCAGCTTTCCCAGGCGCCTCACCACCCGCGGCGGCGAAGTTATTCACGAACGCATTCCAGTCATTCGACGCGAATTCCGCGAAAAAGCAAAAGCGCTCGCATTGAATTCTATCCCCGAAGTACAGGCCTCAACAGCCGCGGATTTTTATCGTGACGAACTGGATGATTTTTTTGCGAGCCCGAAAAATTTCTTTTGGCATCTTTTCGAAGTCCGAAGCCCGTTGAACCGCCTTCTCAAAAAAATCGAAGACTTAAGCAGGTTCCTTAACGAAAAAGAGCGCGCCACCATGGCGCAAATTGCGGACCTTGTCCGGCAAAAGGACGGTCTCGACTATCATCGTTCGCTGCAACTGGGTTTGAAGCTGTGGCTCTTTGTCCATATCCCACTCACTTATAGTCTTCTGATCTTTTCGTTCCTCCATGTCATCCTGGTTTACGCGTTCTCGGGAGGGGCTCGATGAAAGACCAGTTGCCGAGTCCTGATTCCGACTCAAAAAATTACGAGCGGCCCAACCAAAAATGGGTGTGTGGCTGGCTATGCGACGGAACCCCTTGCCAAAAGGGCCCTGATGGCAACGGGAATTGTGGCGCGGTCGCGGATTGTAAGCCAGCGCTCGCGGACAAGAACGATCCCAAAAATAAATCATTCGTCTGCACGCGATCGAAAGAAGCTGGCGGCCCGTGTGATGAAGGTCCCCGTTCTGATGGAACTTGCAGTCATCCGCCACGCCTTTGCCAACCTCAGCTCAGCCTGCGAACAAAACGCGGCATTCTGACGAAATCCGTCGCAGCCGTCACCATCGGCGTGTTGCTCGTGATTCTGTTCGGATCCTATCGTTGGAAATTCATTTCGCCCGGTGAACTCTCTTTCAAACATCGCAGTCTCGCGTTCCAGCAGAAAGCGCGTGAAGTTCACAACGCAAATCAGGAATGCGCCACCTGCCATCAATCGGGCAAACAGGGACCGCTGGTATGGGTTGAAGCGGCACTTAACGCCGATCCAGCACCGCATCAGTTCCAACGCCTGTTTTTGAATCCCGAGCCGAGCACGACCAAGATCGATGAATCGTGTCAGAAATGCCATCCGCTGCATAACTTTCACGAACCAAACGTCGCGTGGGAATATTCCTGCTCAGCATGTCACCAGGAACATCGAGGTGGCGGCCCTATGAAACAACCAGCTGTCGCGCATTGCGTTCGTTGCCACGGCGATCGTGATGTCATGACGGCAGCGGGCGTTAAAGGCGGCATGCTTTCGCAAGCTGACTTTCAGTTCCAATTCGATTGGAGCCGAAAGACTTTCAGGCCGGAGCGTCCACCGGTCGGCTACACACAGGTAATCCACGAATTTTCTCAAGACCATCCGGACTTTCAGGTCCATTCGTCCGAGTTAACTGACCCGAATACATTGCGTTTCAGTCATTCGACGCACTTGAGCGATAGCCCAAAGATGACGCTGCGAAATGGCAAGAAACTCGACTGCATTTTCTGTCATCAACCGGGACCAGGCGGTGTCTATTACAAGAATGTTACTTACGAAAATAACTGTCGCGAGTGTCACGCGTTGCAGTTCGACAAAGAAAATCCTACGTTAACAATTCCCCATGGCAACCCGGCTTTTGTCCATGCGTTTGTCCGCAGCTTGCCGCAACAATTCGCCGAGTTCGCGCAACGGAACAGGAACATCACTTCCGACAAAGGCGTGAAAGAGTTCGTGCAGGATCGTCTCGCCGCGATGCGACAGACCTACGGATCAGGCGAACAACTCGAGGAAGCGGTGTTCTTTAGTGATGAACACACCGGCCCCGCTTCTAATATTGGAGCACTCGGCGATAATGCACGCTCTCTATTCCCAGGCTGTGTCTATTGTCACGAAGTCAAACGCGGAACGGACGTTCCGGTGGTGACGGCTCCAGTAATGCCGGAACGTTGGCTCAACCGCGGACGATTCGATCATTCCCGCCATACAAGTCTGACCTGCACAACCTGTCACATGGCGAGCAGCAGCAAGCAAGCATCTGATATCGTTCTGCCGACAAAATCAGTTTGTGCGTCGTGTCACCAACCGCAGGGTGCCGCGCGCAGCGATTGTTTTGAATGCCACTCGTACCATCACCTGCGTGAGGTCCCGAATCAGAACCGCGGCGTTCAGGCGTCAATCAGCAGGAACTGATTATAATTCAGGATTTCGTGGAAACTTCGCGTAAGGCAAACGGGCATCCCGATACATCTGCCGATCAGCTCGAATAGCCAGAGGCGGAAGAAAACCGACCGTGCCGGACGCAGCAATTAAATCATCCTGATCAATCCCATCACCGCTGACGCCAATCGCACCGACCAAAACGCCTTTGCGATATAACGGGAAACCGCCAGGAAAGATCGTGATGCCATTGGGAAGATTGGGGTTCGGCGGAAACGATGCAGGGATATTCGTCACTGCGGCACCATTCAAAACATTGAAACCGGTGAATCCGGAAAACTGCTCCTGGAGGCCGAGAAAAGGACCCGGTGCAGTGTTTACGATGCCGGGTGGATAAAGACTTTGGGCAAGGAAACCGACCGTGCGCGTAGAAAATGCGCGTTGGTTATCGGAAAAGAAAATAGCCGTGCGCGCTTTCTGCACCGCAACATCCCAACTGAAAATCGTCGCGTCCGGCGTTCTGAAGGTTCCAAGAACTTCCGGCATTGCACCCGGCATATCGGGATTACTAACCACCGTAATAAAAACCTGTGCCGCACGTCCCCTCGGCAATCGGATTCCTGCCCGCGTCATTTTTGCTCGCGCCGCGGCTTGGCCGATGATGCGCCGAACTTCGTTAGACGATAAACGCGTCTGACCATCAATCAGACCTGGAAGCGAATCTCCGTGAATTGGCTTGCGGATTTGTCCCACCACGCCGCCCAGCATTGCATTCGTGTAAATCACCGCTGGACTGTTGGTTAATAAATAAGGCGCTACCTCGGTTCCGAGGCTTGCTAGAGGAGCAACGAATGTGAGTTCCGTTGCGCTCGAAACGTATGGCAGCCTGATCCCGTCGATAAACACATGGGATCCAAGAATAGTGGACGGAGGTTCGAAACCAATTTGGCCGGCTAAAGCGACGTCTTCATCAACATCAAAATGTTGCACTAACTGCACATTTTGCGAACCGTCGCCCGAAACGCCCACGCCACCGATTAGCTTGCCATTCCTATATAACGGCACACCACCCGGCGAACCAGACAGCGACGTTCCAGGAATCGCCGCACCATTCGTCCCACCTGGTCCTGACACGCTGAGCGGATACGGCATGAATGTCGCCGGATCTTTGAATCGGTTCACATCACTGAACGGCAAGTTGGAAAAGTTCACGCCCACTAGCGGTCCGGGAGGTTTGTTATTCACCCCCGGCGGGAAATGTTGTTGAACGATGAAACCTGCGCTGCGCGAAGTCAGTGCCTCCGAATTGCTGCTGAGAAACGAAGCAGTCCCGGCTTTCGAAACCGCGGTTGCGATCTTTGTCGCTTTTTCCGTTGGATCACTTGGGATTGTGCCAACAGCCCAAACACCGAGCACGTATCCTTCGCGATCCACAATGGCGATAAAACTATTTGGCGAGACCTGCCGGGCGCGCGTTGCTGCCTGCCGGATAACTGTCGCGACATCCGCTACGGTCATTTGTGCGGATGCGGGCAACCCGCTCACGAACAAGAGCGTGAAGAGAAGTGCCAGCAGGTTTCTCATTTACTGACGTTTTCAGAGAAGGCCGCGCACTGGCAAGAGGAAACCGCAGGTTACGAAACTACCTGCGAGTCACAAATCCATCGCCTTTGTGCCTTGCATTTCGTGCCGGAAACTTATGCCATTGCCCTTTTAACCGTAGATGCCGTTCCGCACCGCAAACAGATGCTTGTTTCTGGCGTTTGGCCTGGCCGCGCTCTTGTCCTCTTTTCCAATGATTGCAGGTGCGGAGAATTCCGAACCGTTTACGAACAGGCCACCGAAGTTATTCCAACACATCACCGCAGGAACGCCGCCGAAAGCACCGTCGCAATTTAATCCCGATCCAAAGATATCGGCCTATCCGCCGCATCTTTTCGAAGAACCCGTTGAACTCCGTCTCTCAACGCGCATCAGTCCCGTCGGACCGAAATCGCCTGCGCAGTTTAATCCCGACCCGACGCCGTCGGTAAACGACACACCGTTTTTCAAAACGAACTTTGTCTATGATTCGACGTTCGGTGAAGAAACCGTCGACGAAAGCCTGTCATTACCGCGACGAAATCTCCGGCAGCGGGGCATAGTAAGCGCACCACCCAAACCAAGTGACCGATATGAGCAAGGACCTTTACCAAAGAATCTGACGTTGCCGCGCACGAATGCGATCGCTAACGAACGCATCGAACAGGAATTCGAGGTGCCGCATTATCCTGAATCGCGGAATGCTCTCGGGTATCCACCGAATACCGTGCCAGTAACAAATCGCTGGAGTGTGCCGTTCGCGCCGTGGCGTCGTTACACATCAGGCGACACAGAGACGCCATATCAAACGGCAACTCCACGTATCTGGCATCCATATCAGCAGAGCTTTCTCAAGGGCGACCTCCCAATTTATGGTCAGGACATTTTCCTTAACCTCACAGCAGGATCGCAAACTGAGTTCGAAGCACGCCGACTGCCGACCCAAAGCGGAGTCAGTTCGGCACGACCAGAGTCCGCCGATTTCTTTGGTAAAAGCGAACAGTTAAGTGTGCAGCAAAACTTTTCTTTTTCGGCAGAACTGTTCAAAGGCGAAACGGTCTTTCAACCGACGCACTGGGCGTTTCGCATTCAACCGGTGTTCAACGTCAATTACCTCGATGTCCGTGAAACTGGCGTCGTCACTCCCGACCCGCGCGGCGATCTTAGCAATAATAGTTCATCGGGTGGCGGTGCGGTGGTGAATCCAGGCGACGTCGGCGGAGCGATTCCAACGACTCCAGCACCCTCTGATCTCAGCGGCCGTTCGCACACCACGCGAACGCGGTGGCATATCGCGCTGCAGGACGCTTCATTCGAATATCACTTGCAAGACCTCTCGGTGAATTACGATTTCCTCGCCCTGAAGTCCGGCATTCAAACGTTCAACAGCGACTTCCGCGGTTTTATTTACAACGACTCGAATCTCGGTGTTCGTCTTTTCGGCAACGCGGAAAACAATCTCTTCCAATACAACGTCGCCATCTTCGACCAACTGGAGAAAGACACCTTCTCGGATTTAAACCGGTTCGAACAACGCGATCAGCGCGTCTTTGTCGCGAATATCTATCGCCAGGACTTTTTAACGAAAGGCTACACCGCCCAACTTAGTTTCCACGCGAACTTCGACGAAGGCGGCCTTCATTATGATCGCAACGGCGTGATCGCTCGTCCAGCCCCCATCGGCACCGTCCGCCAACATGACGTCAACGCAGTTTACTTTGGGTGGACCGGGGATGGACACATTGGCCGGTTCAATATTAATCACGCGTTCTATCAGGCCACAGGATACGATGACTTCAATGGCGTGGCTGGACGTCCGACAGATATTAACGCACAACTCTTTGCGTTGGAGTTGTCATATGATCGCGATTGGATGCGCTATAAAGGTTCCTTCTTTTACGCTTCCGGCGATGACAATCCTGAAGACGGAACCGCGACGGGTTTCGATTCGATCCTCGACAACGCAAATTTCACCGGAGGCCCATTCAGCTATTTCGTACACCAGGGCTTCAATCTCGCTGGAACGTCTGTCTCATTGAAAAGCCGCAACACGCTCCTGCCCGATTTGCGCACAAGCAAAACCGAAGGACAGGCGAACTTCGTCAACCCGGGGCTCATTCTTTTAGGCACTGGACTGGAAATGGAGCTGACGCCGAAGCTCCGCAGCTTCGTGAATTTTAATTACCTTCGCTTCGCGGAGACGGAAACCATTAAGACCGTTTTACTCACAGACAAGATCGATGGTGAAATCGGCTTTGATGTAAGCCTCGGGTTGCAATATCGTCCACTGCTTACCGACAACATCGTGATCTCGGCAGGATTCGGGACTTTGATTCCCGGGAGAGGTTACGCCGATATCTATCGACGGAACACACAACCAGTGCCGGGTTATGGCTCAAACCAAACAGGCGAGCCTGATGATTTTCTTTATAGCGGTTTATTGGCGATCACTTTCACTTACTAAATGCGCGTCGTGAATTCATTGAAGGTTGCGCGGATAATTGTTTTCAGTGCCGCCGCCATTCTGGCTGGCGTCACGAATGGACCGGCGCAAAAGGCATTCGGCCCGCCGATCTCCGTCCCGCATGAACCTTCCAAGCCAAGCTCAAGCAAGATTTCTCAGCACAACTGGATTGACCAGACTCCCGCTGAAGCACACAAGAAAAGTGCTGGTTGCCTCGAGTGTCATCAAGGCAGCGAAGATATGCACGCCTCGCCGAACGTTGTGCTCGGTTGCACCGATTGTCACGGGGGCAATCCAACGCCCGGGTTAACGCAACGCAAAGCACACATCCAGCCGAGGAATGCTTTGTTTTTTGAATCATCGGCCAATCCGGTTGATTCAAGCATTCTTCTCAATCACGAATCGCCTGAATTTATTCGATTTGTGAATCCGGGTGACCTGCGTGTCGCTTCTGAATCGTGTGGACAGTGCCACCAGAAAATTATCGATCACGTTCAACACAGCATGATGAACCACGGAGCGATGCTGTGGGGCGCTGCTCTGTATAACAACGGCGCCGTGCCGCATAAGAACTATCGGTTCGGTCAGGCTTACGGCGCCAATGGAGAACCACTTCGTCTCGTTAATCCCACGCCTGTTACGCCGGAAGACACCGAAAAACATGGCATCCTGCCGTTCCTCGATCCTCTGCCTCGCTTCGCAATCGGCCAGCCGGGCAACACGCTGCGTATCTTTGAACGTGGCGGCACGAAACAAATTCCGCTGGGCATTCCCAACACCGAAGAAGCACCGGGACGCCCTGCCCGCCGTTTGTCCGAGCGCGGCTTCGGCACGTTGAATCGAATCGATCCGGTCGTGTTAAACCTGCAGAAGACGCGCCTGCACGATCCCCTGCTCGGTTTCATGGGTTCCAATGATCATCCGGGCGATTACCGATCGAGCGGTTGTTCCGCCTGCCACGTCGTATATGCCAACGACCGTTCGCGCAGCAATTCAGATTGGTGGAGCAAATACGGTCACCAGGGCCTCAGCTTCAGTGGCGATAAATCGATTCCGAAAAATGAGCGCGGGCACCCGGTGAAGCATCAGTTCACACGTTCCATTCCGAGCAGCCAATGCATGACGTGTCATATGCACCAGGGAAATTTGTTCGTGAACCCGTTCCTGGGTTACACGTGGTGGGACCAGGAATCGGACGGCGAATTCATGTATCCGAAGGAACAAAAAGATCCAACGGAAGAAGAGCTGTACGAATGCCTTCGCAAGAATCCCGAAGCCGCGGCAGCCCGCGGTCTCTGGGGTGACCTCGATTTCCTCGAAAAAGTTTCCGAACTGAATCCGAAACTAAAGCAGACGCAGTTCGCAGATTACCACGGACATGGCTGGGTGTTCCGCGCTGTCTTCAAAAAGGATCGCAAAGGAACGCTCCTCGATCTGGAAGACAAACCAATCTCACATGATGACCCTGATAAATTTGCAAAAGCGATTCACCTGAAAGACATCCATCTCGCTCGCGGCATGCAGTGCGTCGATTGTCACTTCGATGCTGATGTTCATGGCAATGGCATTCTCTATGGTGAACCGCGTGCCGCAACAACAATCGAATGCATCGACTGTCACGGCACCGTTAACGAACGTCCAGCGCTTCGCACGACAGGCAACGGGGGAAGCATCGATCTGGCCAAAACATCAACGCCCTTTGGGCCCCGCTTTGAATGGGAAGGTAAACGCCTCTTCCAACGCTCGATGATGAGTCCCGACCGCCGTTGGGAAATTCCACAGACACGCGACACCGTCGATCCGGAATCGCCGCATTACAATGCGAAGTCGGCGTACGCGAAAACTTTGCGTCGCGACGGTAAGAGCTGGGGCAGCGCCAAATTAAATCCAAATTGTCCGCGCGACGAAGAACTCGCGCATGAAGACAAAAATGTTTCCTGCCAGGTTTGTCATACATCGTGGGCCACCAGCTGTTTCGGCTGTCACCTGCCTATGAAAGCGAATCAAAGGGTCGCGTTGAATAAGTATGAAGGAACGACTTCGCGCAATTACACCTCCTACAATCCGCAAGTGATTCGCGACGACGTATTCATGCTGGGCAAAGACAGCACGGTAAAAAGCAATCGCACCGCCGTCATCCGTTCGTCGAGCGCTGTCATCGTCGGCTCGCAAAATGCAAATCGCGAATGGGTTTACTCACAACAACAAACGTTTTCCGCCGAGGGCTACAGTGGGCAGGCGTTCAATCCGCACTTCGCGCACACAACAAGCGGACGCGGCACGACGAAAGGTTGCAGCGATTGCCACATTTCCAAGGACAACGATAACAACGCCATCATGGCGCAACTGCTTGGTTTCGGAACCGGCACCGTAAACTTCTTCGGGCGCTACGCGTATGTCGGCTGCGGCAAGGATGGTTTATATGGCGTGGTCTGGACGGAGCAGGACGAACCGCAGGCAGCGATTGGCAGTCATTTGCATAAACTCGCTTACCCGAAAAACTTCCAGAAACATGAAGCCGCACAGCAGGAATTAAAAGAAGCCTATCATCACGACGGCAAAGAGATTCTCGACCTGACGTTGCGCGGTGAATACCTCTACGCGGCGAGTGGCAAGGACGGCTTTGAAGTTTTCGATGTCGCGAACATCGATCAAAAAGGTTTTTCAGAGCGCATCGTTTCCTCACCCGTGTCGCCCCTCGGCCAACGCACGTACGTGCGGACGAAGTATGCCACTTCTGTCACGCTTCCAAGCACACTCGCCCTCGATCCCGCGCGCACGCGTTTGCCGGAAAATCAGGAGCAACCGATCCACATGCTTTACGCTTATGTCTACGTGACAGACCTCGAAGAAGGATTGGTCATCGTCAACGTTGCGACGCTCGTCGATGGAAATCCCGAGAACAATTTCCTGAAGGAGAAAGTTGTTTTCAATCCCGAGAACAAACTCAAAGGCGCACGGCATAGTTTTATCGCCGGACATTTCCTTTACGTCGTGGCGGACAAAGGATTGTTTGTCGTCGACATCAACGAACCGACAAAGCCAAAGCTGGTCGCCGAACTGACTGATGGTTCTCTCAATCATCCTCGCGCTGTCGGCATTCAGTTCCGCTATTTGTTCGCCACGGATGACGACGGTTTGAAAGTGATCGACATAACCGAGCCCACGAAACCGGTTGCGGTAAAGAATGCATTCGTGCCGCTGAAGAACGCACAGCGATTCTATCTCGCCCGAACCTACGCTTACGTCGCGAACGGCGCGGAAGGTCTCGCCATCGTCGACATCGAAAAACCGGAGCATCCGAAACTCGAACAAATGTTTAACGCGGACGGCGTTCTGAATGACACACGCTCGGTGCAAATCGGCTCCGTCAATGCCTCGATGTTTGCACTCGTCGCAGACGGCAAGAACGGTCTGCGCGTCCTGCAAATGATTTCTCCCGATACCGTGCCGGGGCACATGGGCTTCAGTCCAAAGCCAAATCCCAAACTGATTGCGACATACCCGACTCGTGGACCGGCCGTCGCTGTGTCACGTGGACTCGATCGTGATCGCGTTGCCGATGAAACCGGTAACCAAACCGTGGTCTTCGGTCGACGCGGCGCACGTCCCTTTACGGCGGAGGAAATGAAGAGCTTTTACGAGCCAAACGGAGCAACGAAAGTTTTCCAGGTGGAAGATGTGGCCCTCGCTGGGGCAAAGCTGGTGACAAAGTCCGGAGTCAGTATCACTCCGACTCTGGCGTTCACCTCCTCGGAAACAAATCGCGTCATTACCAATCCCCGTCCGGAGCGCCTTATGCGGCGCGGAAAATAATTAGCAATTTTGCGGGCGTCGATTTGTCGCTTCCAATCTTTCGGAACGATCAACCGGCCCGACAAACAGCCCCGGAATCGCGATACGTGATAAAAACGTCTGCTAAGCGGCATTTTACCGCGCGGGGATGTTTTGTAGCGCCGAAAACATTCGTCCGCCGTTCGTGGGCTAATTTTTCGCGCTTCCAATGTCTGAATTTCACATCGGGCGTGTTTTTCCGGCCCGAAAAAATCCGTCTACAGTAATTTTCAAACTTTTCCGGAGTTAGAAAACCCGTCCGCAATAATTTATGACCCTTTCCGGACGGAAATAACTCGAAAAAGATTGTGAACGGACATTTACGGGCCGTTACAACCCGTACAGAACTCTAGACGACCTTTTACGGGCCAAAAATTCCTGAATCCGACGCGGTACGGCCTTTGTCGGTCCGGAATAGTCCGCAAAAAACTTTTCACGACTTTTGTCAGGCCGGAAAAGTCTGTCGGAGATGATTGGCGACCTTCGTCGGAGCGGAAAAACACGAAAAAGATTGCGGACGGATTTTTACGGGCCGGAAAAGTTTGTACTTTTGTGCGGATGACGTTGCGAATGAACACTTTAAGAGGTCACGACAGCTTTCTCGCTGTTTTCGGGGAGTTCTTCTTTTTGAACTTGGTGTGCCGGCCGCAAAGCCATTGGCCCTTGAAAATTTCGTAGGCGCGAACCCTCTCTCCGCCATTTGTAAAATGGGGGAGAGAGCCGGAGAGAGGTGGCCCCAAAAATTCTCCGATTTTCTGTAAATCACGGTTTATGAAAAACCCCTCTCTGCGACTCTCTCCCCGCGCTGTCGTTGGGGGTCCTAAAACAATTTAATAATTGTTGAATCTAAACGAGCCACTCGATGCATCTCAC
>CBHWET010000062.1:0-17255 GCA_966112985.1 uncultured bacterium | reverse complement strand
AAGTGTTACCCATGTCTTGAACCAAATCTGTTACCTATCTCCTGAACCTGCACCAGTTAGTGAAAGAAGCATTGCGGAACGGATTGGTGAAGGTGGCGCGAATGTCATCGGAACCGGCGGGCATGTTGCTCGCGCGATATTGAAAAGTGGAACTGTTTTCCAGGGTTCAACGAGCATCGCGAAGTAATGCACGGCAGAAGTCAGGGGACAGCAATCGGAATTAAGAAGTGCGGAGTTATGAACCGCACGCTGAAGACTGAGGCTGCACGCAGACGGAAGCCACAAGCAGAGAAAGGAAAAAAGTTATGAAAAATATAATCGATAAAACAAAGAACGGCGTGTTGGCACAGGCCATCAAATCAGAGAATGGTCTGGCTGAACACGAATTACCCATCGGCATCAAACACATCACCGCAGCGATGCTGTCGGCGTTGCGTATGGCGGCGGTCCTCGCGATCAATGCCTACGAGACCGGCAAACAAACGTTGCGCAATCGTCGCACGGCATTGCAGGAGGTCGTCGCCCAGGCGCGCGCCTTCGCGATGTTGGCGCGTGACAACTTGAAGCCAACCTTCGGCAACCTCTACAGCGAAAGTTGGGACATCACCGGCTACGTCGGCAGTCTCGCAACGCCTGACACCGTAGAGGAACTGTTGCTGTTGATGCTCGCGTTGAAGAACTTCTTCACCGCGAATCCAACGCTGGAAGTCGCCTCACGCAATGTCACTGCCGCACAGGCAGAGGCGATGTATGAAGCACTGTCGGCGGCAAGCGCAGCAGTCAACAGCCAGGAAGCCATACTGACCGGGTTAAAAACCGATCAGGACGCGAAGATTGACGCTGTGGCGAAAGCGTTGCGCGACTTGATCAACGAGTTGGCCGCGCTCATCGGCTCGCTGGATCCGCGCTGGAAGGCGTTTGGATTCAACCTGCCCGGCGCCGAAGAAACACCCGACGCAGTTGAATCCGTCACGGCAACGTTGATTGGACCGACGGCGATTGCCTTGAAGTGGGACGCGGCGGCGCGTGCGCAATATTACCGCGTCTTCAAGAAGGTAATCGGTGTGGATGAAGAGTTCGTCGCAGTCGGTTCGCCGGCGGATCTCGATTTCACACTCGAAGGTTTGCCGACCAATGCCACGGTGGAGATTCAAATCTCCGCCGTGAACACCGGCGGCGAATCGCAACGCACCGCGAGTGTGACGGTGGTTACGCACGCGTAAAGGAGTTCAAAGTTCAAATAGTTCAAGGTTCAAAGTTCGCCAGCGTTGGAGTTCACGCTTCAGCGTGTCGGGCAAAGGGGAACAACCTAAAGGTTGAACTCCAACAAAGCCGCCTCGGGAAACCGGGGCGGCTCTTTGTTTACTCACCCGGGCTTCGGACCTCTTTTAGACAACTCGAATTATTAAACCATTCCTTGCTATCCGCCGTAAAATTTCGTAAGGAAAACCCTGAATCAGCCGGTCAAATTTAAAAACCTAGAGTTATGAAACAACTGCTCCACCTCGGTTGCCTAGTCCTGCTTTGCTTCAGCCCCAAGGTCTTTGCTCAAAACGCTCCGGTCGCTGCAAAACCCGGCAGTGATGCAATTTTGCTAACGGTCGCAGGAACGGTCGATGTCGCCGCAGCAGGCACGACGACGTGGAGCACCGGCCAAACCAACCAGGCCTTGAAGATCGGCGATCGTGTGCGCACAGGAAAAAACAGTCGCGCCACCGTCCGCTTATCGAATCTCAGCGTGATGCGTATGTATGAATTGACCACGCTGGAGGTGCAGGCTCCCGACAAGAATGCGCGCTCGATGATCGATGTGAAGAGCGGTGCCGTATATTTCTTTAATCGTGATTTACCTACGGCGACGCAGTTTCGCACACCATCAGCGTCGGGAGCTATTCGTGGAACGGAATTCAATCTAGCTGTCGCTGAAGACGGACGCATGCTGTTGACGCTCGTTGACGGTGAAGTCGATTTGAAGAACGAAGCCGGCGAACTCACGCTGGTAAGCGGCGAACAAGCCAGTGTTGAACCAGGGAAAGCTCCACAGAAGAGTCCGTCACTCGACGCGGTCAATGTCATTCAATGGACGCTTTATTATCCCGGCGTGCTGGACGTCGATGAACTCGGATTGACCGACAGTCAGAAACAGTCCTGGGCGCAGTCACTCGAATCGTATCGCAGTGGCGATTTGCTAAAGGCTGTGGCGCACTTTCCGTTCGATCGCGCTGCGGGTTCCAATGAAGAAAATGTTTATCGTGCAGCGTTGTTGCTGTCTGTCGGAAATGTGGCGGAAGCGACGGAGACGCTGAACAAAGTTCAAGGCGGCGGAAAGCCCGCGGCCCTCGCGAATGCGTTGCGTCAGTTGATCGCGGCCGTCAAACACCAGGATATCTCAAGCTCCTCTGAGCCCACATCGGCCACGGAACTTCTTGCTGCTTCTTATCTCGCGCAGTCCAAGTCTCATTTAACGAAGGCGCTCGAACTCGCAAGGAAAGCTGCGGCAGCCTCTCCTCAATTTGGTTTCGCACATGAACGCGTGGCGGAACTTGAATTCAGTTTTGGCAAAGTCGACGAAGCGTCGGCGGCGTTGAACAAAGCCCTGCAACTTTCTCCGAACAATGCACAAGCGGTGGCTCTGCAGGGTTATTTGCAGGCGGCCAAAAACCGTTATGTGGAAGCACGCAAATCATTCGATAACGCGATCGCTTTGGATGGCTCACTCGGCAATGCATGGCTCGGACGCGGTTTGATCCGAATCAAAAAAGGCGACGTGGCCGGCGGTCGTAAGGATCTGGAAACCGCCGCGGCATTAGAACCGAATCGCGCTATTCTTCGCAGTTATCTCGGCAAGGCATGGAGCCAGAGTCAGGCGTTTCGCTACACGTGGGACCAACACCTGGCTGACAAGGAATTGGCGCTCGCGAAAAAACTGGATCCGAACGATCCGACGGCATGGCTCTACTCTGCCCTGCTGAACCAGCAACGGAATGAAGTAAACCAGGCAATCGATAATCTGGAGAAGTCACAGGAGCTAAACAACAACCGCAGCGTCTTCCGTTCGCAGTTGTTACTCGATCAGGACCGCGCCGTCCGCAGTGCGAACCTTGCATCGATTTATCGAGACGCCGGCATGACTGACTTCAGCGTCCGTGAAGCGAGCCGCGCCGTGAACGCTGACTATGCAAATTACTCCGCGCATTTGTTCCTGTCCGAAAGCTATGATGCGTTGCGCGATCCACGCTCCATCAACCTGCGTTATGAAACGCCATGGTTGAACGAATTGTTACTCGCGAACCTTCTTGCCCCGGTCGGCGCAGGAAATCTTTCGCAAAACATTTCCCAACAGGAATATTCACGGCTCTTTGAAACGGATCATCTCGGATTGAGCTCCCAGACCGAGTATTTCAGCAGCGGCGATTGGGTGGAAACGGCGTCGCAATTCGGAACAATCGGCAATACTGCATATGCGCTTGATGTCGATTATCGCTCCCAGAACGGTTTCCGCATCAACAACGATTTCGAAAACCTATTCCTGTCCGCGAAGGTGAAGCAGCAACTGACACCGCAGGACAGCATTTATTTGCAGGCGACCTACTCGGACAATTCTTCCGGCGACATCCTGCAATATTATAATGACAACATGGCGAGCCCGACGCTGCGCATCAAAGATTTGCAGCAGCCGAATGTTTTCGCTGGGTATCATCACGAATGGCAACCCGGCAGTCACACACTGTTCCTGTTCGCACGATTGGACGACGACTTCAGCCTGGTGAATCCAATCGCAGGCGGCAACGTCGCGGTGTTGAAGACTCCCGCCGGAACTCCGATTGCAGTGGGCACGTTGACGATGAACCAGAATTTGCAGAGCGATTTCTCGGCTTACTCCGCGGAAGCGCAGCACATCTGGGAACGCGCCGATAATACGTTAATCGTCGGCGGTCGCACACAGTTCGGCGACAACGATACCCATTCTGTTCTCAGCAGCATTCCAGGCGTGACAAACACATTCGTGCAGGATGTGAGTACGGAAGTCCAACGTTACAGCGCGTATGCATACGACTTCTATAATGTCATCGACTCACTGCAGTTGTTCGGTGGCGTGACGTACGATTATCTGCATTACCCGTTGAATACGGATATTGCGCCTGTCTCGAGCTCGGAAAACGATAAGAGCCAGGTTTCGCCAAAAGCCGGTATCCGCTGGACGCCAACCAAAGACACGACGGTTCGTGCCGATTACACGCGCTCACTCGGCGGTTTGTTCTTCGATCAAAGCGTGCGCCTAGAACCGTCGCAAGTTGCAGGGTTCAATCAATCGTTCCGTAACATCGCCCCAGACTCGCTGGTCGGTAACATCGCCGGCTCTGAATTCACCACCTACGGCGTTGGACTCGATCAGAAGTTCCCGACGCGAACCTATTTGACGATTGATGGCGAAATCCTTGAGAGCGATGCGGAACGCGAAGTCGGGACGACGGATTACACGATTCCGAGCACGCCACTTGTTGTTGGCATCGGGCACCTGGACCAGGTTGTTAAATATCAGGAACGCACGGCGGGTGTGGCTTTGACGCAACTTGTGACGGACGAATTGTCCGTCGGCGTTCGCTATCGTTTCAGCTACGGCGAACTCAAGACGTCGTTTCCGACGTTTTCACCTGCTGTATCTGAAATCTCGGGAAGTTTGAACCAGGTGAATCTGTATGCGTTGTACAATCTGCGTTGCGGGTTCTTTGCCCGTGGCGAAGCCAATTACTATATGCAGAGCCTGCGTGGTTTCTCGAACAAGTTCCCGGGCGATAACTTTTGGCAATTCAATGTTTATGCTGGCTACCGGTTTCCGCAGCGTCGCGCCGAAATCCGACTCGGATTGTTGAACCTCGGTGGTGGCGATTATCACCTGATGCCGGTGAACCTGTATAGCGAACTGCCGCATGAACGTTTGTTCACTGCGATGGTGAAATTTACGTTTTAACAGCGGTTTGGATGCTCTATCCTGAGCGGGTTTAATGAGATCAAAACTCGCCGCCCTGCTTAAACAAGCGAGGACACACCTGAGGCAACGGTGGGTTGGGATTTCCATTGGTGTTCTTTTGCCGATGCTGGTCGGCATTTTGGCCGTTCACTTGATCGTGGGCGAAAAACTCGCCCATTGGAGCTACGACCTTCCATTCCTTATTCGCGGAGCCAATCGCCCGACCGAAGTTGTAATGATCTATTTGGACGAGGCGTCGCATACCGCCTTGGAAAAGCCTTATGACCGCCCCTGGCCACGCAAGTTGCACGCGCAACTGCTGGATCGCCTGACCAGGGAAGGCGCTAAAGCCGTCGTGTTTGATATTCTGTTCCTCGATCCCGGGCCCGATCCGGAAATCGATAATCAATTTGCGGAAGCTATTCGAAGGAATGGGAAAGTGATCTTGTGCGCAGATATTGTTCCAGTGGGTTATGGGAACAATTTGAAGATTGATGCACCTTACGATCTATTTTATCAAGCGGCGTCCGGCAGAATCGCTTCAGACACCACATACCCGGATAGCGATGGGATCATTCGACAGTATCTTCCAATTAAGACAAACCTCGCCCAAAACATTCCGAGCGAAGGTTGGCTGGCAGCGGAATTGGTAGGTGCAAAAATTCCTACGAACACTGCATTCAGCTCGAATCCATTTTACCTCAACTATTACGGGCCAAGTGCGACGATCTCCGAGATCAGTTATTTCAAGGCAGTTACCGAAGACGCGGGCGTCCCGCCTGGTTTCTTCCATGACAAGGTTGTTTTCATCGGCGGACGGACCCAGACACAGTTTTGGCATGAGCGGCGAGACCAATATCCCACGCCTTTTTCTTCAGCCTCTCCCGATACACCGTTTTCAGCAGGCGCGGAAATTCATGCGACGGCATTTCTAAACCTGCTGCGTGGCGAGTGGTTGCAGCGAATAGCACCGTCCACTGAACAATGGAGTATCGCACTGTTCGGAATTCTTTGCGGGATAACGCTGGTTTCATTTCGACCATTGCAGGCAACTGTTCTTGCTCTCGTCATCGCCGCGACCATCGGCATCATAAACTATTCGTTTTTCACACAGAAACATCTTTGGTTTGCGTGGCTGATCCCGATTCTTATCCAGATTCCAGTGGCGCTGCTCTGGTCCGTCACCTTTAACTCCGTCCAACTGTACGTTCAGAACAGATTGCTTGAACAGTCGCTGGCAAAACACCTTTCCCCAAAGCGCGTGAAACAACTACGAGGAAAACCAGAATTCCTCGAACCGGGAGCTGAGAAACAAACGTTGACTATCCTGTTCAGCGACATTGAAAACTTCACGACGATTTCCGAAGGAATGGACTCGGATGATCTGGCGAAATTGATGAACCGGTATTTCGAAAACGCGGTCACCGGCTGCATCCACAAAACGGATGGAACCGTCGTGAAATACATCGGGGATGCTATTTTCTCCTTCTGGAATGCGCCCGAGCAACAGACCGATCATCAGGGACGGGCCTGCGAAGCGGCGATTTTGTTGGAAAAACAGAAAGTTACCTATTCCAAAGATGGTTTTACGGTTCCTCTTCGAACGCGTATTGGCTTGCACACCGGTGAAGCGAACGTCGGGAACTTCGGAAGCGCTACGCGTATTGATTACACCGCCATTGGCGAAAGCATCAACCTGGCATCCAGGCTTGAAGGTCTGAACAAATTCCTCGGCACGAATATCCTGATCACCGCCGATACGGCATCAGGCATCGGTGATCGATTCGTTACTCGTTGCGTAGGTAAGTTTCGTTTGAAAGGTTTTGAAAAGACCGTTGAAGTTTTTGAATTGGTGGGTGGCAGCGATGACGCGGACAACACAAAGCCGTGGCGCGAAGCTTTTGCGAATGCCTTGAAACATTTCGAGCAAAGGCAATTCGGACAGGCACAAGGCGCTTTCTGCAAGGTGCTGGAACTACGCAATGGTGCTGATGGCCCAGCTAAGTTTTACCTTCGTCAGCTTGAAGAGCTTTCAACCGAAACGCTGGCGGCAGATTGGGCTGGTGAAATTGAATTGAAAGAAAAATAGGGCTTCGAAGAAACATTTTCAGGGAAAGTCTGACAGTTGTTTCGCGGTATTCCTCAGAAGACATTTTAGCGCAATGCTGTAAACTAAAATTCCTTAGTGAAGACACGCGTCCAACCGAAGAAAAAGGTCGGGAAGATCAAGGACAAGTTTACCGGCATGAAGAAAGCGGACGGCACGCCGATGTCGCGCCAGCAGATTCACATGCTCCGTAAACGCTCCCGTGGCATTTGTTGGATCTGTAGTGAACCGGCGATTCCGGGGGGATATTTTTGCCTGCGGCATCAAATTGCGGCACGTGAACGCATGCGCAAGAAGCTGGGTTGCAAACGTCGTTACAAAGGCTCCGAAAGCTACGTGCTAAAAGCAAAACAGAGCCAAAAGAAAAAGACCAAGTAGCGCTTGAAGGAAGTCGACCGGTGTCGCCGGAGCCTCAATTCAGGCTTTTTCGGCAGGCATTTTCTACTTTCCTCGTTTGCGCACTTCCCGTTCCGAAGCCAAATTCCAGCGAGGAGGAGAAATGATTCCACGAAATGTCCAGAACGTTAAGATGCGGGTAAACTTATCGTGCCCTACTTGTGGCATGTCGCTTACCGATAAGAAGACCGAAGGTTACGTGCTTGGAAACGAAACCTATTGTTGTGCAGGGTGCGCGGAGGGAACCGGATGTACGTGCCGCGACGTGAAACTGCCACGCGCTAAAGCCGGGAATCGCAAAGGGAAAATCGGCCAGCGCAATGCAGAAAACTCATTGCGAGACAACAATTTCAACGGAGACATTGACACCTCGGGACGCCCGGTTTGATTAACGTCTCAAGGGTTCGCCCTGATTGGCAAAACACCTGATAAAGAGGTATAGTGTGGTCAGAGGTGACGAATGAAACCGCTTTCTCATGATGACAAGGAGTGGCTCCTCGATTTGGTCTTGTACGCCCTCCTCATCTTCTTCTTTGCTGCTGTATTCTTTATTTAGCTACGAATTCTTCCGGATTCGCGCTTAGGTACGTCAACCGAGCACCCGCCCTCGTTCTGGAAAAGGTTGATTTCAGCCTTTCCATCAAGTACATCTGTAGCCCTGTCCCATTTTGTCTATGGAATCAAAACAGCCAATCCATGGAGGCGCATCGTTGCATCCGAAAACGGATTCGGGTTGTGATAGCATTATTTCAGGGATGTTAAGTTTTGATTCACTCGAGCTTCCAAGCCATCACCGGGCGCTTCTCGACCATTTGCCACAACCTGTTTTATTTAAAAACCGCGACTCAGTTATTGTTTCTGTCAACGTCGCAATGGCAAATAAAGTTGGCAGAGCAGTTGCGGAATTTATCGGGAAGACAGATTTCGACTTTTTTCCAAAAGATCTAGCCGAGAAGTTTCGTTCTGACGACCTGCGAATCATGGCGCAGGGTAAAGCGGAAAAGATTGAGGAGATGCTTTTAATCGGGGACCGGGTCCGGTTCGTGGAAACTACGAAGGCCCCCGTATTCGACAAATTGGGGGTGGTAATTGGCGTCATGGCGATTCTCAGTGACGTGACCGATCGCAAGCGAACGGCCGAAGAATTTCGTCGTTCCGAGTTGGTATTTAGGAGCGTTTGGGAGGATTCGCTTGACGGCATGCGACTGACCGATGACGAGGGAACGATCTTATTGGTAAATCCAGCGTTCTGTCGTCTCGTAAAAAAGAGCAAAGAGGAATTGATCGGAAAACCACTCACCGAAGTGTACGACGAGAGCCACCGCGCCTCGGCGTTGGAGAAGCACCAAAAACGATTCGCCGAACGAGACATTCAACCCATGTTCGAACGGGAATTGTCTTTGTGGAACGGCGATAAAATCTGGTTTGAACTATCCAACAGCTTTCTCGAAATTGATGGTGAACGCCCGAAGCTGCTTAGTATTTTTCGTGACGTCTCCGAGCGCAAAATTGCTGAAGTACAACTTAAGGAATTCACGTTACGACTGGAGCGCAGTAATCGCGAACTCCAGGACTTTGCTTATGTCGCATCGCACGATTTACAGGAACCGTTGCGTAAAGTTTCTGTATTTGGTGATCGGTTGAAATCAAAATTTGGCGAAGCATTGGGTGAGGAGGGGCTCGATTATCTCAGCCGGATGCAGAAAGCCGCGATTCGGATGTCGGCATTGATCAATGATCTCCTCACATTTTCACGAGTCACATCAAAGTCACAACCGTTTGTGTGTGTTGACCTCGCCAAGGTGGTCCAGGAAGTTTTATTTGATTTGGAGACACGCATCGAACAGGTCGGCGGAAAGATCGAAGTTGCCCCGCTTCCCGTAATTGAAGCTGAACCACTACACATGCGGCAGCTCTTGCAAAATCTCATTGGAAATGCCCTGAAGTTTCACAAAGAAAACGAAAAGCCAGTGGTCAGGGTCGAAGCGAAAACCTTTCGTGAACAGAACGAAATCGACCCGCGGCTTTCGCGTGATATGGTGCAGCTCACCGTATCGGATAATGGCATCGGTTTCGACGAGAAGTATCTTGACCGCATTTTCCAGGTGTTTCAGCGTTTGCATACCCGGCAGAACTATGAAGGCACGGGAATGGGGCTGGCCATTACACGTAAAATTGTGGAACATCATAGTGGAACCGTGACGGCGCGCAGTCGCCCTGGAGAAGGATCCACGTTTATTGTTAATTTGCCTCTGAAGCAGCGAACCGATCAACCAATTTGAACTCGATATGAGACAAACCCTAAACATCGTGACAATTGTCATGGCGGACGACGACGCCGATGACCGCGAATTGGCACGTGACGCATTTAACGAATGTCGACTTGCCAATAAAGTCCATTTCGTCGAAGACGGCGAAGAACTCATGGATTACCTGTTGCGACGTGGTAAATACGAGGCATCGCCCGAAACTCCCCTGCCCGCTTTAATTTTGCTGGATTTAAACATGCCACGAAAAGATGGTCGTGAAGCGCTAAAGGAGATCAAAGCGCATCCTGACTTAAAGCGAATCCCCATAGTCGTTCTGACCACATCGAAGGCTGAGGAAGATATTTTGCGCACCTATGATTTAGGCGTGAACTCTTACATTACGAAGCCAGTCACGTTTGAATCGCTCGTTGAAACGGTCAAAGTTCTCGGCAAATATTGGTTTGAGATCGTTGAATTGCCGCCTGAGAACAGCGGCAAATAACTCAATGAGCGATACGCGCCTACGAGTTTTGATTGTTGATGATGATGAAGATGATTTCATCATCGCGCGCGATCTTTTCTTTGAGATCGACCGGACCCGATATCTGGTGGACTGGTCGTGCGAATACAATGATGCGCTCGACCGCATGCGTGAACGTTGCCATGACGTTTACCTGATTGATTTCCGTCTGGGAGCGGACAGCGGATTAGTGTTGCTAAAGGAAGCCCACGGAATGGGTATCAACACCCCGATGATCCTTCTTACCGGACTCGGTGACCACAATGTCGATATCGACGCTATGCGAGCTGGCGCCGAAGATTTTCTCGTCAAAGGCAAAATCACGGCACAGCAACTTGAACGTGCGGTGCGTTACGCCATAGAACGAAAGCGTGCTGAAACAGAAATTCAAAAGCTTGCTGCGTTCCCCCGCTTCAACCCGAATCCTGTTCTGGAATTCGCATCCGATGGCAAGATGACATACGGTAACGATGCCGCACAGGCACTGGCGAAATCGCTGTCCCGAGAATCACTTGAGCCAATCCTTCCCCCAAACGTCCGGTCTGTCGTCGCTGAATGTTTATTAACAGGGGAAAACGTCGCCAATCTTCAAACGACACTTAACAATCGCACGTTTAGTTGGCGATTTGTCCCGATTCAAGCCGCACGCGTAGTCCATTGCTATTGCACCGAAATAACGGATCGACTGAATCTCGAGGCGCAACTTCGTCAAGCGGTGAAGATGGATGCCGTCGGCCAACTTGCCGCTGGAATCGCTCACGATTTCAATAACATCCTGACTGTAATCCAGGGCCACGCCAGTTTGCTTGTCGAGCACCCCGCTGTCGGTAAGGAAGTTGAACGTCCATTGCGTCAAATTTGCCAGGCGTCTGAACGCGCTGCGAACCTCATTCGCCAGTTACTGATGTTCAGTCGCAAACAGGTGATGCATCCGACATATCTGAACATCAACGATGTAATTACGAACCTGATGCAGATGCTCGGACGTGTTCTCGGCGAACACGTAACGGTCAAATTTGAAGGTGCAGCGGGACTGCCAACGGTCTACGCCGATGCCAGTATGCTTGAACAAGTGTTGCTTAATCTCGCAATCAACGCTCGGGATGCGATGCAAAGAGGTGGTCACCTGATCCTCAGCACCGAAGAAAAAATCTTGCACGATACCGCTTTCCTTCGGAATACCGAGGCCAGGTCCGGACATTTTATTTGTTTAAAAGTCACGGATACAGGCTGCGGTATTGAACCGAGAATTTTGAACCGGATTTTCGAACCTTTCTTCACTACGAAAGAAGTCGGAAAAGGGACCGGGCTTGGCTTAGCAACGGTTTACGGAATCATCAAGCAACACGAAGGATGGATCGAAGTAAATAGCGTCGTCGAACGCGGTACATCCTTTGAAATCTATTTGCCGGTGACCTTAGCGACGTCGGCACCGTCGCCATCGCAATCCATCTGTCCGGCAGCCACAGGCGGCAAAGAGACGATTCTCGTCGTGGAGGATGAACCCGCGCTTCGGGAACTTGTCGTCGATATTCTTCAGCTTTACGGATATTTCGTTTATCAGGCGGCGTCAGGTCCGGTTGCGTTGAAGCTGTGGGCTCAGCACAAGGATGAGATTGATCTACTTTTAACTGACCTGGTTATGCCCGAGGGCATTTCAGGACGCGATCTCGCTGAACGTTTGCAGATTGATAATCCGGACTTGAAAGTAATTTATACGAGTGGTTATAGCCCAGGCATGGCGGGTAAAGACATTGCCCTACTCGAAGGTTTCAACTTCCTGCCAAAGCCATATCCCCCAAGCAGACTTGCTCAAATGGTTCGCGAATGTCTCGATGCGAAGAATCGTCGACCTGAAATGGCAACGGAATAGCAACCCTGATTCGATCATTCTGGGCGCGGAGTCGCCGGCAACTTCATCAAACCACGACGTTTCGCGACATCATCTAACAGCACTACAATCACCCTCTGCAAATTTCGTCTGTCCGCATCGATAAACCACGCAAATAAGGGTAACGTCAGCAATAACAGCCAGAGCCACGGGATGGATTGCCGAGCAAAGCCGATAACCAACAACTCCAATCCAGCGATAGTCCAGAAACTGAGTTTCGCAAACAGCGACCACGCCGACCTCAATCGGCAACGGATGGATACCTTATTGTGCGAGTGCGGTTCAGCGACGGTAGTAAGATATAAATGCGCCCAGCGACTTGCAAAAACTTCGATATCGAAATCACTCCATCCGGCATCTGTTTTAAACTGCCATCCTTGTCTGTCTAAGTTCTCGGTGACCCGCTGAACAAAGTCTATTCGTTCGACCCATTTGTCGGACCAATACTCGACACAATCGACATGTTCCCCGCTGTTTTTGAGATGAACGTAGTCGAGATTTTCATAGGCGACACGCGGAGTCGGGCCAAGCGCGATCCGTCCTTTGTAGCGAGCCCAACCGCGAACAATTGGTTGAAGAAAAAACAATAATGCGACAAGCGGCCGCGACCAAAAGCGCTTTTTCTTTCGTGGTAAATCAGCCTGCGCAGCTGCAGCGACGCAAATTCCAATCGAAAGCAACACACTTGCAATGGCTAACGGCAGCAAATATCGGAATGGAACAGAAAGTACTAGCAGCGGCAGATTCACGATGACGTGATATTCCAGACTTGTGCAAAGCATCAGAGCCTCGGCAGGTTCAGCCTGGTAAAGAGTCTGGAAGAATCCGCTTCCGAACAAGCCCCGATAAATAATTGGGCGATTGAACGTTGGCCCAAACTTCGCGGACGTATAAATCCTGCCATGCCAGATACCACCACCGAATGAATTGAAATTCTCCGGGTGCCTGCGCACCAACAACGCCTCAGCTTCGCCGTATCCTTCCTGCTGACGAAGATAAGCTCGAAGCGTCGATCGACGATAATGCCAAACAAACCCGCTGGGGGAAAAACCAAGTTTGTATCCCTTCTGCTGTAGTCGCCAGCAGATGTCCACGTCGTCGCCAGCGCGTCTATAAATCGGATCGAAGCCTCCGATCTCGACGAGAGCCCATTTGTAAAAGGCCATGTTACAACCGGGAATGTGCTCTGCAACGCGATCGGTCAGCATAACGTGTGCAGGGCCGCCTGGTGAAACTTGGACAGCCGCGGCAACCAATGAGTCTTCTGGTGGCAGAAAATTGTGGCCGCCGATTCCTGCAAACTTGCTGTTTAATAGGTCGCAAACGAGATAGTACAGCCAATCTTCGTCGGCGCGACAGTCTGAATCGGTAAACGCAACAATCTCGCCTTCGGCAGCATAAATCCCGGTGTTACGTGCTACTGAAAGGCCTTGGTGCGTTTGATAGAGGTGTCTGACATTTTTGTATAACGACGCAATCTGCTGAGTAGTGTCAGTGGAACCGTCATCAACCAGCAGCACCTCATAATTTGGATAATTCAGATGCTGCAAAGATTCCAGACACGCCTTCAGGGTTCGTGCACCGTTATAACTGGCAACGACTACCGACACCTTGGGATATTGGGCGAGCGAAAAATACGGTGCCTTCCCATACTGTTTTTGCACGACGTAGAACGAATCCTTTGTTGTGCGATCACGTGTTGTTAACCCAAAAGCCCAATTATCGATTTGCCGATTGTCCTTGAACCAGTCGTCCGTGAAGCTATACACCACCGCACCAGCAAGTCCGCTGCGAAATGCCGTTTCAATTTGCCATTCAAGCATCTCACATTTGGCGGGCTCCCCTTCGCTTAAACTATCTATTCCAAACTCGCCCAGAACAAGCGGTTTGGCGTCCGCAATCATTTGCAATCGCGCCACATAATTTTCGAACGGCTTCTGCTGATGCAGATAAACGTTGAAACAGACAAAATCGAGGTTTTGAGGACGTAGGAATTCTGTCGGAGGATAGTTACCAAACGTGCATAGACATTCTGGATCTACGGCTTTCGCGACGTTCACGAGTTCATCAAGGAAGTCAGCAACCTTTTGAGCACCGCTCCATCGGACAATATCGGGAGAAATTTCGTTAACGACGCTATACGCAAAGACAGCCGGATGCGCTGCACACGATTGTACTGCCTGCCGGATCGCGATACGAGCGTCGGCCCGCAATTTCTCAGAATCCAGAAAACAAAGATGCTTGCCCCATGGAATATCCACCAAAAGCTTTAGATCGAATTCCAGGGCGATATCGAGCAACCACCGGGGGGGAACATAATATACGCGCAGAACATTAGCGCCTAGGTCGCGAATTATTTGAAAATCGCGGCGCGTTTCTTCTGGCGATGGGAAATGTTCACCGTGTTCGTTCGGCGCAAATGGACCATACGTAATACCCTTGACGTAAAATTTCTTATCGCCGAGGCGAAAAAATTTCCCATCAAGTGCCACTCGCGGTTGCGATGTCACGGCTGCAGCCATCTACAAAGGACGAAGAAATACCGCGACTTATTTGAAACTTACAGCGAAATGATTACGGTCGAGCGTTGTCCCTTCCTGCAATGCAATCTCCGCAAGAGCTTCATTGTAGTCGGCCAGAGCGCGAATCTCCTCAGACCGTCGCTCGGTCAAGTCACGCTGAAGCTGAAGAACATTGAAGCTGGTGCTCTTTCCGGTCTCGAGTTTCTTTTGCTCTGCCTGCAATGCTGCTTCGGCATATTCGCGTGCTTCGGCGCTGGCCTTGATCCGCTGAAAACTACTTTGGGCGTTCCCAATTGCATTTTCAATTCCAACTAAAATGTCTTGTTCTTGCTTTTTGTAACGCAAGAGGGCTTGTTCTTTTTCAGCTTTAGTAGCGTTTAACGCGTTTTTCGGCCCGCGAAGGCTCAGTGGAATACTAAATACCACACCGACGGTGTAACTCGGGTTGTCTCCGCGCCTGGTATCGTCCAGAACTCCCGTCACATCATTGGCCTTTCCGTTGTGACCATAACTGCCAGTGAGGTCCACCGATGGAAATAGTTGATTTCGTTGATAGCGTAAAATGATGTCGCGCCGTTCCAGGTCCAATTTAAGGCGCAATAATTCCGGGCGATGCGTTACTCCGAGACGCCAACTCTCCTGCAAATCAAATCGTTCCGGGATGGCAATCAACTTTTCACTCGGCACGATCACAACATCATGCCAGTCACGAAAATTATTCAGGATGAGCCCCTTTAAGTCGTTTTGTTTGGTGACGAGATCCTGCTGTGCAGCGAGAAGATCCGATTTGCTTTTTGCCGCCTGTGACTGGGCTTGCTTTTCATCCAGCGGTGCCAATGCACCGACTTCGACGCGGCGACGGTTTTCATTCAGCAGGCGGCCAGCAAGTTCCATCGCCTTCTCCTGAACCCGGACTTTTTCCCGCGCAAAGATCAATTCGTAATACGCCTTTTCAACCCTCGTCGCGATATCCATCAGTTGCTGACGGTACGTTTCCTCCGAAATTTTTATGTCCTTCTTTGCGATAAGGATGTTCTGCCGCCCCAAATCAATCCAACCGTTCTTCAGTAATGGTTGCCGCAACGACACACCAGCTGTGCTGTCATAGAAATCGAAAGAGCTTCCGCTGCTGCTGCCGGTGCGGTGCGCTATGTTCTGTGAGAAATCATATGTAAGGCCCGTTGGCAATACGCCGGAGATGCCCGGCGCAAAGGTTGTGCTTTCACTGATCGTTGGATCAAACTGTTGTCCTGTCAGCGGATTTACCCCGCCTTCACGCGAGTTGTAACTGTGCAACACCGTCGTGTCGAACACCGGGTCATAATACGACGCTCGGATCCTTTCAAAATTGTAGCCGGCAATACGCGGATCAAAACGACCAATCTGCACATCAAAATTATTTGCGAGCGCCTGTTGCACGCATTCCTGCAGTGACATCTCGCGGACGGTATTCGTAGAAGTCTGCGCGAGCGTGGGCAATAGACTGGTTAATAAAGACGCCGCAAAGATGGCTATGGTTCGCATTGGTTTATGATCGCTTCGATCCGGGCGCGATGAACCTACCGAATGGTAGGGTTTGTTGTCGAGCTTCTCCATTGCAATTTCGAAAAGATATTTATTAGTCAGCGGCAGCGCGATTTAAACGATCGGCAATCGCGCGCCATTCGTTCGTCACCGGTAACTTTTCCACCACGATAAGATCGGCACCGATCTCGTCGCAGTGGTGTAGCTCAGCGTAAATAGCGCGCGCGAATGCTTCGGCATCATGCGGGATCACGGACACACGACCAAAATCGGGACCAAGAGGAATTCTGGAGTGACTGATTACGTGCGTCTGTTTAACAGAAATATTAAAGCTGCCGATCTGCACCTTTAAATCTGCCTCATCGCGCCAGCTAAGAATGCGGAGCTTCGCTTTGGGAGAGTAGTGTTTTCGAAGCAGACCGGGACTCTTTAAAACTTCCTCGCTATCTCCAAAACCCAGTGTCAATTCTCCAGTTACCGAGAGCAAAGATTCCTCATGAATCATTCCTGGCCGAAGAAGCCGGGCCGGATTGGACGTCAGATCAATCACTGTTGACTCAATGCCAACCTGCGATTGCCCACCATCGACGATCAACTTTATTTTACCCCCAAGCCCTTTGCGAACATGTTCAGAATTAGTCGGCGAAACAGAATTCGATAAATTAGCACTCGGCGCGGCGAGCGGAAAATTGCACTTCGCAATGACCGCCTGCATGAGCGGATGACTCGGCCATCGAATGCCTACAGTTTCACCACCAGCCGTCACATTGTCCGGAATGTCTTTGGATCGGTGAACTACCATAGTCAACGGTCCTGGCCAAAAAGCATCGGACAACTTGGCCGCCATTATCGGCCACTCCCTGGTGCAAGCTCTTGCCATTGCCAGGCTCGAGACGTGAACAATGATTGGATTCTGAGCGGGTCTGCCCTTGATTTCAAAAATTCTTGCCACGGCATCTGCATCAAGCGCGTTCGCAGCGAGCCCATAGACAGTTTCCGTCGGCAATGCGACCGCCTCACCTGCGCGCAGCAAATCAACGGCTTTATTAACAGCAACCTCGAACAGCGCAGGCG
>CBHWET010000061.1:0-17306 GCA_966112985.1 uncultured bacterium | reverse complement strand
AGGGCGTCAGCTGTCGACAGCTCGCGCCCCCTCAACGAAACCATTGATTTCATTGATTGGAATGCGGGTCAAAAAAGTGAAAAAAGTGT
The DNA here is from genome assembly GCA_966112985.1 of uncultured bacterium. Taxonomy (GTDB): domain Bacteria; phylum Verrucomicrobiota; class Verrucomicrobiia; order Limisphaerales; family JACDHS01; genus CBHWET01. The sequence goes on along the minus strand of CBHWET010000061.1, from coordinate 17,217 downwards.
CTTTATATGATGATTCGGATACACCAAAACGTGAAAAAAGGTGGGAACTGAGAGGGAACATCCGACTTTTTTTACAATAAGGCGACGGGACGTCGCCTCACCTGGAAGTTCTGCGGTAATGAACAGCCTCGAAAGTAACCTGCATCGAGCGTGAAATTCATTTCCGACGGCGTCGGAAACCGACTTTTTTGCAAAATAACTGCCGCCAAAAGCCTTCCCGAACCGACTTTTCTGGAAATCCGGATGGAAAAAACGCCGTCGGAAGGGAGAAAATAATTTTCTCCTCACTTCCGACGCCGTTGAAAACGAAAAAATAATTATTTGCTGGCTCCAGACGCCGTCGGAAACGAATAAATTTTTTTCAGCTCACTCCAGACGCCGTCTGGAACCAAAAAATAATTTTCCGCTCACTGCCGACGCCGCCGGAAGTGAAGAAATAATTTTCTGCTCACTTCCAACGCCGTCGAAAATGAAAAAATAATTATTAGCTGACTTTCGAAGCATTCTTTTCTGAAGAATTTTCGTCTTCCCGCGATCCTGGCTCGACTGGGCGTGATCTTATTTGACACGGTGAGAGCGTTGAGAAGCCACAAAATGTAGAATCTATGAAATATCTACGACGCGTTGCGCTTTCGCTCTTGTTGAAATGCCGGGTTCCTGCCAAACAATCTAAACGATATGCAGCCCTGTCTCTGCGTTCTCGTGATTCTATGTGTCGTTCTACCTATGCAAGCAATTGAAGGCGTGGTCTTACTCCATGGTCTGTGCAGGTCCAGTGCGAGCATGCGGAAGATAGAGAGGGTTCTCGTTTCGGCAGGTTATTACGTTAAAAATGTCGATTATCCGTCGAGAACGGCGTCGATTCAGACGTTGAGTGAGGATACAATCGGCGCCGCACTCAGCGATCGGAAACTTCAGTCCTGTTCCAGAATCCACTTCGTGACGCATTCGATGGGCGGGATTCTTGTGCGCAGTTATTTGAAGCGTCACACATTAGGGAATCTTGGGAAAGTCGTGATGCTTGGGCCACCAAACAAAGGCAGCGAGGTTGTCGATAAATTGCATCGATGGTGTCTGTTCAGTGCATTGAATGGGCCTGCGGGCGGCGAACTTGGAACCGGTGGTGATTCTACTCCTAATAAGTTAGGTGCCGTGAGTTTCGAACTCGGTGTGATTGCGGGAGATCGCTCGATCAACTGGATCAATAGTTTGTTGATCAAAGGGAAGGACGACGGAAAGGTATCGCTTGAACGAGCCAAGGTGGACGGAATGAAAGACTTTCTTGTGTTACATGCGACGCATCCGTTTCTCATGAAGAACTCCGCCGCGATCAGCCAGACGCTGCACTTTCTGAAGCACTCTGCGTTTGAGCGAAAAAATTAGACGAATGCTTTGAGCTTCTCATGACTTGGGCGCATCGGTAGCTTGTTCTGCATAGACTATGCGTTTTGTCCGTCCTCTCGTTTTCGTGCTCCTGTTCGGAGCACTCGCATTTGGTCTTCGGGCGGAGGTGAAAAAGCAGGACAAAGACTTCAATCCAGAAACGATTCTTCTCGGTCGTTTTAGTTTTAAGCGGCCGCCGAACTGGCAATGGATGCACACCGAACCGGGGCAGCGAAATGATCTCCTTACGGAGCTTACGTTTCATGTGATGGAATCGCCGGAGAGCGATCGTTATGCCACCGTGCTGATGAATCACTTTAAACCGAATGCGGATCACGCGCTGCCGGAGAATGTGGTGAAACGTTGGAAGAATTGGTTCGTTGAGCTGCGCGAATTTCCATCGGAGAGCGTGAAGATTGGAGAGCATAAAGTGACATTTGTAGAATTCGCCGGTGGATATCTCGGTCCAACGACGACGACCAAAAAGAAGCATCCTTCCGCTAATTATAAATTGTACGGCGCGATCATTGAGGACGAAGGCGGGAACGTGATTGGTCGCTTTTACGGGCCAGAGAAGTTGGTGGAGAAATATAAAAAAGATTTTCGGGGAATGATCGAGAACGCGGTGAAGGAGGAATGATTTTGTTTTCTTCGCCGACCTTGCTAAAATAAAACAGCGGCAGAACCTCACCCTAACCCTCTCCTTCCCAGGAGAGGGGACAGCAGTTGTCCATTCATACTTTTGCAAACGACTGTCCGGCAAAGACCGTCCTTCGACAATCCGGATTGATTGACTTCGATTCTCCCTCTCATGGGAAGGAGAGGGCCGGGGTGAGGTGATTGGCTACGACTTAGAACATTGCCCGCGTTTAGCCCAACCAAGAGCACGCGAGCGTGTTAACCGGTTTTGAATCTTGAACTTTGGGCGGCGAACTGGAAACTTTTCGCCACATGAATGTCATCCGTCATTCCGACTCGAACTTCGCTGCCAAATTGCGCGAACTCACCGCGCATTCGAGTCTGTTCGATAAGACAATCGAAGAACGCGCTCGTGCTATCGTTGAAGCGGTTTATCTCCGCGGCGATGCAGCGCTTCTGGAATTCACCGAGAAATTTGATGGCGCAACGTTGACGTTGGAGCAGTTGGCTGTGACTCAGGCGGAGTTCCTGGCGGCATCTTTCAAGGCGGATGAATCATTGCGTGCGGCCGTTTCGCTCGCGGCGAGGAATATTGAAAAGTTTGCCCGGAAATCGGTTCGAAAGAATTGGTCTGCGAAAAACTCCCAGGGAGCGAGCGTCGGTGAGAAGTTCGATCCGTTTCAACGAGTTGGGATTTATATTCCAGGCGGGAAAGCGCCTCTTTGTTCGACGGCTTTGATGACGATTGTTTTGGCTCGCGTTGCCGGTTGCAAAGAAATCGTTGTCTGCACCCCGTGCGGCAAAAATGGTGAGATTAATTCAGCACTTCTTTACGCCGTTCGTTCCGCCGGTGCGACGGAGGTTTATCGGCTTGGCGGCGCGCAGGCGATTGCAGCGATGGCTTACGGAACGCCCACTATTCGCCGTGTGCAAAAGATTTTTGGACCTGGCAATGCTTATGTTGTCGCGGCGAAGCGGCTGTTGTTTGGTCACGTGGCGATCGATCTGTTGCCGGGCCCAAGCGAAGTGCTGGTGCTCGCGGATGATACGGCGAATCCAAAGTTCATTGCCGCGGATTTGCTGGCGCAGGCGGAGCACGGTTCCGGGCATGAACGTGTTTGGCTGGTGACGAATTCGAAACAGACTATTGATAAGACACAGCGCGAGATTAATCGGCAGATTCCCAAGTTGCAGCGTCAGGAGATGATACTGGAAGCGCTGTCGAATAATGGCTGGCTGATTCAAGTGAAGACGATGGAGGAGGGGATCGAGCTCGCAAATCAATTGGCCCCGGAACATTGCGAGGTGATGACGCGGAATGCGCGGGCGCTTTCGACGAAGATTGTTACGGCGGGAGCCATTTTCCTTGGTTCATTTTCACCGACGGTCCTGGGTGATTATGTCGCGGGACCGAGCCACACGTTGCCGACGGGCGGTGCCGGCGCTTCGTTCCCGGGTTTGACGGTCGATCAATTCCAACGCCGCACGAGTGTGGTTGAATACAATCCCGGCGCGTTAAAGAGATCAGTGGCTGCTGTGCAGAAATTTGCCGAAGTCGAAGGATTGGACGCACATGGACGCTCGGCCACAATTCGGCTGGATAAGAAATGAAAAAGCCTCAATCCCTGATTCGTCCGCTTGTTCGAGACTTGCACGGTTACGTTCCCGGTGAACAGCCGAAGATCAAAGGCCTGATCAAGCTCAACACGAACGAGAATCCATATCCTCCCTCGCCTAAGGTGCTCAAGGCCGTGAAGGAAGCGCTGGATGGACGATTTCGTCTCTATCCGAACCCGACGGCCCAGGTCGTACGCGAGAAACTGGCGAAGCTTCATGGTTGCAAAGTGGAGAACGTGATTGTTGGCAATGGCTCGGACGAATTGCTCGCAATGGCGATTCGCGCGTTCGTCGAGCCGACGACAGCCAAAAGTGGAAGCGAAACGACAGTTCAATATTTCACTCCCAGCTATTCTTTATATCCCGTCCTCGCGGCGATTCATGGCGCGAGCACAAACGCGGTGCCGCTTGGAAAAGACTTCGCGATGCCGACCGTTGCGGAACTTAAGCGCGATAAAAAATGGGATTTCGATGCGGCGCTGACTTTCGTTACAACTCCGAATGCGCCAAGTGGACGTGGTTATTCGACCGCCGAACTGGAAAAACTCTGTCGTGCACAAAAGGGCGTGCTGGTCCTCGATGAGGCTTACGTTGATTTTGCGAAGGAAAATGCCATGGAGTTGGCGACCAGGTATCCGCATGTGATCGTGTCGCGGACATTCTCTAAAGCGTTTTCACTTTGTTATCAGCGTATCGGTTATTTCATTGGGCATCCGGAATTGATCGCGGCTTTGGACAAGATCCGTGACAGCTACAACGTCAACGGCGTTGGACAAATCGCTGCTGCGGCAACGTTGGACGATATGAAGTATTATCGTGCCTGTTGGAAAAAGGTCGTTGGCACGCGTGAACGGCTCTCAAGAGAGCTGACGAATCTTGGATTTTTTGTTTATCCAAGCCAGGCGAATTTTATCTTCGCCAAACCGCCGCGGTTTCCTGCGGAGGAATGGCTTCAGAAACTGCGCGACAACAGGATTCTGATTCGTTGGTTTAAATATCCCGAAACGCGGGATTTTATAAGGATTACGATCGGAAATGATATGGAAGCAGATGCGCTGTTGAAAGTCGCGCGGCGGATTTTGTCGGGTAAATAGAAGCTTTCTCTTAGAACCGTCCTAATGTCTTCGGCTCGGGGTTTTACCCACTAGACGACCTCGTAGTTTTCTGTATACGTTCGGCGCCGCAACGGACTACCGCCCCTCGTACTGTGTGGTACGGAAACAGAGCGGCAGCCGTTGCATTCTTATTGAACAAAAGAAAGACGATGAAATCAGTTAAACTATTCAGCGTAATAGTTGCGGCAGTTGCCCTGTTGTCGGGCAGCGTTCTCCGTGCGGAGGACCAGGCCGAGAAGAAGGAAGCCAAGACCGAGGAAGCACAGAAGCCAGAAGCCCCGGCTGGAACTCCTAAAGCCGAAGAAGCGAAAAAAGATGCTCCGAAGGCTGATGAAGCGAAAAAAGACGAGCCAAAGAAAGAGGAAACCAAGCAGGAACAACAACCGAAGTAAGGCTCGGATGTACTAGGATACGGCTGGTTCCCTCGCGGAGCCAGCCGTTTTGTTTTTGGGGCGATAATTGGGCATTGAACCGGTTGGCCGCATAATTGCTTTTCTTACGAAGTAAGTTAAATACAATACTTTGCCGTGTATCTGGAATACTATGGGCTGAAAGAGCCACCCTTTACGATAACGCCGAATCCGCGTTTCCTCTTTTACAGCGCGAAGCATCGCGAAGCCTTTAATCATTTGTTGTACGGTATCCGGGAACGAAAGGGATTTGTTCAACTGACCGGTGAGGTCGGAGCCGGCAAAACCACGCTTTGCCGTGCGCTTCTGGAGCAACTTGGGCCTACTTTTTCCACAGCATTGATTTTAAACCCCGTCCTGGATGCCGAGGGATTGATTAAGGCGATTGCGATGGAATTTGGACTGGATGTTAAAGGTGCTGATCGATTGGAGACAATTGCGATCATCAATCAGTTCCTGTTGGAACAGATGGCGCAAGGAAGAGAGACAGTTTTGATTATCGATGAGGCACAGGATCTTTCGGATGAGTTGCTGGAACAGGTGCGGCTGCTGTCAAATCTGGAAACCGACGAACGCAAGTTGTTACAGATCGTTTTGATGGGGCAACCTGAGTTGCGTGATCGTTTAAATGCCCATGGGTTACGTCAGTTGCGCCAGCGTATTACGGTTCGATATCATTTGAAACCGCTCACAATGGCGGAGATTGGGCAATACATCCAACATCGATTGCATGTTGCTGGCGCGAACGGCTCACCCTATTTCACCGGCGCGGCCATTTGGAGAATTTATAACTACAGCAAAGGCATTCCGCGGTTGGTGAATGCGCTTTCGGATAAATCGCTGCTCGCGGGTTTCGTGAAGCAACAAGAACGCATCAGTTTCGGAATGGTTGGCCGCGCTATTCGCGAACTGGAAGGGAACGTCGACTAATGAGCCTCATCAACGATGCCTTGAAAAAGGCGAGTCACACGCACCAGCAACAAGTGGCTGCGAAAGCGCCCGCTGCATTGCAGGCAGTTGGCGCGCCGCCGATGCAGACTGCTGATCCAAAAGCTGCGCCTGGGACGTCACTTTTAATTCCAATTGTGATGATTATGGTGCTGCTGGTTGGGGGCGGTGTTGTTGTTGCATTGATCGTGACCAAGAAAACAGGAACGACAGTCGTTCAGGCTCCGAAGGTTGAGCCGAAGATCGCGACGCCGACGGTCTCAACTGAACCGGCAAAATCGCTTTCCGTTGCGACTGCGCAAGTCTCGCCCCAACAAGCTCCTGCCATTCCGCAAGCCGTGGTGGTAACCCAGCCCCCCGTTGCGGCAAACCCAACTGCGTCCAGCCCTCCAGCGGCTGAGGTTTCTCCTGTTGTTGCAAAACCACCAGTGGAAGTTGCCGTTCCTGTGGCGCCGCCTGCACCGACATTTCCTGTGATCAAGTTGCAGGGGATTTTTTATAAAAAGGCGAATTCGACAGTCATGCTGAATGGAAAGACAGTTTCAGAGGGTGGAAAGATTGATGGCGCTGTTGTGAGCAAAATCGAGCCGATGTCTGTAACGCTCGAATGGAATGGAGAAACGAAAGTGCTCGAACTGCAATAAAAGTTCTGCAAGCTTCGCCGCACATTTGCTGCGATGCATTTTGTTTCAAAGAAATTCTCTGAATCCCCGGCTTTGGCGAGGATCGCCCCGTTTCTTGCATTTGTTCTCCTGACGGCAGTTCAGAATCAATTTGGTGAGACAGGACGATATTGGGTTTACGCAATCAAAACCGCTTTTGCAGGGTTGCTGCTGTTTCTATTACGTCCGTACATTCCGGAATTCAAATGGGCGATCAGTGCAGACGCAGTGATCGCTGGGGTTGCAGTTTGTGTTCTGTGGATTGGACTCGACCCGTGGTATCGTCATCTGGGGGCGACCGGAAGTCCTTGGAATCCTGGCGCAGCGTTCGGAGGTAATTCGCTGGCGGCATGGTCTTTTATAGCCGTTCGGATTGTTGGTAGCACGTTGATTGTTCCACCCATCGAAGAAATTTTCTTTCGGTCATTTCTTTATCGGTCGATTGCGCAAAAAAACTTTCTTGAGATGCGGCTTAATGAATTTCGGCTACCCACGTTCCTGGTCACATCAGTGCTCTTTGGTTTAGAGCACCATGAATGGTTGGCGGGTATCTTTGCGGGAATTACTTATCAGGCGCTGGTTCTTCGGAAAAATCGACTTGGCGACGCTATCACGGCGCACGCGATTACGAATCTCTTGCTGGGGGTGTGGATTATGTGGCGCGGCGCCTGGAACTTTTGGTGATCGTTAGCGTTTGGGGACGTGCCGTTTGAAATACATTGTCCCATTTTCATATCGTGCGACGACTTTCGAAAACTCCTTCGGGCGGTCGGCAAAAAACGTATTCGTATCATTGGTATTTGATACCGTCCACCAGGATGGGGCGCCTGTGAGCGCTTCAGGCCAAATAGTAAGAAGATCATTTCGGTTGCTCATTCCCAACTTAGATGTGACTTCGCGGAAAGCGCTTGGGTCAATTTTCGTCGAAACGAAATAATCACCGCCGTGAAAGCCGGCTTTGTCAGCGTATTTAATAGCTGACGCAGCGCTGGGCAGGGGAGCGCCGATGAACTGCGAAGCCCGTTTATTATCGTTCGCGGTGACGAATGGAATTATCCGTATCGCGGTGAAGAGCGCTATGACAAGGACTGCGCCCCCAACGACATACAGGTTAATCTTCTTATCAGAAATGTTCTCGAACACTTGCGTAATGAAAGACCTGTTTAGCGGGAAGTCGAACTAAATTCCATGATGCTCAAGCTTTGACATATAAACTACGAACCCAACGATTCGGCTCAATTTCGACCAGCTGAGGCGCCGTTGTTGCGCACGGAGGTTGCGCGGTTGGACAACGCGGAAAGAAACGGCAACCAGAAGGGAAATCACCGGGTGGAGGAACGGTGCCGGTGATTGCCTGCAAACGAGCCGGCCCGCCTGTTAATTGGGGCACAGAATTCATCAAAGCCTTTGTATAGGGATGAAGTGGACGACGCAGTAGCTCCAACGCTGGCGCGAGTTCCACGATTTGGCCGGCATACATAACAGCAACCCGGTCGGCAATATCGCCCACGATGCCTAAATTATGAGTGATGAGTAGAATACTCATTCCGAGCCGAGACTTCAGGTCCTTCAATAAATCAAGGATTTGTGCCTGAATTGTCACATCCAATGCTGTCGTTGGCTCGTCCGCAATCAGGAGCTTTGGTTCCGATGCCAGGGCCATGGCAATCATTACACGTTGCTGCATTCCTCCAGACATTTGAAATGGATAATCGTGCAGCCTGGATTCGGGAGCCGGAATGCCGACCAATTTCAACAACCGAATCACCTCTGCATCGTTAGCGACGGCTGGGCGATGAAGCTTCAATGATTCTTTAATCTGCCGCCCAACACGAAAGACCGGGTTCAGTGACGCACTGGGTTCTTGAAAGACATAACTGACTACGCCGCCACGGATTTCCCGGAGTTCGTCTTTCGACATGTGCAATACGTCACGGCCATTTACAAGTATTTGTCCGCCAACATAGCGGGCAGGGGGAGTCGGTAGCAATCGGGTTATCGATTGAGCTGTGACGCTTTTGCCGCAGCCACTTTCGCCAACGATGCAGATCGTTTCGCCCGCATTGAGCGAGAACGATACATCGTCTACGACGCGAACAGATTTTTCGGGAGTGCCAAACTCGAGTTTTAGATTTTTGACTTCAAGCAGCGCCATTTGACGGGACGGAGTGTAGCGATGAATCGGTGGTAAGGAACACGAATTTTCAATCTGCACCAGATTGTTTATTGGGAGATGTGATCGTGGTTACACCGATGTTGTAACCATTGACATTTAAATAATTCTGCCCTGAATATCGTCACTCTTTTGACAATGAAACGATTTACACTTTGTTGGACGCTCGCCAGTTGCACGGCCCTTTGCTTTTTGGTTCCAAACACTTTCGCGGAAGAACCTGCGTTCGACCCAAAGAAAGAAGCTGCGACGATCGCCGATCTTTATAAAAAGATTGTGGAGAATTCCAAAGAGAAGGCTGCGGCTGACATGAAGGCGTACACGGATACGATTCCTCGGCCTCAACCGAACGTTCCCGTGTCATTCGATCTCCTTCCAATTCCCGCCGGTGAATTCACGATGGGCAGCCCTGACAAAGAAGAAGGTCGTCAACCGGATGAAGGTCCTCAACACAAAGTCAAAGTCGATCCGTTCTGGATGGGCAAATATGAAGTGACCTGGAATGCATACGAAATTTTCATGTACCCGGACGAAAAAGCCAAAAAGGATGGCGCGCCGGTTGCGGATGCTTCGGATGCCATCGCTCATCCTACAAAGCCATATGTCGAAATGAGTTTCGGCATGGGTAAGGAAAATTTTCCCGCGATCAGCATGACCCAGCATGCGGCTAATAAGTTTTGTGAGTGGCTCAGCGCGAAGACTGGACATTTCTATCGTCTACCGACTGAAGCCGAATGGGAATACGCGTGCCGCGCTGGCACCACGACGGCCTATTGGTTTGGGAACGATCCATCGAAACTCGGTGACAATGAATGGTTCGGCGAAAACAGCGGCGACGAACCCAAGTACCACAAAGTTGGAACGAAGAAGCCGAATCCGTGGGGACTTTACGACATGAGCGGCAACGTTGCCGAATGGTGCCTGGATCAATACGACGCTAATTTTTACAAACAATTCGCAGGTAAAACGGCGGAAAATCCCTGGAATAAACCTACGAAGCCTTATCCGCATGTGTTTCGCGGTGGTGGCTTTGACGGGGACGTTGCCGGGCCTGAAAAGTGCCGAAGCGCAGCGCGTAATGGTTCTTATAAAGATATGAAACAGCAGGATCCGCAGTTGCCGAAGAGCATCTGGTATTTGACGGATGCTAAATTTCTCGGCTTGCGCGTGGTCCGCCCGCTGAAAGTTCCGACCCAGGAAGAAATGTTTAAATATTGGAACAGCGGAACCGAACGCGAATAAACTTCGGAGAGCAAACCACGGGTGGATTCGGACAATTAATCTGGTATGAAAACCTACCGCTTCACTGGTCGTATCAGCCGTAACGTAACCGGAGTGTCAGTGAAGCGTGGTTTACGCCTGCTCTCTGTCGCACTGGCGTGGATTTTATTCACTCCCGCTTCAGTTCACGCGGCAGAAAGCTTGAAGACAGAGAGTCGTATGCCGCATCATCACGAGATTCCTTTGCGTGATGCGGACGGGAATATTCTGACTCCGCCTTCTGCGTTCGACGAACAAGGCAAGCCGCAGGAATTGAAGATGCCTCCTTATTCACCGAAGCAAACGTGTGGCCGGTGTCATGAGTACGAGGTGATCAGTCACGGGTGGCATTTCAATGCTGCTCTTGGGAATGTCAAATCCGGTCGGCAAGGTGAACCGTGGATACTAACTGATACCGCGACTCGCACGCAAATTCCGCTTTCATATCGCGGTTGGGCAGGAACGTTCAAACCTTCCGAGGTTGGGTTGAGTGACTACGACTTCTTAAAAAACTTTGTTCGTCACTTCCCCGGAGGTGGTGTGGGCGATCCAGCAAAAGATAAGATTGATCTCAAAGACGCGAAGATGCGTCGGTTGGTGGTCACAGGAACGCTCGAGATTGACTGCCTACTTTGTCATGAGATGACCGGCGGTTACGATCATGAGGGGCGATTCCGCGCCATTAGTTCAGAAAACTATCGCTGGTTACCATCCATCGGCGCTCGTCTGGGCGTCTATGGCAGTGGGCGAAGCGCCAAAGCCTTAGCCGATTCGTGGCGGCCGCCGAAAGCCGCACCTACAAATTTGCCGGCTTTGAAGTATGATCGGGCGCGCTTTGATTTAGAGAACAACGTCAACTTTCAAGTAACCCGCCGCCCATCTCCGAACACGTGTTATTACTGTCATACCAGCGAATCCAAAACTGGTGACGCTCGTTGGCACTCGGATAAGGACGTTCACATTCGCGCTGGCATGAGCTGCGTTGATTGTCATCGCAATGGCATCGACCACATGGTAGTGCGCGGATACGAGGGTGAGGTTAATGATCGCGCAATCACTGAGGACGCTATCAATATTCGAGTGAAACTCCTTCGGCGCGACAACGCAACTCTTAGCGAAACTGACGCAAAAAAGCGGGCCGAACAGGAATTGAAGGATGAGCTCGGGATGGTCGCGACGCTTTCATGTCGCGGATGTCACTACGGTTCTTCAGATGCAAAAGATCAAACAGCTCAAATGGGCAGCCGGTTGGGCGCACCGCGTCCAGTACACAAAGGATTGCCGCCTATTCATTTCGAAAAGCTGACGTGTACCGCCTGCCATGCTGGCCCGTTTCCAAGCGATTCAACGCAAATTGTCCACACATCACTCGCACATAAGCTCGGAATTCCAGCCCCTGCCCGGGGTGCCAATACGGCGCCACAAATCGTTCAATCGGTGTTTTTACGCGAGTCCACGGGTAAAATCGCGCCTCACAAGATGGTTTGGCCCAGTTACTGGGGCTATTTGAAAGATGGTAAAGTGAAGCTACTGTTGCCAGAGGAAGTCTCACGAAACGCGGGGGATAAACTGCCAACACAGCCCAGTGAAGATGTCGAACGTGATCCGTACAACACGAAAGCCATATCAGACAAAGAAATCCAGGACGTCCTCACGGCACTTTCGTCCGATAAAACGCAAGGCGACGCTGTTTTCATCGCCGCAGGCAAATTATATCGCTTAAACGGCGACAAGCTCACCTCAGAAGAACACGAAGCAGCCAAACCGTATGCGTGGGCTCTCGCGCACGATGTTCGCGCTGCGAATCAAGCCGTTGGTGCTCGTGGTTGCGCCGATTGTCACGCTGACAAAGCGCCGATTTATTCCGGGACCGTTGCAGCGCTCGGACCGGTCGATCCAAAACAAGGCGTCACAAAAGAAATGTGGGCTGCCCGAGGAGATGAAAGCAAAACCGTCGCTTCTACATTCGCCTTCACATTCAATTTTCGACCGATGCTTAAAGTAATCACATTCGCATCGGCATTTGTCGTCCTGGCTGTCTTGGTCAGCTACGGCGTTGCTGGGGTTGGTGCGTTAGCGCGAGGGTTACGTCGCAAGCAGATCAACAAGCGAGAGTTATGAAAACTGAAACGATTGCAACAGCACCAACGCCTGTCACTGTGCCTTTTCCAAAACTGGGTAGACTGGCATATTTGCTCCTGCTGCTGGGAGTAATTGGTTCCGCGGCCACGGGCATCGGGTCCCTGATTGCTGGGAAGGTTCCAATGACCCATTGGATTCTAATGGCTCACGTCGGTTCAGCCCCGTTGTTTGCAATTGGATTGGCATTATTTGCGGTGACCTGGGCGGAGCGTTCCCGTCTCTGCGATGAAACGTCCACGCACAGTTGTGCCAACAAGGTTGTTTTTTGGCTCTTGCTCATCTCTGGTTTGCTTGTGATTTTGAGTGGCGTTGTGCCAATGACTCCAACTCTCGGCACCCCGGGGCAACACTTCCTTTATTTGACCCATCGTTATAGCGCGGTCGTGTTTACAATCCTCTTTGTAGTGCACTTGATTAGCCTTCGTCGTGCGACCAGATAGACTGGTGTTCTGCTCGTCGGGCACGGTTTTCTGCCAAAAAACTAAATATTTTTAACCTGCGATTGACTATTGCAGTGCCGTTCTTTATCACGATGCCAGATATTTCGAACCTAACTATTCCACTGGAAATCTTTTATGGCAGCCAAATCTGAGAAACCCGAAAAACCTTCCGATAATAAACTCGCTGAAGCCGCAAAAATTAGTGCGACTCGTCAACGCGATCTAGAAGCAGCAATTTCAACCATCACCAAAACTTACGGCGACGGCAGTATTATGCGCCTCGGTGATGCACAAGCCCTCAACCGTATCGAAGTCATTCCGACCGGCGCACTCGCCGTCGATCTTGCACTCGGTGCCGGCGGTTTGCCCCGCGGCCGTGTTGTGGAAATTTTCGGACCTGAGTCTTCCGGAAAAACGACATTGATGCTTCACGTCATTGCCAATGCTCAGAAAGCCGGGGGACTTGCCGCTTTCATCGATGCCGAACATGCTCTTGACCCCGCTTACGCCAAGAAACTGGGTGTAAATCTCAACGATTTGCTCGTCTCCCAACCCGACAGCGGCGAAGAAGCCCTGACGATTTGCGAAACTCTCGCTCGCTCCAACGCCATTGACGTCATCGTCGTTGATTCCGTCGCGGCACTCGTTCCGAAAGCTGAACTCGAAGGCGAGATGGGCATGGCTACGATGGGCATGCAAGCGCGATTGATGAGCCAGGCACTCCGCAAGCTCACGGCGATCCTTAACAAATCCAAGACGCTTTGCATTTTCACCAACCAGATGCGTGAAAAAGTTGGCGTGATGTTCGGCAACCCTGAAACGACTCCTGGCGGTAAGGCGCTGAAGTTTTACGCGAGTATTCGTATCGATATCCGCCGCAAAGACACGTTGAAAGATGCTGCCGGTAATGCAGTCGGTAACAACGTGAAGGTGAAGATTGTTAAGAATAAAGTGGCACCGCCATTTGCCGAAGCGGAATTCGAAATCCTCTACAATCACGGCATTAACAAGGAAGGCTCGATTATTGAAGTCGGTCTTTCGAACGGTGTTGTTGATAAGAAGGGTGCGTGGATTCAATTCAATGGCGAATTGATTGGGCAGGGGAAAGATGCCGCCCGTCAGGCGCTCGTTGATAAACCTGAACTCGCGCAGAAAATCATCGATGCGATCATGGCCAAGCGCAATGCCCCGGCAGCCGATGCCAAGCTGGAAAAATAAACATTAACCATTTGGATTTACAGAGCGGCGTCCATTCCATCAGGGCGCCGCTCTTTTTTTGCGGGAACTCCGGCGGCAATCAATCGCACGGGTATCATTGCCCGAAGATCTTCTGAATATCCTTCAGCACATCAATCAACCGATCCACTTCAGCCTTCGTATTGTAAATGTAAAAGCTCGCACGGATTGTCGATTCTACTCCCAGGCGCGTCATTAATGGCTGATTACAATGGTTTCCTCCGCGCAACGCCACGCCATGCTCATTCGCAATCGTCACTACATCATGCGCGTGAATTGTGTCGAAAAGAAAACTGACCAATCCAGCGCGGTTGGCTTTTGGTCCAAACAGACGAATGCCCGACAGCGCAGAAAGACGCTTATAGGCGTAAGACGAAAGGCCTTCATCAAAAAGTCGAATGTTTTCCCGCCCAATGCCATCCAGATAATCCATTGCTGCAGCTAATCCAATTGCTCCCGAAATATTTGGCGTACCTGCTTCGAACTTGTAAGGCGGTTGCTTCCATTCACTCGCGAAAAAACCAACCGACGCGATCATATCGCCGCCGCCTTGATAAGGCCCCATCTTCTCCAACAACTCGCGTCGCCCATACAGCACGCCGATGCCGGTTGGTCCGCACATCTTATGTCCTGAGAACGCCAGGAAATCGCACCCAATCGCCTGCACATCTAAAAGCCTGTGACCCGCACTCTGGGCGGCGTCGATCAAAGTCGTGACACCGAACTTCTTCGCTCGCGCGCACAACTCCTCCACAGCGTTGACTGTGCCCAATGTGTTCGAAACGTGCGTGCATGCGAAGACTTTCGCCTTTGCCAGCAGATCATCCAGCTTGCTTACATCAAGCAACCCGTCGGATGTCACCGGAACATACGCCAGAACTCCACCAGTTTTCTCCGCCAACAATTGCCACGGCACAATGTTGCTGTGATGCTCCATTTCGGTCAGAAGAATTACGTCGCCAGCTTTAATGTTTGCGTTACCCCACGATGTCGCGACCAGATTGATGCTTTCTGTGGTGCCTTGTGTGAAAACAATCTCGGTGTCTGACGCTGCGTTGATAAATCGCGCGGCTCGCGTCCGCGCTCCTTCGTAAGCCTGCGTCGCGCGATTGCTCAGTTCATGAACTCCACGATGCACATTGCTGTTGTCGCGCTCATAGAAATTCTTCAAAGCATCGATCACCATCCGTGGTTTCTGTGACGTGGCAGCGCTATCAAGATATACCAGCGGAAACCCGTGCACATCCTGGTGCAGGACAGGGAAGTCATCACGAATGGATGGCGGCAAAACTGGATTGGCGTGTGATGATGACATCGGCGCTTCCCTTTATCGTAAGTTAAGCGCCCGACTGTACATCGCCAAAACAGAATTTAGAGAACCCACACTTTCATTAAATCGTTGGCAGGCTAGCCGCCGCAATTGCCTGGCCGTGCCGTTTATCTTTCTCGCTCGGAACGTGGAACGCGATACAGCCTGACAACTCAGGAAATTCCTGTTTCAGCACCTCTTTGGCTCCTTCAATAATCACGTCACCGCCACGCCCGCTCGTTACGCGTCCGAGAATCAGCACATTTTTACAATCGTAGAAATCCGCGTAATGAGCCACACCGTAGCCGAGGTAAGTTCCGATGGTTTGGTAAATTTTAAGTGCCCGATCATCGTTCTTGTCCATTGCCTTTTGGACTTCCTTTAACTTCTCGGGCAGACCGAGCTTGGGATCTACTTCGAGACCCGATGCCGGAATCAATTTACCGACCGCCTGCTGAGAAAAGTATTGCACACCGCAACCGTAATCACCGCTCCACTCGTCACGGGCCGCATTTGGATTATAATCGACGGGCATAAATGCCAGTTCGTTCAACCAACTGGTGATATTGCCTTCCGGCGTTACATAGCCACCTGCCTGGCTTGTCCCCATCGCAATGCCGAGCACCGAGTTCTGATTCAATGACATTGCACCCGCGAGCGCTGTAACCTCGCCGTCGTTCACGATTTCGAACGGGATGTTGTTCCACTGTCGTTTGATATCGAGGAACATGTTCTTCACACACCGTTCAAAGGTATCTTTCGACACGCCACGAAACAGGGAAGCCACTTTTACGCGATTATTCACATAGACACCGGCTGCACTTCCGCCGATCGCGTCTACACGAGGCAAATGCGCCGCCGCCTTTTTCAGCGAATCCATAACACCGTCGAAATGATATTGGGGATCCGGCTGCATGTACGGATCCCAGATCACTTCCTCACTGAAAACAACTTTGCCATCGATCACCGCTGCCGCTTTGCGATCGCTGCCGCCAAGGTCGAAACCAATTCGATTCCCATTGAGGTGACGGCCGAGTGGTGTCGTGGTTGCTTTTTCGGGCGGGACATTTTTTGTCAAAACAACTTCGAACGGCCGCTCATAAATGCGATTGCCCATGATGTCGGCGTCGAATTTCCCCGTCGCAACTTCCACGAAATACTTCTGCAATTTTTCACCGACATTGCGTGGGCCGTCGAAATAAACGCGGAAGCCGCCGCGTGACCACAGCATGAATTTCACGATGCGCTCAACGTAAACGAAATTGCCTTTCGCCAACGGATGAGAGTCTGGAAATACTTCGCTGACAAAGTGAAACACCGATCCGTCCGCTTGTTCGAGTGCGATGCGGATCGGTACGCCGCCATTCTGTTTTGCTTGCTGACGGAAATTGCGATTGGCGAGCACGGCAGGGCGGAACGCGGAGTCGAGAACTGGCTTAATCTTCGGGGCGATTAACGGTAGACCGTTGTTTTCGTTCATTGCGCGAAAAATTGTCAAAGCCGACGCTTTCAACGCAAGCCACAAATTGGTTTTTGCTGGTTTCCTTTGATTGAAGGCTGCCAGCCGATCGCATTCGAAAGAGTCGAGGATTGGATAAATAAAGAGAGATTCGTCCTATATCGCCGCAAACGTTAAAGTTATTTTTGGTGATACAAGCTCGAAACGCGATGTTTTGCCGGTTCTGGTGCATCCAATAGGCTTTTTAAATGAAGATTTCATGAAAAAACGCCGCCCCGATAGGCTATCGGAGCGAAGGTTTTTGGAAAAATCATGGGCCAAATAGGCTATCGGACCGAAGATTTCTGGAAAAACCTTGGCTCAAATCGCCTATTTGAGTGGCGAGAAAATTTTCTCGTCACAAAAATAGCCTATCGGAGTGACC
>CBHWET010000060.1:0-17449 GCA_966112985.1 uncultured bacterium | reverse complement strand
GGCGTGATCCGATTGTTGCCGCTGTCGAAAAGGTGAAGGATTCGGTCGTTAACATTAGCACGAAGACGATCGTTCGCGTCCAAGATCCTTTCGAAGATTTCTTCGGCCAGTTTTACGGCCAGTCACAGCGTTACCGCGAAAGCTTTAATCTCGGCTCGGGCGTGATCATTGATGAAGACGGTTACATTCTTTCGAACAACCACGTTGTTCAACGCGCCAACCAGATTCAGGTCACGGTAGGAACAAATCTTTATGACGCCAAACTTGTCGCTTCCAGTCCGAGCGTGGACGTCGCGTTGTTGAAGATCGAACCGCGGCGCGGCGAGCGGTTTCAGGCGATCAAGTTTGCACGGGATGACGATGTACTCCTCGGTGAAACGGTCATTGCACTGGGTAATCCATTCGGCCTTGGGTTTTCTGTTAGCCGCGGAATCTTGAGTTCCACGACGCGACGTCCGGAAACGGATAAAGGTCCGCTCGATTATAAAGATTGGTTGCAGACGGATGCCGCGATTAATCCCGGCAATTCCGGTGGCGCGCTGATTGATATCCGCGGCGAATTGATCGGCTTGAACGTTGCGGTGTACCGCGAACAGAACGCGCAGGGCATTGGTTTCGCGATTCCGATTAAACGTGTTGCAGAAGCGCTCTCGGAAATTTTCACACCAGAAGAAAGTAACCAGCAACTGTGGTTTGGCGCCAAGATCAACTCCAACGCAAACACATTGCAGGTTGTGAACATTGAGCCCGACAGCCCTGCTGAAAAAGCTGGATTAAAAAAAGGTGACGTCATCGCTGAGGTTGGAGGGAAAACTCCCCGCAACTTTATTGAATTCGTCGTCGAGCTTTTAACCCGGAGTCAAAAGCAGGCAGATGTTCCAATGGTGATTGCGCGTGGGACACAGCGTATCAACGCCACCGTTCATCTGATTCCGCAACGAACCGTCTTTAACGCCGACTTAATTCGCAAGCGGATTGGAGCGACGTTCCAGGAGATTACACAGGACCTGCAGCAATATTTGAATCTTCCCGCGTCGCAAGGTTTCATCGTCGCTGGTGTGGATTCAAACAGTCCGGCGGAAAAAAGTGGCTTGGAACGAGGCTACCTGATTAACGCCATCGACGGCCAAGCAGTCGGAGACCTGGTCGACGCCGCCAAAATTTTCTACAACAAGAAGCCCGGCGATAAGGTTGTATTCAACGTCACGGCGATTCGCCAGGTCCGCGGCAATTTCTTCCAGATGCAACAAGGAACCGTTACCGTCAAAGTTCGATAAACGAATCGAAACAAGTGGAGAACTGATTCGCGCACGATTAAAATGTCGGCTGCAATGAACAACGCACCAATGATTGAGGTCGCTAATTTGACCAAGCGCTATGCAGGTCAAACGGCGATCACCAATCTTTCATTTAGCGTTGCTCGGGGAGAAATCGTCGGCTTCCTCGGCCCGAACGGAGCTGGGAAATCTACGACCATGCGCATCCTTTCGTGCTTCCTTCCTGCGACGTCGGGAACGGCGCGCGTAGCGGGCTTCGATGTTTTTAAAGAAGCTGACGAAGTCAGGCGCCGAATCGGCTATATGCCGGAAAACAATCCTTTGCATCAGGATATGCGAGTGCGCGAGTACCTGAAGTTTCGCGCACGGTTAAAAGGACTGAGCCGTAAACGCTCCCGGGAGCGCGTAGATGTCGTGATGCAACAGTGTGATTTAACCGACGTCAGCAAGAAGATTATCGGGCACCTGTCCAAAGGCTATAAGCAGCGCGTTGGTTTAGCAGACGCGCTCGTGCATGAGCCGGAGTTAATTATTTTGGACGAGCCAACCATTGGGCTTGATCCAAACCAGATTCGCTCCGTCCGTCAGTTGATCAAGGATCTGAGCAAGAAACATACGGTTCTTATCTCAACGCATATCCTTCCCGAAGTTGAGATGACCTGTAGCCGGGTGCTCATCATGCGCCAGGGTAAAATTCTTGCTGCCGATACGCCTGATAATCTTGAGAAACGGCACAATCAGCATGGACAGATCATTGCGGAAATCGATGGACCAATCGAGGACGTAAGACGCTGCTTCGATGATATGCCGGAAGTTGACGATGTGGATATCGCACCAATCGACGGCACCTTCCTCCGTTGTGCGATCAAGCCGGTAAACGGCGCCGATTTGCGTTCGGCTATTTTCGATACCACGAAAGAGCGTGGCTGGAAATTGCGCGAACTCTCTCGTAGTCGCTATTCGTTGGAAGATATTTACGTCCGCGTGACCCGCCCCGAAGCCGAGGAGGAAATTATTTGATGCAACCTTACCTGACGCTGACGCGGCGCGAACTTGGCAGTTACTTTGTTTCATTAACCGGATACGTCATCATAGCCGTCGTCGTATTTCTGATCGGTTTAAGCTTTTGGAATATTCTTTCGGCGTTGCAGGGCCAAAGCACCCCGACTGGCGTAACCGAAATTTTCTACCAGACGGTTTATTTCTGGTTGATTCTCCTGTTGAGCGCTCCGGTGATTACGATGCGCGTCTTCGCCCTCGAAAAATATTCCGGCACGTTCGAGACATTGATGACCACTCCGGTGAGCGACCTGGAGGTGGTGCTGGCGAAGTTTTCGGCGGCGTTGATTTTTTACACGATCATGTGGCTTCCGTTGTTGGCGTGCATCGCGATTCTTCGATATTACACGAAGGACCCGACCGCGTTGGATTACGGAGCAGTGGCTGCGACTTTTCTCGGCATCTTTTTGCTGGGCTGCCTTTTTATGTCGATCGGATGCTTTGCGTCCGCGCTCACGAAGAGCCAGATCATTGCAGCAATTATCAGTTCGGCCGTGGGAATCACGTTGTTTCTCCTGAGCTTTGTTGCGCAACGTTTGACGTTGGAGTCAGACTGGCTGAACCAAGCGTTCAATTACATCTCGGTTACGGAACATATGGCTGACTTTGCACGAGGGGTGATTGATACAAGGTGGATTGTCTTTTACCTGTCGCTTACGATCTTCTTTCTTTTTCTGACCTACCGCGTTGTCGAAAGCCGGCGATGGAAATAATGGACGATAAAACTTCAGACAAACCTAGTTTTTCAGCCGGACGCCGCCTGCTGATCGGGTTTAATTT
Organism: uncultured bacterium; assembly: GCA_966112985.1. Lineage (GTDB taxonomy): Bacteria > Verrucomicrobiota > Verrucomicrobiia > Limisphaerales > JACDHS01 > CBHWET01. Next base: position 14,333 of record CBHWET010000060.1, on the reverse strand, counting down.
TTGCCTGTCGCTCGTAGCCGTCCTCGCGCTGGTCGTCATGGCGAATTATCTCGCGTCTGGTTATATCAAACGCTTTGAGTGGACGACCAATGCGCAGTGGCAACTTGCGCCGCAAACAGTGCGCGTTCTTGAAAGCCTGACGAACGACATCAATGCGACGATTTTCTTCGACGCCAAAGCCGAACCGGAATTGTTTGGACTCGTCTCGGGCCTGTTGAAGGAATACGGACTGCGTTCGCCGCATATAAAAACGAGGACGATTGATTACGCACGCTTCCCGGGAGCCGCCGAAGAATTTCTCTCAAAGAACAAGCAGCTTGGTTCACTAAAGGATAAAGATTTCGTTCTCTTTGAAAATGAAGGTCGCACGAAAGTGGTGTTTGCGAATCAACTCTCGGATTACGACATGAGCCGCCTGCTCTCGGGAGAAACGAATATTATTCAGCGCACGGCCTTCAAAGGCGAAATGTTCTTTAGCGCCGCCCTGTTCAGCATCACACATGCGCGGCCATTCAAAGCATATTTTCTAACGGGCCATGGCGAACACGACCCCGACAATGCAACTGTCGACCAGGGATTTGGAAAGTTCGCGACGCTATTGAGCGACGAAAACAATGTTCAATGGGAAAAGCTCTCGCTGCAAACAACGAACGAAATCCCGGCTGATTCTCTCTTGATCATTGCTGGTCCATCGAAGTCCCAACTTGTCGAAAGCGAGAGAGAAAGAATTGAAACCTTTCTGAAACAAGGGGGCCGAATGCTCGTTCTCGAAAACAATTTGTTACTCGCCGAAAATTCAGGCATCGAAAAGCTCGTGGCAAAATGGGGTGTAGGCGTGGCGAACAATGTCATTACGGAGGATAGCCAATATACTGTGGGAGCGAATACTTTGTTGACCGCTACGCTGAACGCGGAACATCCGATCACAAAGCCACTTGCTGCTGAAACTCTGCAGGTACTGTTGATTTCTCCCCGAGCGATCGGCAAAGCGGTTGACGCGCCGAAAAGCGCCGATGCGCCAAAAATCGATTGGCTGGCACGGACGAGTAAAAACGCCGTCGCACAGTATCCAAGCGAAACCAGCATTTCGCGGGAACAAAAGGCGTCCTTTCCTCTAATGGTTGCCGTTGAACAAGGGGGCATCAAAGGAGTAAATGCCGATCGCGGGACGACCCGCATCGTGGTCATTGGCGATTCGTTGTGCTTTGACAATCAACTGCTTGACCTCGCCGCGAACCATTACTTCGCCAGTTCCGTGATCAATTGGCTTACGGCACGCCCAACAATTCTCCTCGAAAATCTGGGTCCGCGTCCCGTCAAACAGTTCCAGATCATGATCACGCCTTCGCAGATGAAAACAGTCCAATGGACTTTGCTGGCGGGGTTTCCGGCCGCTGTGTTGATGCTTGGAGGACTCGTGTGGTTACGGCGCCGGAGCTAGCATGAGTGCGAAATCAACCTGGTCACTGCTCTTAATCGCCGCGATTATTTTCGCGTTCATTTTTTTTATCGAACACCCGCACCGTCAGGCGCGACTGCGTCCACCTGAAACAAGGATACTACCCAATCTTCAGATCTCGAATATCACCAGCGTGCAGCTTCAATCCAGTGGCGAAGTTGATTTACGCATTGAGCGGACAAATTCGACGTGGCAGCTCAAACGTCCGCTCGTGTATTCCGCTGATCGATTCAAGGTTGAATCGTTTCTACAAAAACTGGGGCAAATCACCTGGCAAGGGCATATCACGGCAGCAGAACTGCAAGACCGCCCTAACGCTGGCGAGGAGTTTGGCTTCGACAACCCGGCTGTGTCTATCGCGATCCACGAAGGAAACAATCGCCGCCACCTTTTGATCGGGAAAAAAGTGGCCGTGGCCGACCAGGTATTTGCACAGGTTGTAGGCGCTGACGGGATTTATGTTATTGACAGCGACCTGTTGAATCTTGTCCCGAAGAACGTTGACGAATGGCGCGATCACGGTCTGGCGAACTGGAGCGAAGTTGCGTTTGACACGTTGAAAACAAAGGCCGGAAACAATTCGCTGGAACTTCAGTTCAACCCCAAAAATTTTATGTGGCGCATGACGAGGCCCCTCGAAGCCCGCGCGGATAATCAAAAGATCAACGAATTGCTTCAAAAAATTAGCACGCTAAAAATTGCGCAGTTTGTTTCCGACGAGCCGACTGTGGACCTCGACAAATATGGGCTCCAGCCCCCTGAGCTTGAGATCTCGTTTGCACGTGGCACTAACGATTTGTTTGTCCTCCAGGTTGGCAGCAGTCCCACCAATAATCCTTCGCTAGCGTTCGCCCGTCGCAAAAATCAGAACCATATTTTCCTCGTACCGCGAGATGCGGTTGCGGCATGGCGGTTACCTTACAGCGACTTCAGGGAACGGCATCTCGCCAATCTTCCTGAGAACGCTATCGATCATATCGAAATCAAAGGCGAAGACAGTTTTGTCCTGAGCAAACAGACAAATGGCGTATGGACAATTCCAGGTCAGCCGTTCACGGCGGATTCAGTTCTTGTGCAGGAGTTAATCGCGCGGCTGAACTCAACCGAAATTGAAGTCGAAAAAAATGTCGTGACGGATTTCAGCACCTATGGTCTCAAGGTTCCACTGCTGCACTACACGTTAAAAATGCTGAACGATAATCCAACGAATCAGCCGAGAGCGGATCGCGTTACAGAGATAGATTTTGGAACCAATAATGGCGCGATCTTCGCGCATCGATCCGACGAAAGCTCGGTTTACACCGTGAAGTTGGAGGACTTCCAATTTTTCCCGCGTGCTTCGTGGCAAATGCGAGACCGTCAGGTCTGGAGCTTTGATTCCAAAGACGTCGTCAACGTCGTGATTGAACAAAAGGGGCAGACGCGACAACTCATCCGCAATGCAAAGGGTGATTGGATCATTGCGCCCGGTTCACAAGGTATCATCGTAAATACATTCTCCTTTGAAGAGGCTATACATCGGCTCGGAGACTTGAAAGCTGTGTTCTGGACGGCTCGTGGAGACGCAAACCTGGCAAAATACGGGTTCAAAGAGATGGCTCACCAAATCTCGCTGCAGGTTAAACGGAATGGGAAAATTGAGACGCTGGATCTGGAGTTTGGCGGACTTTCTGAGTTTCAACATCCTTACGCGGCTGTGACAATTGGCGGAGAAAAACTGATTTTCGAATTTCCATGGCCGCTCTACTATGATTTTGTGCTGCGGGACCTTAGCATTCAGCCATCTTCTCTCCCCAACGCGCGCTAATGCCTGAAACGCGTTTCAAGAAGCTGTGGCGAGTGGCGCGGCTGGTATTCCGCTGGACCCGGATCCTTTTTTTGTTTCTGCTATTCTTGTTAGTGTTCGCAGTAGTGTATCTGCATGAGGTCGGTATCCCCGGTTTTATCAAACGGCCTGTTTTGCAGAAGATTCATGATGCGGGCTTTGACGTCGAATTCAGCGCCATCGCCTGGGCATGGCCATCCCGCGTGCGGTTTGAAGGAGCCACGTTTTCGCAAGCCACAAACAGTTCTCTCAAAATCAGCGCCGCTGCCGTGCGCTTTAACCTCGATCTTTCAGCTGCAGCGCAACGGGATATTCGAATCAACTCGGTATCGATCGAAGGCGCAAAGCTAATAGTGCCAACGTCCGAAACAAATGGGCACTCACTAATACTTTCCAACATCAATGTAACGGCGAGGATTTTCAAAAATCAAAAGCTGGAGTTGGACCGGTTTGTAGCAGAATTCGACGGTGCGAAAATGGAGGCAGCCGGCACTTTGACGAATTTTTTAGCCATTCAAAACTGGCCTCTTTTTTATCCCGCAAAAAAAACAGCTTCACAAAAAGGCGCAAAGACCCTGGACCGTTTCAGAACGATTTGGAACAGCGTCCGATTCTCGACTCCGCCCGAAATACAGGTCCACCTCTCGGGCGACGCTGCAGATATCAACACGGTCCATATTGATGTGCAGGTAAAGTCGCCCGGGGAAGCAATATCGCAATGGGGAACTGCGCGGAACTTCTACCTCAACGGCACCTATCAAACCGGAGGACAGGACCAGACAAATCATAAAGCCAACGTTTCCTTATCATTCTCGCATGTAACAACCACAAATGGTTCAGCCAACAATGTTAAGCTCGCTGCTATAGTTACCTTGAATAGCAGTAACGAAATCGCTGCCGAATCGCTAGTCCATGCTAGACGGCTGGACGTCCAACAGGTCGGCGGACGCACAAATGTTTCCGTTGTCGTGACTAACTTCCAATGGAAAGGGCAAGTCCTTGCATCTTCAGACCTGCAGATTCGTAGTATTTCGGGCGGTGTTCATCTTGCGGCCGCTCGAACGGCTTGGGGCGATGTCGATGATGCGCGAATAACCCTGGATCTTTCCCGCAGCAGCAACTCCGCAACTGCGGAGCCCGCATTAGGATTCTGGACTGCTGTTGAACGCTGGGAAGGAACGTGGACCATTCGAGGACATAACATCGCAAGAACGAATCTAACCTTTGAAACTCTCAGCGCGCAGGGCGATTGGCGGATGCCATTGCTCTCAGTCAGACAATTGAACATCGATCTCTACGGCGGGACATTGGAATCGAAAGGTGATCTCGATGTGGTAACACGCTCCGCCTCAGCAACGCTTGCTTCCACTTTCGATGTCCAAAAGATCGCGCCTCTGCTGTCATCACCCGGACAACGTTGGTTAAAGAAGTTTTCGTGGGAAAAACCTCCAATCATTTCCGCTGCTGTCAAAGCCGTTTTACCGCCCTGGACCAATCGCGTCATTGACTGGCAGAAGGATGTTCTTCCAACTGTTCAACTGAATGGGCGCGTTTCGACACAACAAGCATCGTATCGAAAAGTAGCTATCGCTGCTGCCACGACGGATTTCAGCTTCTCACAATGGATCTGGAATTTGCCGAACCTTCATGCCGAACGCCCAGAGGGTAATATCGATCTTAGTCTTCGATTCAATAAGCGGACCGGAGAAAATCACTGGCTGATCGATAGCACCATTGATCCGAAAGCGATCAAGCACTGGTTTCCCGAAAAAGCACAATCGTTCTTTGACGCGGTCCAACTTGGCGGGCCGCCCACGTTGCATGCAACGATTTCGGAACACGACTTTGACTTTTCCAGTTGCGATGTTCACGCCGATATCCTTGCGACTAATGTTGCCTATCGCGGCCTGCATCTGGATCGGCTATCCACCTCCCTCGTGTTTTCCAATAAGGTTCTAGCTTTTTCAAATATTGAATTGGAACAAGGAGATCGGTTGGCCTCCGCTCCGAACGCTGAAATTGATTTCAAAGCGGACAAGGTTTTTCTCCACGAGGCATATTCAACACTGGATCCAATCGCCGTCACTCGCGCGATTGGCCGCAAAGTGGCCGCGGCGATCGAGCCCTATCATTTTCACAAAATTCCGACGGTGTACGTCGATGGAAACTTTGTTTTTGATCATCCGGAAAGTGCCGACATGCATTTCCTGGTCGATGGCGAGGATTTCGAATGGGGGTTGTTAAAGGCAAAAAAAGCCAAAGGGCGCGTCGATTGGATTGGGGAATCGCTGTACGTCACTAACATTTCGGCACAGGCCTATGGCAGCGGACACTTTGAAGGTTGGGTATTTGTGAATTTCCGTTCCAAACCGGGAAATGACTTTCAGATCGGAATCACATTCACCAATGTCGATGTGCAACCCGCACTCGCCAGCCTCGGCAAGACAAACCGTCTCGAGGGATTACTGAACGGAAAAGTAAATTTCACCGCCGCGAACACCAAAAAGCGCGACGCATGGGAAGGTTTTGGGTGGATGCAATTGCGGAATGGATTCATCTGGGAGGTGCCTATCTTTGGGATCTTCTCCCCCATGTTAAATGCAATCGCGCCCGGCAGCGGAAGCAGTCGTGCGAGCGAAGCCTCAGCGAGCTTTGTTATGACCAACAGCATCATTCGTTCGGATGACCTTGAGATACGATCTCCAGCTGTGCGCATAAACTATCGTGGCACGGTCGATTTCGAACAGAATCTCGATGCCATTGTTGAAGCTCAAATTTTTCGAGATGCAGGCAGTCTTGGACATGTAGTGAGTGTAGCGCTTCAACCATTCACCAAACTTTTCGAATACAAGTTGACGGGAAGTCTTGACGATCCAAAAAGCGAGCCGCTGATCATTCCCAAGTTTTTGATGAAGGTGTTTCGTCCATTCCACACAATTAAGGAAATGTTTCCCGACAAAGAAACAGCTTCCGACAAGCCTCAGGCTGGCGAACTGAAATCGCAGCCGTGATTTTGCTTTGAAATTAAAGCGTCCATCCTTAAGTTCGCCGCCATGCGCCGTCTGTTGTTGCTCATCTTAATCGCTGCCAGCCTCGCCACTATCCCGCCGGTCGAGGCAGCGTCGCGCGTCATCAAAGTTTTGCCGCATTTTCTCGATCTCAAAGGACGCCATTCTTTATCGCCCAGCCTTTACGAACGTGACGCCTATCAGATGTTCTTGCGAACCAATCCGAAGGAACGTTCTGGAATCCGCTTTGATGTTCAATGGAAGTCCGATGTCGCAAAGAATTCGCCTTTGAAGCTTCGACTTGAAATTCGCGGCAGCAAAGGGACCACGATCGAAACCAAAACGTTAGAGCAGGAAGTCGAAAAAACCGGTTGTTTCACGACCTGGACACCACTTCTTTTGACTGGAGATCGTTACAAACAATTCGGCGATCTCGTGGCGTGGCGCGCGACTTTATGGAATGGTGAAACCCAAATCGCCGAACAAAAATCGTTCCTGTGGAATTGAACGACCAGCAATAATCGTCACGCCAGCAAGTCGTCAATCGCCTGCCCTTTCCCATCCTTTGTGACGTAGACCGGACGCCCCTCCGTGACATAAGCGTGATCCGCGGCGATTCCGAGCGCTTTGTAAATTGTCGCGCGGACATCATCGAGCTTCACCGGTTTTTCAACCGCCAACATCGGATGTTCATCCGCTGTCTTTCCATAAACGAAACCTTTTTTAAATCCCCCGCCAAAAAACGTCATACAGTTGCAACTGCTGAAGTGGCCGTGAAAGCCATACATTTTCTCGTTTTCAATCACAAGGTTCTCGCCGGTATTACGTTCGGCGAAACCTTCCGCTTCCTTGCCCGCTGCCGGTGCACTCGCGATGGTCCGCCCGAATTCCGTCATAATACAAACGAGTGTTCGTTCCAAAAGGCCACGTTCATCCAGATCTTTAATTAGCTGCGCAATCGCTCCATCGATTTGCTTCTTCATCTCGACCATTCGCTTCTGGCCGCTCTCGTGCATATCAAATCCTTTGAACGGACCGTATTGATACTCAACCTGCACAAAGCGCGCGCCACGTTCTACTAAACGTCGCGCGAGTAACAATCCATTACCAAACCGATTTCCGTTGTAATACGTTTTGTCTAACTGTTCCTCTGCGGTAATCTTCGGTTGATACGCCGCAAGGATTTCCGGCTTTTCGTCCTTCTGGAAATCGAAGGCCTTCTTCACTGGCGAATCCATCATCGCGCGAGCCTCGTCCATCACCTTCAAGTAATCCTGAACTTTGCCTGATTCGTGCAGTTCGCGCGCGCTTAAGCCTGAAAGTTTTTTCAGAAGTTCCTGCCGTTTGTCCAATCGATCGATTTTCATGCCAGCCACGGCATTCAACGTAGCCAAACCCTTCGCCGGATCGGGAATCATGAACGGCGCATAGTTCACTCCATAAAAACCAGGCCCGATGTATTCGTTGATGAAAAGTTTTTCCTCGTCTGACGTATCAATATCGCGACCAATATAAATGTAAGGAGGAACTGTCTTATCGCGTCTCCCCAGCGACCGCGCGACAACCGAACCGATGCTTGGAATCTTAACACCAGACGGAAATAGATATCCCGTCATCGCGTAATACTGCGCCTTAAGATGAATGGCTCCGAATTTCGTTTCATTCGTCAGACTGCGCAAAATCGTTCCGTGCTTCATCTGCGATGCGATTCCTTCCATCCCTTCGCCGATGAAAATGCCATCGGCGCTTGTTGGAATGGATTTGCAGGTGCCGAGTAATTCATTCCCCTTCATCCCCGCACGGAAAGGAGTGGATCTCTTCGGGTCCCACATATCGGTCTGCGCCATACCTCCGGGCAGCCAGATCAGAATCATCGCATCGGCTTTGGGCGTCAGCTTCGGTTTGGTTGATGATTTTTCTTCCGCAGCGAACGTCGGGGACGACAGGCCGACCGTCGCGGTTGCCGCAGCAGTGGCCTGCAAAAACTTACGTCGCGTGATCTTCGAAGTCATAACCTTGTTCCTCAATGAATGTATTGAAATTCCGGCGTCGCAAAGAGTGCCCACAGCAGATCGCCGATCGCTTCTCTCCTGTCGCCGCTCGTTCCCTTCTCTTTTGCATCGTCACCAGCACCTTCCTTATGGTTGCTGCTGATTGCTTCTAAATACTGCATCGCCAAACGCTGCTCTTCTTTTTTCGGAGACCGACCCAGCGCCAACCAATAAATCTTGTCCAATGTAGCTTTCAAATCCTCCTGCCTTGCCAATTCAGCGACAACATCGCCGTCGTAAACCAGTTTATGCAATTCCGTTCCATTCAACAACTCGAGCGATTGCACCACCGCCACATCATCAGCGCGACCAGTGCTGACTTCATTCCGCGCGGCTGGACGGCCGAGCGCGCGAGTGAGCGGAGTGGAACTCTTGTCGAGATACGTTCGCTTGTCGTTTTTCCAGTCCTTCGAGGTTAATGCGCGAATACTGTCGATGAATTGCTCCGCAGTCAGGCGCCGTAAAGATGGGGAACGGAAGTAACGTGGCTCCGTCGGTTTCTGCACATCGAAATGATCTTCCAACGCCGAACTGTACGCTGCCTGATAGGTGTGACTGTTAAGGATCAGTCGAATCGTGTGCTGAATATCATAGCCGTTGCGAACGAAATCCTGCGCCAGCCATTCGAGCAGCTCCGGATGACTCGGCGGTTGATCCAGCCGAAAATCGTCAACCGGTTCGAACAGCCCCAGACCGACGTAACGTTTCCACAGACGGTTCACGATTGCTTTCGAAAAACGCGGATTCGTCGGATCGATTAACAGCTGCGCAACCCGGTGCAATCGATTGGTGACATCAGTCGGCGTTTCGTTTGGCGCATTCGGCAAATCAAACGGGAACTTTGCCTCGATAATCTGTCCGCTCTTCTTCTCACAGCGAATCAGCTCGAGATCGTGCGGGGCAAACAATCCTGCAAACGATAGAAAACGCGCCTGTGGCCATTCCTTATTAAGGAAGTGACTGTGACAACTCGCGCACTTCATCCCCGTCCCAAGAAATACCTGTCCGACGTTCGCCGCGGTCTGCAACGTTTCTTCGTGTGTCATGTTCTTCACATAACCGGACATCACCTTATTGCCATTCGGTTCGAAATACTTCGGCGCCCGATAACCAGGGAGCGTCGGATCAATCAGCTCGGCAACGAACAAATCAAATGGTTTGTTCTTTTTGAAACTATCGAAGATCCAATCGCGGTGATTGCCGCGTGTGCCGATGCCACCGTTCAACTCCGTCGTAGCACTGCACAAGGCTTCTTCCCAAAACGGCGTCCAATGAGCGGCATAATCATCGGCGCGCGCCAGTAATGCATCGATGAGCTTGGCGCGCTTATCCGGATCCGAGTTCGAAATGAATTTCTTTGCACTGTCCGGAGACGGGGTGCGGCCGATCAGGTCGAGATAAACGCGGCGAACGAACGTCGCGTCGTCGCAAACCGGCGGCATCTTTTTCGCCTCTGAAAGTCGCGCACTCGCGCATTTGGCCATGATGAACGCATCGATTGGACTTGGGTTTTTAGATTTCTGATTTGAGATCTGAGGAACCTGCGGCACTGCTGGCAAAAAGGTGGTGCGGAATTGCCGCGTAACAACAAACCGTTGTTCCGCAGACAGGTTTTCGTAAAGCAACCGGTTAAGAAGTTTTTGCCCCTCAGGACTGAGATTGCCAAATGAGCTGTTCTCGTTTTTTTGCGTCGCAACTTCCGCAGAATCATCCTTCGCCCCGGCAGCGATCCACATTCGAATCAGGTGCAGCTCATTTTCAGAAAGTGCATCCGTGCCTTTCGGCATCTGCGGAGCGTCTGTCAGTCCACGGATGTATTGCACCACCGCACTGTCATCGGGTTTGCCGGGAACAACGCCCGGTCCCGCCTTTTTCCCTTTTTGTTTCAGCGCTGTGACCGTGGTGGCGTCAAAGCCGCTCTTCTTATCTTCAGGCGAGTGGCATTCGATGCAGTTGTTGACGAGGATCGGTTTGATGTCGCGCGCGTAGCTGATCCTGGACGCCTCAGCAGAATTGATCGGGCGAATCTTGATCTCCGTTTTCTTCTTCTCAGCTGCATTGGCGAGAACGAAAGAAAACAAAATGACACTCAAAGCAATCAGTCCAAGGTTACCGCTACTCCGATGCCGCTTCATTGTTCCCATATGATGCAGAGAAATTCCCGCGCAGTCATGAAATTACTTCACGACGGGCGGTTTTGGAATTCCGCAGACACCCCCATTTCGGAATCCGACGCAAAATGACGTCCGCCTGGAATTATCAAGCAGCGACTTCGACCGCGACGGCGCCGGCCTCAAAACTCAAACGGCAAACTCTCCCGTTGGTTTTCCGCTACGAAAAACGAGATGGAATTGCCCTGGGAAAATTTTTCCCGCCTCAAAATGAAATGGCGACGTTCGGGGAAAATTTTCCCGGGACATTCCCGAGATGGAATTGTCCCCCGCAAATTTTCCGGAACCTTTCCCAGGATGGCGAGATGGCCGGAAAATTTTCCGACACCCAAAACGAAATGGAACGACCTCGGAAAAATTTTCCCGCCTCTCTCCCAAGATGGGAAGACCGTCGGAAAATTTTCTCCGGCAAATTCCGAAATGGAAATCCCGAGGGAAAATTTTCCGGCGCCAATTATGGAATGGAAATCCCGCCGGAAAACGTTTCCCACGGGAATTCCAAAGTGTTTTGGCCGCCGGAAAATTTTCCCTCGTCTACACGCACCTGTAAATCAACAAGTTAGAGCAAATGGCTATTTTTGACCACCGATGCACCGTTTGGGAGGCTAGTCTCTGTCTCAAACGCATCCCGACCTGTCAGTCCCCGAAAACTGCCAATTATTTTTGTCCACCCCAGCCCTCTTTTCCGACTAACTAGACGATGACAATGACGTCGAGTCCCCAAACGGCAGAAGACCTGTGCGAACTGGCACAGGCTGGCGATGCCGCTGCCGCTTCCGAGCTGCTGGCGGGTCATTACGAGCGGATTTTTGCCTACTTCCGCCGCTCCTGTGGAAACGATGCGGATGCCGCCGACCTAACACAAAAAACCTTCATCAAAGTATGGGCCTCTCTGGCCTCCTTCAGCCGACGCTCAACGTTCTCGACCTGGATTCATGGCATTGCGCGGTTCGTCTATCTCGATGCCTGCCGTGAGCGGAAGTTTCTCAGCACGGAATCTGACGAATGGTGGGAGGTTCATGCCGCTGATGGGCCGAGCCCATTTGAATCGGCTGCGGAAAAGGAAGCGGCTCATCGCTTATATGCGGCGGTGATGAAACTGGAGACTGATACGCGCGAAGTTGTGCACCTGCACTATTATCAAGGGCTCTCGTTGCGCGAAACCGCAGAGGTTCTGCAAATCGCCACAAGCACTGTGAAGTATCGTCTGCGCCAGGCATTGGAAATCCTCAAATCAAACACGCACGAGCAACGCCCCGGAAAGGTAGGAACGCCATGAACGAATCGGATATTGAATCATTATTGCGTAAGGCCCCGACGATCAAAGCGCCTGTAGGCCTTTTGGAGACATTGCGGGGCGACATCAGTCTGGCTACACCGCATGCCACTCGCACGAACTCGCAATTTGTACCGGGAACATCCTGGCTGGCGTTATTGAAGCGTTGGCTGCCTGCGACCGCATACGCTCTTTGCGCTGTTCTCGCGGCTGCGATGGTCCAGACGCAAATTCAAATTAATCAACTTCGTTCCGAAAACGAGCGACTCCGCGATACATTGAAGAATCTTCCGTCCGCACGCGAATTGAAGTCAGAGTACGAAACGTTGCAACGGCAGAACCAACAACTGGCGCGACTGGAGAAAGATAATCAGGAACTGCAGACGTTGCGAGAAGAGGCGCAGACATTGCGCGCTCAGCTTCAAGATTCGCAAACGGTGCGCGCGGAGAACCAGCAATTACGGTTGCAACACAATGGTGCACCGGCATCGGACGATTTCTTTTCACAAATGAAAGAAGCCAAAGACAAAGCTCAGGCCGCAGCATGCATCAATAACATGAAACAAGTCCTGCTCGCGGCCAGGATGGCGGCGAACGATGATAAAGCCGAAAATTTGCCCAAAGACTTCGCCAGCATGACAAACCAGCTGCCGCACTTAAGCATCTTGGTTTGCCCCGCTGATCCGGCGTTCAACTTCCACCCGAAACAAACAATGAAGGATGTTGAGAACTCCAATCCCCGGTATCGCCTAGAAATGGTTACACCTGGAGCTTCCGAGTTTCGGCCAAACACAGTTTATATCCGCTGCCCATTCCATAAACACATCGGACTGGCCGATGGCAGCGTGCAATCCAGAATTCCTTCCAATTACGAAATAAACGCCGACAACGAATTTCAGCCGAAAAAGGAGAACAACTAAATGAAAAGGCATTTCCTTTGGTTCACGCCCCTTGTTCTGCTGGTCATCGGTATCGTGACGTTCACAGAGCAACGCACAGTGCTCGCGACGTTGAAAGCTGAGAGCTTCGCGATTCACGAACAAGAGAGGGAGATGCAGCGGCTGCAGAAGGAAAACGAGAAGATCGTCGAACTGCGGCAACGGAATAATCGCATTCAACTGTTACAGGAACAAAACAAAGAGCTGTACAAACTGCGTAATGAGATCGGCACATTGCGTAAGAATAAAAGCGAACTCGAACATTTACGGCAGGAGAACGCCAAACTGGCTGCCAAATCATTGCAACCTGCCGAAACAGTGCTTAGCGGCTACATCCCGAGGGAACAATTGCGGAATGCGGGTTTCAACACACCCGAGGACGCCATACAGACCTTCTTCTGGGCGATGCTTTACGGTGAACGGAAGGACGTGAATCGCGTCTACGGCGAGGAAAAAGTATCGGAGGAGGAATGGGCGAAATTCAAAACCAAGGAGGGACCGAAATTCTTTAAAGCATTTAGCGGATTCGCGGTCGTCAAAAAAGAAACGCTGTCGGAAACGGAAGTGATCTTACACCTTCAGGGTACTTCCAGCGGCGCAGAAATCACGATTCCCGCACGTCGGATTGGGGCTGAGTGGAAGCTTCAGTTCTAGAGCCGGTTCTTAGTGACTGAGTTGATAACACGCCAACTCACGCCCATCGCGCACATACAATTTGCCATCCGAGTAGGCGGGATAATTCCAATTCTTTCCGCAGACCTGCATCCTGCCCGCTTCAGAATACTTCGCGGGATCGGCATTTATTAAGACGAGTTCGCCGCTGTCGGTCAGTGCCAGTAAGTTTTTGCCAACAGAAATCGTCGACGTGTGTTCCTTCCCAAAGCCTGGTTCAGTCCATTTCGTTTCCCCTGTGTTCGCGTCGGCGCAGATGAAGTTTTTGTTCGGCCCCTGGCTGAAAAGACAATTATCAACGATGACAGGAGTGGACAGATTGATTTTCAATTCTTTGTTCGCCCATGCTTCTGCGGCGCTTACGCCGTCGGCCTGTTTTGAAATCTTGAATGAGCGCAGCCCAAACGTGTGGGAATTGACGATGACGTTATCGCCGAAGATCACAGGAGTCGCAGCATGACGTTTGGCCGCGGTTTTCAAGGGCACGCTCCACAGAACCTTGCCGCTGGAACGATCGAAACCCGACAAGGAATCAGCCGAAAGATAAACGACCTGCTTAATACCGGCGAGTGTCGCGACTTGCGGTGAAGAATAAGCTGCTTCTTCGTTGCCCGACTTCCAAAGTATCTTTCCCGTCGATTTATTGAAGCAAACAAGCGTCGCGCCATTAGTGCTGCCGACCGGGACGATTACGCCCTCGCCATCAACGACGCACGTTCCGTTATTGCCGCGGCGCGCGGCTGTCCCCTCTTTCGCTTTGCTACCGAGAAATTTTACGCCGAAGTCTTTGTCGAAACTTGTGCCCCACACGACCGAGCCGTCCTTCAATTTCAAACAGCGGAACTCACCGATGCATGACAACACATAAACCAGATCATCATCGATCACGGGCGTGCTGCGAGGTCCTGGACTCCATTCGTCGGTGTATCGATC
>CBHWET010000059.1:0-17475 GCA_966112985.1 uncultured bacterium | reverse complement strand
CCTCTGGTCAGCCTTACGACGCGCAGGAGATTTTTCAGTTAAAGGCAACTCGCGACGCAGAGAATATGCCGAAGCCGGCGGACCCGCATCCTTGATCCGCTAATTGTCACTCGGCCTTACGGCCCATCAACTGCTGAATCGCGGCGCCGTAGCTTTGTCCTGCGACGAGTTCCTTTTCATTAAAGCGGGCCATGCAATTCAGCTGCTCAGCTGTCGGGTGTGGTTCCGGTTCGTCCGGCATCTGAAGTGTATTATCAAAACTGTCGGCTGCTTCGGTTTCGGACGACTGCTCAGGTGCCGCGAAATCTTCCGGCTTAACCTTCATTCCTTCCTGCTGCAGGAGTTCCGCGCGATGTTTACGTTCCAGGAACTCTTTGCGTTCCTGCTGCCGTTTTTCAAACTGTAGGTGTTCGTCGATCAGCCGTTGTTTTTGAAGCTCCTTCTCAAGCTCCGGATACTGCTGGCTCCATTCAGATTCCAGTGAGATATGCAGATGAACCTCCCATCGATGCTTTGACTGTGCGAGGACCTGGCGCACGCTTTCGATAATCTTCGGCAAACGCTCTGCGGCCTCGAGACTATTGATTGTGATCGATGCCGCGCGCAGGCCGGAATCAGTCGCGTCAACGCCGCCCCATTTTTTCCCGCCAAGGAGCTGGTTTAATCGCGACGCGATTTTCCGTTTTACCCACCGTGCTTCGGAGGCCAGTAATCCGGGGTCGGCTTCAATCTCGTCCGCAGAAGCCGCTTCAGCGCTACTGCCTTTGAAAGCTTCGCGATCGGGGACAAGACGAAACCGCAGGGGCGGCAGCGTTCGGGGTTCTGGAGCGGCAAATTCGTCGTCCCAAGGCGTGAGCACGGAGTTGAGGGTCGCGACTTCCATTCTATTGATCTCGCAACGTTTCACTTCAATTTCGTGCAAATGTGGCGCGTCTGTCAGGGCCGAGAAATCCACGGGATGCTCGCTATCGACCAGGAGATATTTCAACCGCGGCACACCAACAAGTTGCTGCACGTTGCGAAGCCGTTCGGTCTTCAAAGTCAAGTGCGTCAGTTGTGTCAACGAGTGCAATGGACGCAGGTCACGCACGATTCCATTCAGCGTCAGGTTAGTTATACCTGGCCAGCGGTCGATGCCTTCAATCGACCAGACTGGATCAAGTTCAAAAACCCGGAGTTTTGGCATGACGGGCAGAGGCAAAAGATTTCGCAATGGAAGCTTCCATTGAAATCCGCCTTCAAACTTTGCGCGTGTCACATGGGGCAGGGGACCAATGCCCTCCAGGGCAAACACGTTTCCCCGCCATTCAAAACTTTTTAGTTCAGGCAATCTTTCCAGTGATGTCGTTTGCGGCCATGGCTGGCTGATATGCAGGGAAAGGGATTCCAACGCAACACACCGTTCAAAGGGCCGCATATCTTCGAGTTCCTCGTCCCACAACAGCAGTTTTTTCAATTGTGGCAAACCCGCGAGAACGGAGACATCAGACGTTTCAACTCCATGCAACGAGAGGTCTTTCAAGCTTCGAAGAAAACGTAGCCCAGTAATGTCGCGCAGTGGCCGGTCGTCGTGTGAATATTTGGATGCGTAAAAAGAAAAGTGCTGAATGTTGTCCAAGGCGGAAGCAGCGCGTTCGACGTCTTTCGTATTGAGTTGAATGCGGTGTGCAGGATTCAGGCATCGTTTCTTGTGCCGTTCCCGCTTCAGGTCTAAACCCTCGGGATCAGCCATTCTGTTCTGCATCCGCCAGAGTTCCGTGGCCTTTTCCACGATTACTTCGGCACAGAATGCTTCCTCAATATTTAGCTTGGGATTGGTTGCCCAGGCGATGAAGTCGTCAGCGTTCGCCATTTCGCAAATTGTTCGCCCAGACCCTTGCGAATAGCAAAATGAAAATCCACGCGCCTGCAAATTAAAAACGCGGAACCCTTTTCAGTGTTCCGCGTTATCCTTCGAGGATTCTTCTATTGAGTTTCCTTGAGCAACCTGGCGAGTTCCGTCTCTAACTTTTCGCGCATCTTTTTGGATCCCGGGTCGTTGATCAGGTTCTTCATTTCGTAAGGATCCTTCTTCACGTTATAGAGTTCGTCCATCCCGGTGACATCCTTATAGTGAATGAGCTTCCAATCGTCAGTGCGCACCGCTTGCCAGGTTGGCGTTCGAGGGAATGCTTTTTCCCGAAAGTATTCAGTCAGTAGGGATTCGCGCCACGGCGTGCTACCCTTTTTAAATATTGGAAGGAGCGATCTGCCCTGAACGCTGTTTGGAACGGCCACACCGCCGAGTTCGTAAAAAGTCGGCGCGATATCAATGTTCATGACGAGCTGTTTATACGTGCTGCCCGCCTTAATCATCTTTGGATAGCGCATCAGCAACGGGTCACGAATGGATTCCTCATAAGCCCATCGTTTGTCGCCAAGGCCGTGTTCGCCCCAGAAGTAACCGTTGTCACTTGAGAAAACCACGATGGTGTTGTCGAGTTGCTTTGTTTCTTCGAGCGCTTTGAAAATCGCACCAACGCCGTCGTCAATCGCTGCGAGGCATTGCAATTGTGCAATCGCGCCCTTTTGATTGAAATGGCCAACCCCT
Source organism: uncultured bacterium (assembly GCA_966112985.1). Classification (GTDB taxonomy): domain Bacteria; phylum Verrucomicrobiota; class Verrucomicrobiia; order Limisphaerales; family JACDHS01; genus CBHWET01. The sequence continues at coordinate 14,885 of CBHWET010000059.1, read as the reverse complement.
TCACCTAGTTGCGTTCGCTTCTTCTTTCGGACCGGTGCCTCGACGTCTTGCGTAAGGATTGGCTTGCCCTCCAATGTGTCGTCCACGCTCGGCGCGATCTTAAACTTGGCGTCGGAATATAGGTTCTTGTGGCGTTCTGCAGGCGTGAAAGGTCCGTGCACCGCCTTGTGCGCCACATAAAGAACGAACGGCTTGCTGTGCTCCTGTTTAATGAACTTCACGGAATGTTCATTAATGATGTCGGTGACATAGCCCGGCACCGGACCCGTTTTGCCGTTCACATTCATGGCAGGGTTTTGGTAGGCACCTTGACCGGGCAGGCAAACCCAGTAATCGAATCCCGGACGTCTGCTGAAATCATTGCCCATATGCCATTTTCCAACGTAACCAGATTCATATCCGTTATCGTGCAACACGCGCGGGAAAGTGATGAGTTGATGGCTTAACTCAGAGTGGTTGGAATTGTCGATGACACCTGTCTTATGCGCGTATTGCCCCGTCAAAAAGCTACTGCGACTCGGTGCGCAAAGCGGGATCGAGACGAAAAAGTTTTTGAATAAGGCACCTTCCTTGGCAATGCGATCGATGTTTGGTGTCTTTGCGACCGAATGCCCCATGCAACTCAACGCATCCCAGCGCAAGTCATCGACAAGAATGAAAACGATGTTTGGACGCGGCGTCTCAGCGGCGCGGACTGAACAGACAGCCAACAGCGCCGCGACAATGGCGATGCTGCGAAACAGGTTACTTTTTTTCATAGGTTTATTTTCCAAGTGCCATTCATGACGCGAATGATCTAGCGAGCGGAGTTAATCCCTCTTACTTCGCATCCGCTTTTTGCGCCACCGCATCACCGTTCGTCACCCAGATCGGACTGGTCCACGCCATTTCATCATCCTCCTGGATAATGCGTGCATAATAATAACTCGTCCCCTTCGGCAAGGACTCCGGCGTCCAGGAAATCGTGACCTCTTTCTTGCCTATTGATTTCTCGACACTGCCGACGTTGTGAACCACTTTCCGATCGCTAAAAATATCGATCTGCCGAATTGGCGCCGTGCCGCGGGCGAACACAGTGAGCTCCTCCGGTTTGTTCAGCGCAATTTCTTCGCCCATGATGTGTTTACCCATGCGAAAATCAACGACGAGCCCGTACGTTGTCGAACCGTAACAACGACGGTCATACAAGCCCTGCCACGCCGCTTTACGGGAATTCTCCGTCGCATAGACGACTGCATAGGCCGTACCCCAGCCATGATCACTGCTGCACAGCAAGCCCATGCGGTAATCCTTTGCCAATCCATCCTGCACGAAACAGTTCGTCGCAATAGCCTGCGTATGCTGACGCGGACATCCGTCGTATTCATAAGAACCGCGGCATGCCTGGAAGACTTCACAAACGCGTTCGAAACGTTCGTCGTGGTTGTCCCAGCGCGTTCCCATGCGTGGATCGGCGCTTGTGTGCGGGATTGTTAAAGCGGGCTTTCCGAATTTGGCGAGCGTCGCCCAAAGGTCTGCCGTTGTTTTCGTCCCCTCGATGTTTGCGCGGAGCAGGGCAGCCGGTCGTTCAGGCCAGATAATATTGTGATGTCCAATTGGCCAGGTTGCGGTCCATTCATATCCATAGAGAACCGAAAAAGAGCCAGGAATGTTGTAGAGGTCAGCGAGCTTTTGAATGCGCCACCAATTAAACGATGTTGTGTGTTCTGCGTGGTCCGTCATCGCCAGAAAATCGTATTGGCAGACGTCGTGCGCATATTTGTAATGATCATCCGGCGAAGGCTCGTTGCCTGTGCTGCAACGGGAAATGTTGGAATGTTTGTGCAGATCACCCCAGAGCAGTGTGTATTTCTTTCCATTCACATCGATTTGATGATGGGCGTCTTCGCGAGCAACACGGGGATATGTTTTACCTTCCACCGGTGTTTTCCGTGCGACCAGGCTCTTCGATGCCGGCGCACCATTTGGCGCCGTTAAACTGGTGAAATAAATATCGCCGTTAAAACCAAATACCTTGCCGAAATCGCCATGATGATCGCTTTCATCGTCTTCGGCTTCGTTGTGCGGGGTCTCGAATTTGCCAAAAAATGGTGCCGACAAACGTTTGCGATGCTCCATTTCGTAAGCGACTTGTAATCCCTTGTCACTCGATACCAAAGCAACCTCCTCGAGGTTGCCATCGCTTTCTGGCAGTTGCGTCGGTTCGCTCCATGCTTTGCCGTTGTAGGACTGCACGAAAACGTCCCACCAATACGGACCGCGCGGCTTGCGTTTGGCCTGGCCCTTGGCCTGTTTCCGTTTTTTGGGCTGGTTGGCTTCAGCTTTCTGCAATTGCTTGGTCAATGCGCGGTATGCCACCCAAACCGTTCCGTTGTCGTCGACAGAAATTTTCGGAACTGCTGTATGCGCAAGTTTATATTCTTCCGGCGGCGTTAGAGCTTTTGACGTCTTTGGGATCGTCGACAGCTTGCCATCTTGCAAGCAAACGACGCGAATCTGCGCAACGAGCGGCGCCTGATCTGGATTCTCTGGATCATTCGCTTTTTGTTCTGCCCGCTTTTTCAAGTTCGCACCGGTGATCGTCATGTTTCCAGACTCGGCATGTCGTGGGATCGTGACTGCATCCCATGCGGCCCAGATGCGGCCTTCCTTATCGGCGGCCAACGCAGGGTGCAGATCGTATTCACCGCGTGCACTCAATCGAATCTCCTTTGCATCAGTAGAATCGATGCGTTTGACGTAGAGATCATAATCTCCTTCGCGATAAGTGCTCCACGCCACCCACGTGCCGCCTTTGCTGTCGCAAACAATCGTCGAATCCCAATCATCGAACTTATCGTTCGTCACAGAAGCCAGATCGCTCCATTTGCCGCCCGAATACGTTTTGTAAACGATGTCGTACTGTTCGTTACGAAACTCCTGCCAGGTGACAAACAGCTTCCCGTTTTTGTCGACGGCGACTTCCTGGTTCTGTGCTGCTGAATTGGGTGAACTGATCGCTGTCGGTGTTGACCATTTCCCGTCGATGCGAGTCGAATACATGATCTTTGCAAGCGAATCGCCGCATTCCGTCCAAAATGCCCATACCGTATTGCCGACTGCACACAACGTTGGACGCACGATCTGTGCACGGGTGGAATTAACCTGCTCTGGTGCCGACCATTGCCCTTTATCCAGGTGTGCGACCATGACCGCATCACCCTTTGGATCTGCGAAAGCGACCCAGCCGGCCCACGTCGTCTTGTCGGTCGCGAGACACAACGCCGGTTGCGTATCGTAGGTCGTTTTTGGCGTAAGCAGATACGGTTTGATCTGACCTGCTGGCGAAGTTGAAGGAGAATTGGTCGAGGCGAGCGAAATAGAGGCGGCGACAACAATCGCCGCGCTCAAACAACGGAACAAAATCATGATATTAGGGTAACGGACTCGAAAAACGGGCCGCAGGTTACTCCTTTTCCGAGTTTTGAGCCATAATCCCCGCTGAGGGCCTCGCTAACGTTAAAGGAGATCGCCTAGGCTCATTTTTGTTCTTTCTGGTTACTCCACGAGCGTCTCAACGCAAAGATTTTCGGAAAAACTGCGGTCAAAATAGGCTATCGAGACGAGGATTTCGGAAGAAATCTTGTCTCAAATAGGCGATCGGGACGGAGATTTTCGCAAAAATGGTCATCAAAATAGGCTATCGGAGTGACGAGAAAATTTTCTGGTGGGTAAAATAGGCTATCGGACCCACGAGAAAATAATTTCTTCCTTTAAATAGGCTATTTAAAGGACGAGAAAATTATTTCTTCACTCCGATAGGCTATTTTAGCGACGAGAAAATTTTCTCGTCGCTCAAATAGCGTACAAAAGTCACCAGAAAATTTTCTCGTCCCTCCGATAGCCTATTTAAGTGACGAGAAAATTATTTCCTGACTCCGATAGCCTATTTTGACCACGGAATTTTGAGATTTTTCCGAAAATGGGGCCTGATTCCTGACGAATTGATGCCTTGTGGAGATTTCTGGTCAGTTTCGAGCTCTGCCCAGCATCGCTCGGGCATCCCGACAACTGGCCTTTCACGGACCTGCACATCGTAGTCTATTTCTCAGCAAGTAGCTTCTTCACCACAGGCTCGACCTTATCTGGCTGCAAGCCAATGATCCGGACGATCCCTTTGCGGTCGACGACCGCGTAGGTCGGAAAATACAATGCATCCCAGGCCTTCATTGTCTTCAACTCCGGATCACGCGCCGTCGGGTACTGAATGCCTTTTTCTTTGACCACTTCAGCCATTTTTTCCTGTCCGCGTTTGGAGGTGCAAACGCCGACAATCATAAGTCCCTGACTTTTATACTTTTTCAGGAGTTCGTTATTGTGCGGAATTGCTGCCATGCACGGGCCGCACCATGTCGCGTAGAGATCGACAACGACGACTTTCCCTTTCATATCTACCGGTTTGACTTCACCGTTGACCCACCCCGCGACATTCAGAGCGGGCATCGGCTTGCCTTCCAAGGCGGCGTGACTGGCACGATGTTTTGCGTCGGAGTCCCAGGTCCAGTTCACCGGAAATTCGGCGCAGAACGCGGCCCGCACGGTTAACAGCAGTGAACAGAACCCCGAAAGAAACCAATGCCTTGTAGTCATGGAAACTACATACCACGTGAAGTTGTTACTGACAATCAGGACCGGGCTAAACAATGAACTTCAAAGTTCGAATAGATAACTCCAAACTCGTCTGATGTTTAACATGCGTCCAACTGCTTTCTTTTGTTTGGTTGGTGTTCTTGGTTTGCTCGGATGTGCGACTTTCGGTTCCTACACCGAAAATCCCGGTACAGCGGGCGATGGGAGTTATACGATTGGTCCTGAATACAAGATTGATCGTGACCTGACCGACCTTGGCAATCCCAAGGGAAAATATTTCGAATTCTCGATGCGCTTGGCGGATAGCAAAATTTTCCGCGGCGATGACAAAACGATCGAGCCGGCAAGCCACCCAGTGCGGGAAAGTCGAAAAATCTTTGTTTACGTTCCTGCCGCGTACAAGGATGGAACCGCCGCGCCGGTGCTTGTCATTCACGATGGTCCGTGGCAGATGAAGTTGATACGCAATGCGCTTGATAACCTCACGATTTCGCACGACCCGAATCGGAAGCTACCGCCGTTCATAGCCATCGCGGTGGAGAACGGTGGCAACGACGGCAAGAACAGCGAGCGTGGTCTCGAATACGACACCATGTCCGATCGGCTTGCGCGTTTCATCAATGATGAAGTTTTTCCGGCAGTGCTCAATAATGCTGAAATCAAAGCTGCCTATCCGAAGCTCGCGATAACCAAAAATCCATGGGGACGTGCCGTGATTGGTTGCAGCTCTGGTGGTGCTGCTGCCTTGAGTATGGGTTGGTTTCGCCCCGATCTGTTCCGCCGCATTATTGCCTACTCGGGAACATTCGTGGACCAGCAGGATGATGATGCTCCGGAAGAAATGAAGTATCCGCTCGGGGCGTGGGAGTATCACTCCAGCATGAAACTCATCGAGCAAAGTCAGAAAAAGCCGCTGCGCCTTTTCACGCATGTTTCGGAGAACGATCTGCGCGCAAACGATCCTGAAGAAACCCAGCACAACTGGGTGATGGCGGGCCAGCGCACCGCGACCGCACTAGAAAGAAAAGGCTACCATCATCGTTTTGTCTTCAGCCGAGCCACGGGCCATTGCGACAAACGCGTGTTTGAACAAACCCTTGCCGAGACGCTCGTCTGGACCTGGCGTGGCTACCACGCGGAATGATTCTTCGGTTAGAACGGCATCAACTTCAAATCGAACACCCGCTCAATCGCCCAGAGCGAAGCGCAAAGGATAATCACAGCTGAACCGAAGCCGACAGTGACTCGCTGATAAAACCAGGAACTCCGGAGTGCAAATGCGACCGGAAGAAAAATCAGAACGATCACAAGTTGGCCAATTTCCACGCCAAGGTTGAAACCCAGCAACGTTAGCGCAAGCGCAGTGCTGGAGGTGCCAAGTTCAGTCAGAGCGTTCGCAAATCCGAATCCATGAATCAATCCGAACGCAAATGCGACCAGCCACGCACCGTCGCGGAAAAATGGGCGAATGTTATTGAATGCCGCAACAGCGACAGAAATGGCAATCGCTGATTCAATGAAACGCGATGGCAGTTGTACGAGTTTCAATGTAGCCAGGCTAAGTGTAATCGAGTGCGCAATCGTGAAGGCGGTTACGATTTTCAACACGTTGAGGAGAGCAGGGCGAAAACTGGGGACAGGGTGCCATTTGTCTTCGCTACGGCGAAGCACTGCCGGTATCAATAACGCCAACAGGAATAGGATGTGATCGTATCCCTGCCAGATGTGCCAAACACCTTCGTGCAGGAACTGTCTGAAGTGTGCGAACGCGCTAACGGTCGCCAATTGAAACTGTTGCGTTGAGGTTGCCGGGGTGAAAATCGCGGTTTGTTTCTTGCCGCCGTATTCGAGAAGAAAAAGTCCGCGGTGCTGGGCGTTTAAATCGAAAAACAGATTGTAAGTTAAGTCGAGCCTGCGCGGCGTCCCCGACTGGGGAAGTGTGAACTTGAGTGAGACATACAAGCCATCCTGTTGCGCTGCAAGTTCGTGATCGGTAATGACGATCGGCGTAGCGACTCCATCAAGTTTGACCTGGAGATGATTTGTCGCGAAGGCGTCGATTGCATTTTTGTGGGCCAACATTTCCTCAGGGGAGATCGAACCATTGTCGTTATCGTCGAGCCCAATTACATATTCCAAATCGTCGGCGCGAATGTCCCATTGGCCACTCGGCTGCGGTGAGTTAAAAACAAGATTCAAATAACTATCGCTCGTTTGATGAGCCCGGGCTCGCGTGCCGAACGCGAGCATGATCATTGCGGCTGCAATGCCGAAAACGAGGCGGAAGCTCTTGTTGGCGAAATGACGAAACTGGCGTTTCACTGGTTGATTACCGTTTGCATATTCTGCCGGAGGAACACTGGGAAGCGATAATATTTTGCTCACCGGGTGAGTAGAGAAAGTTCATTTTCCTAAAGGCGCACTCACTGTCTTCTGGAAAAATGCATCAACCAGCGCCATGGTAACGGGGCGTTCAGGAGTAATGGGTTGCCGTACGTAATTTTTGCGGAAGTTCGTCTTCCCACACCGGAGCGCCAATGATAGAAACGCATCCAAAATGGAGCCGAAAAAGATCAGGGTTCTGCTATTTGAGGACAACGAAGACGATGTTCTGATTCTGCGCCACATGCTGCACAAATCCCGTGCGGCGTCGTTTGAGTTGGAACCGGTAGACACTCTTGCCGGCGGCATGGAGCGTTTGAAGAAGGACGGCATTGATGTCGTGCTGCTCGACCTTAGTTTACCCGACAGCCGGGGGCTCGAAACATTTTATACCGTTCACAAGGATAACCCCGGGGTTCCAATTATTGTCTTAAGCGGCCTGGATGACGAAACCGTCGCCCTGGAGGCGGTTCATGCCGGCGCGCAGGACTATCTGGTCAAGGGACACGCTGATGCGCAGTTGCTGACCCGGGCGTTGATTTATTCAATCGAACGCACGCAGTCGCGCATCGCTCTCCAAACGGCCGAGGAAAAATTTCGCAGCATCTTCGAGAACTCGGTCGAAGGCATTTTCCAGACGACACCGGATGGCCATTATATCAGTGCCAATCCCGCACTGGTTCGGATTTACGGTTATGATTCGCCGCAACAGTTGATTGCGAATATGACTGACATTCAGCACCAACTGTATGTTGATCCCAATCGCCGGAACGACTTCATCCGCATCATGCAGGAGAAAGGGCTGGTAACAGATTTCGAATCACAGATCTATCGACGGGATAAAAGCATCATCTGGATTTCTGAAAACGCGCGGGCGGTTCGTGATGAACGGGGCAAGCTTCTTTATTACGAAGGAATGGTTGAAGACATCACCGCGCGCAAGCGAGCGGAAGATGAAGTGCGGTTCTCTGAAAAACGTTTTCGCTCCGTCTGGGAGAACGCGCTTGATGGCATGCGATTGACGGATGCTAATGGAATCATCCTTGCCGTCAACCCGTCCTTTTGCCGAATCGTAGGCATGCAGCGTGACGAGCTCGAAGGGAAGCCGTTCACAGTCATTTATTCCGATAACGAGAATCCTGAAGAGATGCTGCTCAAATATCGTGAGCGTTTTACGCATCGCACCATTGAAAGTCAGCTTGAGCGACATGTGATCTTTAAATCTGGCAAAGCCGTCGATCTGGAGGTCTACAATTCATATATCGAAATGGACCGGGATACCCTCGTTCTAGGAGTCTTTCACGATATAACTACAAGAAAGCACGCCGAAGAGCGGGAGCGCGAGGCGACCCGTGAGTTGGCGGCCAGCCAGGCTGAACTGCGAATCAAGAATGAGATGCTTGAAGATGACTTGAAGATGGCGCACGAAATTCAGCAGGCGATTCTTCCGCAGCAATACCCGACTTTTCCAAAAGGCGTTCCACAGGAACAAAGCTTACTTCGCTTTGCCCATCGTTATCAGCCCAGCGGTGAGGTTGGCGGCGACTTTTTCAACGTCCTTCCGATTTCATCGACGAAAGCCGGTGTTTTTATCTGCGACGTCATGGGACACGGTGTCCGGTCGGCCCTTGTGACGGCGATGGTGCGCGCGCTCGTGGAAGAGTTGCGGACGATTGGACACGATCCAGGTTTGCTTTTGATGCGGTTGAACAGTGATTTGCGGGCAATCTTGCAACAGACCGGCACGCCACTTTTCACTACGGCATTTTATCTCGTCGCAGATCTCGAAACGCGGCAGATCTCATACGCAAACGCGGGGCACCCGAAGCCGTTTATTATTTACGCGGACTCGCGCCACGTCGAGTTATTGAAAAATCCGAGTCAGAAGGCCAGTCCGGCGCTCGGGTTGTTCGCCGATTCGACTTATCCGACGGCACAACGTTCTTTTGAACCCGGAGATCGCATTCTGTTCTATACGGACGGACTTTATGAGGTTGAAGGCCCGGACGGCACGCAATACACGCAGGAAATGTTACAAGACGCCGTGCGCCAAAACGCCCCCAAGACCGAAAATGCATTTCTCGACGGGCTCCTGTCACAAATTACGAACTTCTCCGAAAACCAAAAGTTCGCGGACGACGTTTGCCTTGTCACTTTAGAAGTCGCCAAAGTTGAAACTCGCTAGGTGTGCTGAATAAAAAAGCCGTGAGTGGAACACTCACGGCTTTGAATAACTGGATTCGGCTCTGGGTTATTGAGCCTTTACCTGAAGTTGATTATCAACAGATTTCACTCCCGAAACCGCTTTGCACTTTGCTTCGATGTCGGATTTTTCAGCATCTGTTTGCACAGTGCCTTTAAGCGTTACCGCTCCATCTTTGGAAATGATCGTGATATTGTTTGCCGTTGTGCTCGCGCTAGTGGATTGAGGCTGAGTGCTGCTCGATGTGCTGGAGCTCGTTTGGGTAGTACTTTGCGCGCTGCCAGAGAACGATTGGCGAATTTGTTGCACGATCGTTCGGTCGGAGTCCGAGCTGGCCTGGTCCTGGGAGCTTAAGCTGGATGACGATGTGCTGGTAGTTGCCTGAGCGCCGGCAGATTCGTTGATTTGCTTTGCGCTGGCATCGGCGCGAGCCTGGTCAGCGTCAGCCTGAGCTTTTGCAGCTTTGGCCTGTGCATCCGCTTCGGCTTTGGCAGCTTTGGCATCGGCTTCAATGCGTTTTTCCTGCGCATTCAGGTTTGCTTTTGCGGCATCTGTTTCGGCCTGGACGCGTTCCTTTTGAGCTTTGGCGCTTTCCTTAATTTCTTTTTTGGCCGCCTCAGCCGATTGTTCAATGTTTTTCTTTTCCTGGTCGATGGTGTCTTTCTGCGCTTTTTCAGATTGTTTGATCGAATCCTTTTGCGCTCCGGCAGACTCATTGACCTGATTGTTCTGTTTGCAGCCGACGATTGCGAGTACGGCAGCGAGTGCGATGATTGTGTTTTTCATTTGTTCTCCTTGATAGTTACCTCCAGCACCGTTCCACACGCATTAAGGCTCTCGCAATGGAAGCAACTCCCGTTTAGATCATCGGTTGTGCAACTTACAACCCGGCAGGTGTCAACCTGACGCACGGCGACATTGGAACTAAAGAGGAAACAGGGCGTCGGCGAGATGGAGCAGAAGACTTACTCCGAGCGAAAATGCGGCAGGCTCCCGACGATCCCTTGCTCCTTCTGCCAGGCATTGTCGGTAATAGACATTGGATCAATGCTCCATCGGGCCGCGAGCTGATTGATCTTCTCTGAATTGGGAACGGCTGGTTCTTTTGGAAAGACAGTTATGTCTCCGCTCTCGCCGTAGGCGTAGCACGACATATCCAGTTCCTTTTCGGCGGCGGTCTTTTGGCCCTGGTTCCACAACGTTTCGCCAGCCCATGCGTACGCCCGAAAGACCTGGCCGTCATCGACTAGTGCCCATGCATGATAATTGAGCACACGGTTGACTGAGAAATACTGAACATGCCCAAGCTTGCGGCTGAGTTGACGCAGGAATACAAAACATTCATCGACGTCCTGGTCAGGTTCGGGTAAGTCCGAGCCCACAATGAGTACCCACCCGTTTACGGGAGGAGACACAAACAATTTGTGATGCTGAGCTTCGACAAGGCCCTCTTCCCAGGAACACGGCGTGGCGTCGTGCAGGCCGAGAGCACGTTGGACGCGTTTGCAATTATGCGTTTTTACCGCCAGCCATGTGCAGGGATGATCGAGGAGCAGTTGTCTGACACGTGAAGTGGAAACAAAAACCGTCAAATCAAGTTTCTCAAGTTGATTGCGAAAACGCCGTTCGCGCGCCCATCGAACAGCGGAGATTGTAAAGAGAATTGCGCCGGTCAGAACGATGCCGAACGGGACTAACATGAGCAGCCAGAGAAGTTCCTTAAAATCGAAGAAGCTCATGACACTTCAAACTTAGCTCCTCTTGTTACCTCTTCAACGGGAATTTCCGCCCGTGTTGGCGTGGAAGAAACGACGAGTGCATGATCAAAAATTTCATGGAATTTTATCGCTGCTCGTTCATCCTCTTTACATGGCGAACATCATTCTGCGACCGGATTGGTTTGTTCCTGAAAAGCATGTAACTCCCGAAAAGATATTTCAGAACCGCCGAAAGTTTCTGCGGCAGATGGGGCTCGCGAGCGCCGGAATTTTTGCGTCGTCATTTATTTCGTTTGGAGAGGAGACAAGTTCGACGGCGACAAAAAAATTGTATCCTGCGAAGCGAAATCCCGAATTTAATCCCGACTGGGCTCTAACCGATGAAAGAATTGCGGCGAGCTATAACAATTTCTACGAATTCTCCCTGAGCAAAGACAAGGTGAGAGAACTTGTCGGAGATTTTGTGGTCACACCTTGGTCTGTCAAAGTCGATGGTCTTATAGAAAAGCCTCTGACACTGGATTTTGAGGACATCGTCAAAATTTCTGCTTTAGAGGAGCGTGTTTATCGATTCCGCTGCGTGGAAGGTTGGTCAATGACTGTACCTTGGACCGGATTTCCGTTGAGCAAATTGATTGAAAAACTTAAGCCCAAAACCGAGGCAAAATTTATTCGGTTCGAAACAGTGAGTCGGCCTGAGCAAATGCCGGGTATAGGGAAGATGAAAAATTATCCCTGGCCGTACTTTGAAGGGCTAAGAATGGATGAAGCAATGAATCCGTTGACGATGGTTGTGACGGGGATCTATGGCAAACCTCTGCCTAAGCAGCACGGAGCGCCCATTCGCATTGTGGTGCCATGGAAGTATGGCTACAAGAGCATCAAGTCTGTCGTGAAAATAGAATTTGTCGACAAGCAGCCAACGACGTTCTGGGAGACTCTGGCGCCAGACGAGTATCCATTCGAATCCAACGTTAATCCTGCGGTGCCGCATCCACGCTGGTCACAGTCCACGGAGCGGGTTATCGACACCGGGGATCGTATTAAAACGCAGCTCTATAATGGGTACGGCAAATACGTGGCGGGTTTGTACGCGAAAAGCTAGAGGGCGCAGTTCTCTCGTAACTTCGCAAAAGTCCGTTGCGTCTCGCGAAGCATGATGAAGCGTCTTTTGTCCGTCCTGCTGCTATGCCTCACGACATTAGTCTATGCACAAGCTTCGAAACTTTCAGTCGCGAAACCAAATATAGTTTTCATCCTCGCCGATGACGTCGGTTATGGTGACTTCGGTTGTTATGGTGCGACGAAGGTAAAAACGCCAAACATCGATAAGTTGGCAAAGCAGGGACTTCGTTTTACAGACGCACATTCCGCGGCTTCAACATGCACGCCGACCCGTTATGCATTGATGACTGGACAATATGCGTTCCGCAATCCGCTTGGGTCACACATTTTACCGGGCGATGCTCCCCTGAGTATCAAGCCCGGAACCGTTACATTGCCCTCGCTTTTGAAAGCGGCGGGATACACGACGGCTGTCGTTGGAAAATGGCATCTTGGCCTGGGCGACAAAGAAGGGGAGCAGGACTGGAACGGCGAGATTAAACCCGGTCCGCTTGAGATCGGTTTCGATCATTGTTTCCTTATTCCCGCCACCGGAGATCGTGTTCCATGCGTGTTTGTGAGAGACCACCGCGTTGTTGGCCTTGATCCGAAAGATCCGATCAAGGTCGATTACAAAAATTGTAAACCAGGTCACTCCAATGCCGTTCAGGGAATCGGACGAATCGGAGTAATGACCGGTGGAAAATCCGCGCTTTGGGACGATAGCAAAATTGCGGAACGGATCACTGGCGAAGCGGTGAAGTTCATTGAAGATAATCGGAGCAAGCCGTTTTTCCTTTACTTCGCGACGCACGACATTCATGTGCCTCGTATGCCTGCTGCTAAATTTCGCGGTAGTAGTGGCGCTGGTATTCGTGGCGATGCCATTCAGGAATTTGACTGGTCAGTAGGGCAGGTTTTAAACGTGTTGGAACGGACGAAACTTATCGAGAATACAATCGTCATCGTTACAAGCGATAACGGTGGCATCCTCGACTTCGGCGATACCGTCGAACGAGATGGCGATGTTAAATCCAACCAGGGCCATGCGTTTAACGGGCCTTTGCGCGGGACCAAGAGTAGTCCTTACGAAGGCGGCACACGCGTGCCATTCATCGCCCATTGGCCTGCCAAGATTAAAGCCGGTGAATCGGACGAAATGATTTGCCTCGTTGATATGCTTAGTACGTCTGCCGCCTTGTTGAACATGAAACTCGATTCTGATGCAGCGCCCGACAGTTTCAATTTCCTGCCAGTGTTAATGGGCGAGAAACTTTCAAAGCCGGTTCGCAATTCGTTAATCGAAGATAGTCGTCGGAAATCACTCCGGCAGGGATCATGGAAATTTGTTTCCGCAATGGATGCCAAGGGCGGAAAGCGAGAGAAAGCCGGTGAAGCCGAGCTTTACAATCTCGCCACGGATTTAGGCGAAGAAAACAATCTCGCCGCCAAGAATCCGGAAAAAGTGAAAGAACTTTCTGCGTTGCTGCGACAGTTAATGGAGCAAAGCCGCACTCGCCCAGAATAACTATTTCGACGACGCTGCTGCCGTAGGTGTGGGCACATACACGACGCGATCAGGCTGTGTCGGAGCATATGCGTTCCGTTGCGGAATATTGGCTCGATCGAACTTGCTATAATCCTTGATTGCGCCTACGCGTGCAATTCGCAGGGAATTCCGTAGAAGGCCTTTTCCATTGTTGGAATCGCTGAACTTTCCCTGGCCATAACCAACGCCTTTGGTTCCCGACAGGTTTGAGGAGAAATACTTCAGACCGATGATTTTGTTGTTATCATCCCGGAGCCAGCCGATAAATACAACCGAATGTCCGCCGGGCGGAGTTGTGCTGTAGCTAAGGAAGTCACCGGGACGCGCATCTTCAAAATTTGTAATCGCTTTGCCCAGGCCGTAGGACGTAATCGCACGCTGTTCGCAATCGCCTTTGCCTTCGATGTACCAAAGCTGAAGCATATTGAACAGGTCGCCAAAGGTCATGCCGTTGAAATCATCAGGATCGAGACCTTTTTGGACATTGCGAAGTTTCATGGCGCGAAGAAAAACTTCGAAAGTGTAGCCACAACAGTAGCTGCAACGCGAACCATCGGGATACGCCTTCGCCACGACCATACCTTTGTACCACATGTCCTGTGTCACTCCGTTATAGATATCGTATTCGCGAGGTGTCCAACTGCAGTGATACGGATAAGAGCCATCGAGAGGAAATGCGGAAATCACTTTCATCACGTATGGATTCAATGAACCGTCTGCGTCATCGGCAATTATTTCTTCGCGAGCGAACGCTTTTGCGAGTGCTTTATCAGCCGGAGAAAAACCGCGCTCGTCGACGGGATAGGGGCGTGGCGTATAGGTAAATCGCTTCGCTGGCTTATTGGTGGTTGCCGCTCCAGTTGTTGGTGTCGGTGCGCTCACCGCAGCGGCGGTTTTGGGACTGCAACAGGCATCGGCTTCACGGTGCTGACAACCAACGGTAAACAAAACCGCAGCTAATGCGGTAAATGCGGAAAAGCGAAATGACAGATTCACGACGGCAGAATAGCAACAATCCTCGATGCTTCAATATCTTCTCTGGTTCAGCTGGATTATGGGGAGCTGTACGTCGTTTACCTGGTTTCCGCGAGAACTTCCGGCGAAATTGTCATGGTTACGATCGCATTGGTGACCGGTTGTCGCAGGCTGATGGCAACGCGCGTGGCTTTTTGGGGGGTGTGGACCTCGGCTTCGAGTTGTTTACTAGTGATTTCAAACGGAAGGCCACCAGTATCAATTCTTACGCGAACACTTCCAGAAGACTCTGTGAACAGCAGTTCTGACGGAGCAACGCGTGTCC
>CBHWET010000058.1:0-17523 GCA_966112985.1 uncultured bacterium | reverse complement strand
GCGGCTCAACCGGCTTATATCATATCGCCATTTTATATCCGACCCGCGCTTTGCTGGCAGATGCATTGTCGAGGGTCATGAATGCAGGGATTGAATTAGAAGGAGCCTCCGATCACGGCGTCAGCGAAGCTCTTTATCTCCGTGACCCAGATGATAATGGCGTCGAGCTGTATTGGGATCGACCGAAAGAGCGATGGCCTCTAGATAGCAGAGGCGAACTTCAAATGACGACGCAACCACTTGATCTCAAAGCCTTACTGGCGGAGAAGTCGCCCCCTTAATAAAGTCATACCCGCAGCGACGGAGTTCGGTTTCCTCGCCTGCAAAGGCATAGTCCGAGGCTGGAGTGTCTATCGCGGGATCTGCAAAGCATACGTCCAGCGCTGAAACGTCTCTCGCGGAAGCGGAAATCGTGTCATCCAACGCTGGAATTGTCATTTCCGAAGCCGCAGAGGGGGCGACTGGCTCTGGAAAAGCCGTTTCCGGAACCGCACGGCATATTTCTGGCCTGAAGATTTCATTTCGGGAGTGGAGAAGCCATGTTCCCGGGCTGGAGTTTCCATTTCTGGACCTGCAGAGGCACCGTCCGACGCAAGAAAGTTTATTTCCGAACCTGCAAAGCATACGTCCAACTCCGGCATCCTGTCTGCGGTCGTCACCATCAGTTCCACTCGCCAGACTTTGCTGTACCCGATATATTAGCAGATGAAGCCGAGACACCAACCCACGTCCGGAACCTGGAATCGACACAATCCAACGAAGCCGAGCCGCGAACAGCTTCGAACGAAAACACCTCGCTTTAATTCGCCACGTCAGTCTTCACGACCGATGGAACGAAGCGGACAACGGCGGAGTCATTGATAACTACAACAGACCTCGTCGCTCTGCATCCTGGCGCATCGGATGCGTGACCGGCAAATTTTGGAGGAGCCGTTTTTGTAAAAGGACGGCGCGTTTTTTCTGGTCGTCTTGTTCGCGGCTTTTTTGATTGAGATGGCGTGGCCCTTTAATTTCCGAGTTCTGGAGAGAATCTGCCCAGGCGCGCAGTTGGCGTGAACAGGATTCCCCCAGCGCTATCACATCTGAAATGCGGCTTCGAAACTGCGGACCTTTCAACGTCCTGAGTTTGACGATCAGCATGGAACGAACTTCGCCGGCGGAACCGCGTGCGATGTAGAGGTATTGCAGCAATTCTTTCGTGGTGCCGCGCTCAAAGCCTTCGGCGATATTGTTTGAAACGGACAAAGCGGCTCGATCGAGCTGATCGCGGAAGCCGGAGGTGAGCTTGAGTGAAGGCTCGTTCAGGAGGTTCTCGACTGCTTCGTAAAGTTCAGCTGCTGTTTGCCAGGCAGGAAGATCCTCGAACCGTTTGTAGGTCATAGTGTGATTGGCAGGGTGGACAACTCGGCAAAGATTTCAAATCTCAAATCTCAAATCTCAGATCACGTATTCTGTGCCTCTTTCCCTGGCCTCACCCCCCTGCCCCGGTAAGCCAGCAAAAAATAAATCAGCACCGCTCCTGCCATTACGGACAATCCGGCCCAGAACACCGACCACTTTGTTCTTCCACTACCGGTGCAGAACGCAAACCACCTCCCAGTGCCCAGATATCCAAGCAGGTTTCCAACTCCCCCATTAACGAGCGAAAGCAATGCCTGACCACGCGTACGCCACGCCGGATCGACACGTTGATCCAGATAAATTTGCGCAGTGATAAATACCAGCGTGAAAGATCCTCCGTGCAGCAGGATGCCGATCAACAATGAGGTCTGGGAGTCCGCAGCACTAAATGCAAAACGGACAACACCGAAAGCCAGTCCGAGTGCAAATACCCATTTCAATCGCCACTTCAACAACAGCGCGCCCAGGCTGAACATCGCGATGATCTCGGTAATCTGGCCCAACGTCATCCAGGCACTCGTGCGTTGTAAACCAAGTTCGCGCAAATGAGGCGGCGCGTATGGATAAAACGCCGCAAGCGGTATACTGAACAAAATAGTGGTGATGAATACGACTCGATGATCGCGGTTCTTCAACAACGTCAATGCGTCGAGACCGAGCCGCTCAAACCATGTAACGTGCTCAGTAGATTTTGGCGAATCAACAGAGGGCAGGAAAAACGTAAATCCGGCAACAATAACCCAGGTAACCGCTCCGGCGTACCCGGCGATTACTGACACATCGGCACCGAGCAAGCTGATCGTCCAGCAGCCGGCCATCCATCCAAGGGTAGCCATTCCACGGATAGGCCCAAACTCTTTCCGGGCATCCGCCAAGCGGGCAAACACAATCGAAGACGAGATGCTCCATGTCGGCGAAGAGCACAACGCATGCAATTGGATGAGAGCAAGGATCGTCCAGGGATTTACATGCCATTTTATGGCCGTGCTCGCCACGGTCATCGAAATCGCTGTGGCGATCGACAATCCGCGGAGCACTTTTACCGGCGAGACATGCCGGTCGGCCATCGCACCGAAAATGAGAGGCGAAATAAACGCTGCGATCGCCGATGCGGCGAAGGCATAAGGTCGTAGGTCCTTCGGAAAACCGTTTGCATCGAGAACATTACTCAATGGCACGAACCACATGCCGAGTGCTGCGCCCTGAAGAAAAAACAGGGCTACAAGTTCGAGATATTCCAGCATTCGTAGTTTCGGCAGCACGCGCAAAGGACATACAGCTACTGGAAATATTCAAGCTCTAAGGTGCCGGACGGAATACGAACCTTTCGTCATGTGATTTCCTAAGCCGCTGTAGCTCTTTGATGTGACCCTAAAGCTCCACGGCACGTATCGGAATTCTGGTCGGGATGATGCCCCACGCTCCTTCATCGTTTGACCGCCCCGGATTAAAAGTTTCTCCCACACCAATGGTTTACGCCTCCCCGCATCGAAACCGGCATTCTCCCGCATTGAGGGTTTGTAGTGG
This sequence comes from uncultured bacterium, assembly GCA_966112985.1. Lineage (GTDB taxonomy): Bacteria > Verrucomicrobiota > Verrucomicrobiia > Limisphaerales > JACDHS01 > CBHWET01. The sequence continues at coordinate 14,595 of CBHWET010000058.1, read as the reverse complement.
CGGTCCGACGTTTTATCAGGAGAGGTTCCTCATGCGACATGTTTCCGAACTGGAGGTTGCAGGGAAGCGTTTACAGGTATCCAACCTGGATAAAGTTTTATATCCAAAAGCTGGATTCACCAAAGGACAGGTCATTGACTACCTCGTAAAGATATCTCCAGTCCTCCTGCCGCATTTGAAGAACAGGCCCCTTACTCTCAAACGTTATCCGAACGGCGTCGAACAGGAGTTTTTCTACGAGAAACAATGCCCTGCTCACCGCCCGAAATGGATCGACACAGCGAAGGTCTGGAGTGAAGGCAATCAATACAATATTCACTTCTGTCTTATCAACGATCTGCCATCGCTCGTTTGGGTGGGCAATCTGGCCGATCTGGAGTTACATACGTCATTGTCGCGATATCCGAGAATTGATGTTCCTACGACAATGGTATTTGACCTCGACCCCGGTGCGCCGGCAGACATCGTGCAATGCTGTCAGGTCGCAGTTTGGTTGAAGGACATATTTGACACGGAAAACCTGGAATGTTTTCCGAAGACGTCGGGTTCAAAGGGGCTGCAGGTATACGTGCCACTTAACACCGCAACTAGTTATGACATCACTAAAAATTACGCGAAGCAACTGGCTGAAAAACTCGAACGTGAGCATCCGGAAATGGTCGTCTCCAAGATGGCGAAAGCCCTTCGTAAAGGGAAAGTTTTCGTCGATTGGAGCCAGAACGATGATCATAAAACCACAGTTTGCGTTTACTCTCTCCGCGCCAAGGAGAATCCAACTGTTTCAACACCCGTGACCTGGAAAGAAGTGCAAATAGCGTTGAGGAAAAAGGATGCACGGAAGCTCGTCTTTCAATGGGATGACGTGTTGAAGCGCGTAGACAAACACGGCGATTTGTTTGAGCCGATTTTAAAATTGAAACAGAAGCTTAAGGCTCGCTGAGATTGGCTATGGACAGGCTCCCGGATTTAGTAGCTGCCATGGTAGGTGTGCGAACTGAAACCCTGAAACAAAAAGGTATTCGGTCCGCGTAACCGTTGCGCAACTACGTCAAATATGAAGAAAACTGTCTTCGACGATACAGGGCTGAAGGAATACAAACGGAAACGCAATTTCCGGGAGACAGCTGAACCGCCGCCGCGCGTTGAAAAGAAGCACGCTGAAAAACAGCTGTTGTTCGTCATTCAGAAACACGACGCTTCGCGACTGCATTATGACTTTCGCCTGGAAATGGAAGGCGTACTGAAGTCATGGGCTGTTCCCAAAGGGCCTCCAACAACCAAAGGAGAAAAGCGGTTGGCTGTGCAAGTCGAAGATCATCCGTTCGACTACGCAAAATTCGAGGGCACGATTCCCGAAGGAAATTACGGCGCGGGCACAGTCATGGTGTGGGACATCGGCACCTACACCGCACTTGCCGAAAATCCCGTAAAGGCATTGGAAGAGGGAAAGCTGCACCTGATTCTGAAGGGTAAAAAACTGAAAGGCGAATGGGCTCTTGTCCGAATGAAGCCACGCCCGGGTGAAGATAAACCGACTTGGCTGCTCTTTAAAGCAGGTGGGGATGCAAAACCGATCAGCGCGAAGAAAGACGATCAATCGGTGTTGACCGGCCGATCGATGGCTCAGATTGCAGGACAAAATACTGCACAGTGGAAAAGCGATCGTGCCGCAACGTCACAAAATAACGTTGATCCTCGCATCGCCGCGGCCGTCGAAAAGCGAAAGAAGCAGAGGGCCTTTAAAAAAAAACCCGCAAAAGAGGAACTAAGTAAGACGCGACAACCCAGTGCAGCTTCTGTTCCAGCAGGCGCCGACCTTCGCAACCTGCCTGATTTGCCGATTCAATTCCTTGAACCGATGAAATGCCGTCTGGTTGCGCACGCTCCTCGTGGCCAAGACTGGCTTTACGAAATTAAATTCGACGGCTTTCGTACCCTGGCACTGAAGAACGGCAAGACGGTGCAGCTCTTATCGCGAAACAATAAGTCCCTCAACGATCGATTTCCTCAGATGATTGATGCCGTTCGCGCACTGCCTTGCAATCAAGCCATTCTTGATGGAGAAATCGTCGCCCTCGACGAACATGGACGCTCCTCATTCCAGCTGTTGCAAATGGCGAACATGCCGGGACAACGCCGTGCGCCGCTGGTCTATTATCTTTTCGACCTGATAAACCTTGAAGGCAAAGACCTGCGCAATCTGCATCTCCACCAACGAAAATCGATCCTTCAGTCGCTTGTTTCCGAACAGAGTGAACCGATACGATTTTCAACAGATATCCACGGTACGCCCACCAAGCTCTTGCAGCAGGTGAAGAAGCTCGGCCTCGAAGGTTTCGTCGCAAAAGAAGTCAACTCGAAGTACGAGCCAGGTCGACGGAGCGGTTGTTGGCAAAAGATTAAAGTCGCCAACGAACAGGAGTTCGTCATTGGCGGATATACTCCTCCAAAAGGTTCCCGCGATCATTTCGGTTCTGTAATCGTCGGCTATTATGAGGCGGGTAAACTGATTTTTGTATCCAAGGTCGGCAGCGGTTTTAACCGGGCTTTGCTTGAATCACTTTTCGACAAATTTCAAAAATTTCGGCGTTCCGATTGTCCATTCGCAAACCTTCCCGAGAAGTTGAGTTTCGGCGGACAAGGGCTCACGGCGGGAGAGATGCGAAAATGCACGTGGGTAGAACCGCAACTTGTGTGCGAGATTAGGTTTACCGAGTGGACACGGGATAACCACTTGCGGCAACCAGTGTTTCTCGGATTGCGCGATGATAAGAACGCGCGTGAAGTTGTAAAGGAGCAGCCTAATGATTGAACGATACCAAAAACAAACCCCGCCAACATCACGTCCGGTTCGTCTCTGGATTGAGTCTCCACAAAATGAATCGACACCGAACGGATCATCTCCCGTGAAAAAAGTCACCATCCGTGACTGGTTTCGAAAATTTGCCAACGTCAGCGCACAAGGCGTAGGAAGTCCATGGGCCTTTTTCATTGCGATTGCTTTGATCATTTTGTGGGCTGTCACCGGCCCAATCTTTGGTTACTCGGACACTTGGCAATTGGTTATTAACACCGCAACGACGATTATCACCTTTCTGATGGTGTTCCTGATCCAGAACACACAGAACCGGGATGCTCGAGCCATTCACCTGAAATTGGATGAGCTTCTGCACGCTGTAAAAGGCGCGCGAAATCGACTCATCAGCCTTGAAGCGTTGTCAGACGAAGAGATGGATCATCTCCAGAAAGAATTTGAAAGAGTGCGGAAGAAGGCAGCTCCCCTACCCTGCGAGGAACAACCGGCGGCGAAGAAAGAAAGCAACTCAGCGCAAACGAAGTAATCACGCATGGTTGCATCCATGCCTGATGCGTTTAATTTCTGTTGATGAACCGCCGCCCGTCCGAAATGGCGTGTGAAAAGCTTCTGACCAGTCACGTCCAGAAGCTTCTCAAGTGCACCTTGTGCACGAACATGCACAAACCGGTGGTGTCGGGCGGCGCCAATGTCAGTAAGGTTCTCTTGCTCGGACAAGCTCCTGGGGATAAGGAACCGATTCTGCGCCGTCCATGGGCCTGGACGGCCGGAAAAACCCTGTTTCGATGGTTTGAAGAATCCGTTGGGTGGAACGAAGCGGAAGTTCGTAAAAACATCTACATCGCTGCTGTGTGCAGGTGCTTTCCGGGGAAGAAGGAAAGCGGGGGCGATCGAGTACCTGCCAAAGACGAAATTCAGAACTGCTCGAAATGGCTCGACACTGAGCTGACAATCCTTGAACCGGACCTCGTGATTGCGGTCGGAAGATTGGCCATCGAACAATTCATGCCCGCGCGGAAGCTCGAAGAGCTGATTGGCCGGCAGTTTAAAGCGCGCTATGGGAAGCTGCAGTTTGACTTTATTCCGCTACCACATCCATCCGGCGCTTCCCCGTGGCATCGAGTCGAGCCGGGAAAGACGCTTACTCAAAAGGCCCTGGCTTTGATCGCCACACATCCGGCAATTCGCGAGATCAACAAGGAAAGACGCGTGGTCTCAACACCCGAAGTGTAACTGATTCTCGCCCTCCACATTGTCATTACAGGGGCCGTGTCCCCCAAAACGGATCATCGGCGTACTTGCTTTCCTTACCCGAGCCTAATTATTCTCCTGAAGATGTCTGTTCCTCGCCAGATCATGGTTGCGCTGCTGGTCGTGGCATGTGTCCTATCGGCTTACGCGCAAACAGAATCGTTTGATTCATTGCTGGCTGCCGCCAAAAAAGGCAGCCCTATCGCACAATTTGAAGTCGGCTCCCGTTATCTCAATGGCATTGGCACGGTCCGCAATGAGAAGGAAGCTGTCGCCTACCTTCAACGCTCCGCCAAACAGGGCTACGCTCAAGCAGAAAATCTCCTGGGGTTTTGTTATGCGCTCGGATTAGGAATCAAAGTCGATCCCGACCAGGCGTTTCTTTGGTACGCGAAAGCAGCGCAGCAAGGCTTGCCCGATGCGCAATATCGTGTCGCTTTCTGCCTCGAAAAAGGAATGGGGACCCTGCCCAGTTTGCCGCAGGCCATCACGTGGTATCGCAAGGCAGCAGAAAACGGCCACGCCCAGGCACAACTCGCCCTTGGCCTTTGTTATGATGAGGAACGCGGCGTCAAACGCGATTACCGGGAGAAGTTCAAATGGTTTTTAGCCGCCGCTGAACAAGGTTTGCCGCTCGCCCAGGCCAAAGTCGCCCGTTGTTACTATTATGGCCAGGGCGTGGAACAGCGCGATTATGCGGAAGCCTACAAGTGGGCTCTTCTGGCTGAAAAAGAAAGCTGTAGCGATGCTGCCGATCTTCTTGAATCCATGCGCAAAGGCTACGAAAAGCGCGTAACATCTTCTGACCTCGCAGAGGGAGAACAGCGGGCAAAAGATTTCAAACCGAAAAGCCCGTAAGCTTTTTAATTGGCCCCGCCGAAATCGAGGACACAACGGAAGCCAACATCCTGCCGGCGTTCCCCTGCTGCAATCGGCATTCGATATAACAGGTTGAGTTCGTTGGGAATTTCCGTTTGCCACGATCCGCCTCGTGCTACGAAAGAATTGCCGCTTTGGCATATCTCCCATGCATTTCCGGCAAGATCATAAATATTGTAAAGGTTGGGTTTGAACTGGGCGACGGGAGCAGTGAATTGGAAGCGATCGTAGCTGCACCACGGTGCCAGATTCGCGGCACCGCCCGGCGGCGGCAAAGCAGGTCCCCACGCAAAAACCGTTGCTCCAGCAGAGGCACTTTGAACATCCGCCGCTTCACTCCATTCAGTATCAGTGGGTAGACGAAAAAGTTGCCGTGACGAAATCGTGCCTTTTTGCCGTTCCATTTCGGTAAGCCATTTGCAGAACGAGTTCGCATCGCCCGGCGCGATTTCAACGACAGGTTCAGTATCAGACTGCTTGAATGTCAAATTGCGCCACGCGGAATCGACCGAGGCCCCGGCGTTTCGGGCATATTGCTCGTAGTCTTTGCGACGCACTTCCCACGCGCCGAATAAGATTTTGGTGCCTCCAATCGGCACAAAGCGCATGCCCAGGCTATTAACCCACTCCTTGCCAGCCGAAGGTCTGGAAATCTGGGCGGTTTCGAGCTGATTTGGAGTAATGCCCGCAGCCAGTTTGCTTTCGGCCGATACAGGTGACTGACTTTTAGGTCTTTCAGCAACCTTGCGCGCTTCGGCCTCTTTGATCCGCTGTTCTTCCGCGAGCTTCCTTGCCTTCTCGGCAGCGAGCGATTCACTTCGTGCTTGTTCCAGCGCTCGCGCTTCCGCAGCGGCGCGCTGTTCTGCAACGCGTTTTTCTTCGGCCAATCTTTTTGTCTCCGCTTCAGCCTGACGTTGCGTTTGCAGCCGGGCCTTTGCCTCAGCAGCTGCCCGTTCTTCAGCGGCGCGCTTCTCCTTTGCGAGCCGTGAATTCTGTTCCTGCATCTTCTGCTGCGCCAGCTCAGCATCAGGATTTGTGCGGTGACTCGGCGCAACGAACTTAAAAACAATGGCGCCAATGACGAGCAACCCGGCCGCAGCTGCTGCGATTGCGAGCACTGGTTTCGACGAGCGGGCAGGACGCGTCGCCTTGATGCGCTCCAGGTCAAACGCCAGTTCTTCGAGATTGTAATGTTGGATGACAAGATCCGGTTCCAGCAGCCGCGCACAGAGCGCGCGCCATGCCTCGGCATCATTGCCAAACATCGCAACCCATTCCTGAAGCGTGGGCGGGGGCGGCAGCCTCCAGTATTCCTCTTCGCGATCTTCGTTGATGACGATGCGATGAATGATTTCTCCAATGCCCCGTAAATCCGCCAACTCGCATTCTTCAGCCTGCGAACTGTCACCAGCTGCGGCATCTGCGAGCACTACTTGATTGAAACCAGCCTTGCCGGCGGCCGACATGAAAACGTTCGTTGCCTTAACATTCCCATGAGAACGTCCACAGATTTTTTTAAACTCCGACGTGGCCGAAACAATTGCCTTCAACAACGTCAGGAGTTCGTCACTCGTCAACCTGGCTTTCGATTCAATCAGCTTTTGAACGGAATGTTGGTAAAGGCGGGTGACGTACCAGGCCGCATCGGAGTCAGACCCCTCCTGGAAAATCGGCGCAAAGTGCGAAGATTGGCTGGCCGCTTTCTTTTGATTCTCGATTCGGCTGCTGAACAGATGAGAAAACTGTTCCGCCTTCATGTCGTTGTCCCCGGCGAAGCCGAAGAACGCGAGCGAAAAGACCTTTATTGCGAAACCTTCCGAACTGCCTTTGCGGGCGCTGTAAAGGGTAGCGCCATTTGACCAACCTATTTCTTTGATTACCTGATAATCGCCGTACGTTAACATTGCTTAAGGTCTCTATTGATCGAAAACGTGTAACCGCTGGTGTCGGGCAGCGATTCAGAGCGAACAGAAATTTCGCTCTCGTGCAAAAAGCACACTTCTTGCCATGGATGTTGGGGAAAACAGACTCCGGGACTTACAAACGCGCGTTAGACGACGAATCGACACGAAGCTTCTTGGTGACTGGAAGATGAACCTGCAATTTACCGCTTTCAATTTCTTCGCGAAGTTTTTCCAGCCGCGCTTGTGACTTGTCGAGTCGTTGTAACTGACGTTTCCACCGTGCGACCTTCGCCTGAACAGTCTTTGAATTCACTTTGCCGCCTGCTGAAATCAGTTTGTTCAACCTCTCCTTTCGAAAGGTGTCGCGCTGAATTCCGTAGTGCAGAGGATCGAGACTCTCGGCGTGAAATTTTTGCTGCTCAAGGGAAATTCTAAACTTTTCAAATTCCTGGAGCGTCATGGCAGCGACGATGCGCCCGTCACAACAAAACGTCAACCTGAAAAAAGGAGAAGGCGACGAGCCTTAACAGCTGCCGCCTTGACCACGCCATCGATCGCGTGCCGTCCTCGTGGACGGAGCAAAATCGTTGAACAATAGTCACTCGTAAATCGGCAACCTCACTGAAATAGAGTCGCGGAAGAGCTCCTATTTTGGCCGACATGAAACACTGAACGCGACAATCAGAGTCGAACGAACAAATTGGTACGTCGCCCACATCAGGAGGCTGGAATCTGCAATTTCAGATTTGAATTTGAGCGACTTCAAACTTGGCATGAAACTTCAGTTTTTGCTCCCGTTTCGGAACAAGGCCGTTTTCACGTCAAACTCGAAATTTTTCGGCTCTCAAAGTCTGAGTTTTTGGTAAATAACTGAGATTCAACGCGGTGCATTTTCCTTTTTTGCGTCAAAGCCAAAAATTCTTTCGCGGAAAAAACGCCTTTGACGATTCAAAAGCAAAAAAACGGCGCCTGAAAAATGGCTTTGACGCAAATTCCGTGTTTGAATCTCCGTCGGAACTGCCTTTTACGCGTAAAAGCCAGTTCGGCGCCGCGTCCAAAGTGCCTTTGACGCGTCAAAGCAACTTTTCCTCTGCCCGGAACTCCGCCATATGCGCAAAACGTGGTCAAAACGGGGAAAAAAATGCCTTTGACGCTTCAAAGGCACTTTCCGGCTGAGGTCCAAACTGCCTTTGACGCGAAAAGTTGGACTCCGGGCCGCAACTTTTCTTGAAAAGTGCGTCAAAGGCGTTTTTCAGGTGCCCAAAAAACAGCTTTTACGCGTCAAAGCGACTTTTCCGGTGCGACGAAAACACGCTTTTACCCGTCAAAGGCACCTTTCCCGTCGCAATTTTTCACAGAATTTCCGTCAAAGGCACTTTCGGCACGCCGCTAAAATAGATTTTACGCGTGAAAGGAAGTTTTTAGACCGTGGGAAATTCTGTTACGGCGCGATCACGCGGTAAAACTTTTGCCCCGGACTGAGCGGCTGCGTGACGCTCACATTCGTTTCAGCGCCACTTGCAGGAATAGTCACCACAGTCGCCCAATTCGTTGAAGGCAACGCATCAGCAGTCTGAACGACATAATTTTGGTCGGCTTCGGCCAGAAAAGAAAAGTGCATCTGGTTCGAAGTGATCTGGGCACCGGTGAGAGTTGGTGGTGGGATAAAATCCACGACCAACTGCGGTTCGTCTCCTCGCGCCTGCCACGACCCGAAACGGCGCGCCGTCAGGTTCACCGATTCGTCTTCCGTCTTTAGCAACCAGCCGAAGTTTTGCGTCGGGGAATCGAGCCATTGCTGAACATCTGCCACCATGTTCGATGTTGTATCGAAGACGTACGGCGGACTGATAACACCATAAACAAATTGCGAGGAGCTGACCTGCGCGACGTAATCGACTCCGGATGCAGCTCCGGGAAGGGTCCAGGTATTCGTGGTCAACGCAAAACGATGATTCCATGTCGCCTCGCCGTAGTCAGCCCCAGTCCCGAGCCCTCCGGTGTCGGGGCCTCGCGGATCAGTGTTGTCTCCCTCACCCCAATCCACGAGCAAACGATGCAGATTAAACTGCGACGGATTGGATGGCGTCTCTGATGGTTCACCAACAACCAGCAGAATTAATTTTGCGGCCGTGATTCGTGAACCGGATGGAATCTGCTGCAGCGGCTGAAAACGAACGAGGCCCCGATTGCGTTTATATGTCTGCGTCGTTCCAGCGTTGAAGTAATACTGCCCGCCCATGTTGTTCGTCGGAGCGTTTTCGATCAACGTCGTATCAGCCACCGAAACTAAAGTCACAGTCGCAGCGTGAAGAGAACGCGAGCAAATCGCCAGCACCAGGGAGATCGCGATGAATTGAGGGATAAAACGTAACACGACTGCAACAGAACGGACCTAAATAAAAGGTAACTCAGGCATAATCGTTGTGCCATCCAACGAGGAACCGCCCACGATTAATCGTTCCGACGCATTGGCATAACCGGGTATGATCTGGTTCAACTGGTTTTGCGTCGCGCCAAGATGGTCGCGAATGATTTTTCCAAGCACCTGCCGGTAATCGACACAACGTTTCAAATACCGACCGCTTGCGCCGAACATTGAGCCCGCCTGCCCTGTCACCCATGGAATCGAATCCGACGGAGAGCCGCCAAACAGGCCATATGTGTTTCCTTTGCCGTATCCTTTGATGCCACCGCCGGCGAGGAACATCACACCCGCTTCCGCGTGATCGGTACCAAGTGAACCATTTTGTACCGTTGTACGACCGAATTCAGAAAGCGTAACGACAATCAGATCGTCCCAGCTGACTTTCGCGTCAGGCAACGGATTTGATCCGTTCTTTCCATAAATCTTGAAAAATTTACGCAGAGCATACATCGCCCAGGCAATACGGCGTTGGAGATTGGCGTGCGAACCAGTGACAGCACCCTGATTATTATGCGTATCGAAGCCACCAAACTCGGTACCAGCCACGATTGCGTCAGTCTTGTTCAGAATCAACGCGGCTGCTTTGAGATTCGTAAAGAAAGAATAGCCACCGGTATCAATGACGTACTTCGAGGTGTCGTTTCCATTAGCCGTGTATCCCCCGTTTTTGGCGTTGCTCGTCGGAAACAAATAGTACGGCACAGTGTCGCCGTCCGTGTTCACATCATCGACGTAGGTATTTCCCGCGTCGCTGAAATCCATCGCTGCGAAAATCGGAAGCGTGCTGCTGAGATTCTGATATTGGAGCTGCAGCAGATCGCGGCTCATCTTGCTCGAAGCAGGGAACAGGTTTGCCGCTTTAATAGCATTGTCTGCTTTGTAGTTTCCAGAACTGTTGTTGGGAACACCGAGCAGATTGAATCGCGTCGGATCCGTCAGGTTCGTCATCGCTGCGCCGCTTCCCTGGAGAAGTTTCGGCAACGCGGACTGAACAGATACGGCCGTCAACGGCGCGGTATTCGCAAGACCCGATTGAATCATCGCGCGATAAAGTATCCCGTCCGTGACGAGCTTTGCATTGGGTGCGCCAGTCTCCCAATAATTCTGCGAATCGAAATGCGAGCGCGACTGGTTTGGGTACCCTACGCGATGGATCATCACGAGGTCGCCGGCGTTATACACCGGCGCAAGAAATTTCAACGATGGATGCAACGCAGTGAACCCGTTTCCAAGGCGAATGGCATACGGATAGTCGCCAAAGGTTGAACCGCTTCCAGACACAGGGAAATCGCAGCCGAGGCCTGTGGTCGAGTAAGTGGTTCCTGCATCCTTCGGAATTAAAATATTTGGACGATTGGTGCTGTTGTAAGCCGTATCTTCAATTGGAATAACGGAATTCAGCGCATCATTCGCGCCGCGCAAAAATACGAACAGCAGTTTTTTCCCATTGAGACCAATGTTGCCCTCCGCAAGAGCGCGTTTCACGACAAGAGGGATGTCGGTCAATGTGGCGAGCGCGATACCGGCTGAGATTTTCAGACTGCGATCCAAAAAACCGCGCCGGGTAATGATGTTCACGTGTTTCATATTACTGCTCGTTGAATCGTTGCAAGCTCATGAGCATTGCTACCATGCCGCGCACGCGCGTGTCGTAAGTGCTGCTCGTCGTGCTCAAACCGCTGAACGGCGAAGAAACAACACCATCGTCACCGGTATTCAGAAAGTTGATTGCCGCAATTCGAAAGGCGTCCACGTTCCCTTTGCCTTCGCCCGGATACAAAAGTCCAAGGAAGTAATTGGCAACATCGGACGCGCTGCTGAGGTTGCCTGCCGGACTTAAGGAAGGGAATCTCGCCCGGATTAAACCCACGGGATCACAGAGGTTCTTGTTGCCGCTGGCGATTGAATCGCTTTTGCCGCTCTCCGTGCTGGCCATGAGAAAGCTCTGCACGAAGCGAATACGTTCAGCGAGCGTGCCACCACTGATCCAGCCAGGGGCATCTTCCGGATATCCGTTCGGATCGTTGCGATCGAATAACAACATTCCGCCCATCCGGTTCAACGGATAATTCAATGTGCTGATCGTGCTCCCGGTCAAAGAATAGCCGTCCGTGTCGGCGCTGTAACTGCCCGGAAGAAATGTATCGTTGGTGCTCGTCCGGATCGCGCGGATCGCACTGACGCAGTATTCCAGCGGCGTCTTAACTTTTTGCATCGCGGCAGATTGGCTACGGAAGAGGGCCGAATTGAAAATCGTTTGCAACACCGGACGAATCTGCCCTTTCGGACTGCTGCTGTCCCAGGCGACCATGCAGTCATGAACCAACTTTGCTTCGGCTGACATGTTCGGATCAGTGTAGTCGTAGACGCCATGCTCGAAGTTATCGTGCACAAACAAGCGACAAAGTTTCACGCTGATGTATTCCTCGGTGAACGGCAGATTCGCGAGGTGTGACAGGACCTGATAGCCCTCCTGAATTCCGTTCGTCCCGCTGCGGCCGGTAACGTTCAACTGATAATTTGTCCCAGCCCATGGAGAGCCAAAGCGCGCAGGAACGGTTTTACCCGGGAAAATCACCTGGTTACTCGCGTTCTGGTAAAACGATTGATAGTTGAAAGCCCAGACGCCGATATTCGTAAACACGGAACCGCTCAAAGTTGCCGCGAATCGATTTTCCGCATTCGTTTGGGCGACCTTCGCAACGCGCCATCCAGCCCAACAACGAGACATAATCGTGATATCGTTTTGATCGTACCCATTATCGACACCCATCGTGAACAACTCCATCAGCTCACGCGCGTAGTTTTCATTGGGGATTTTGCCACTGCGTCCGTCGCTCCCCGCCGTATCGAGGTAAATAATCATCGCAGGGCTTTCGGCGCTGATTTTTAACAGGTCGAGAAATGTGCACTGCGGATTCAACAGGGCATTACGCCATTTATCGTTTTCCCAGAATTCGAACTGCGTGGCGATCCGGTCCTCCATCACGCCGCCGTCGCCGTTGTAAAACCCATTAAGGTAGGTTGATGACTTCGAATACTGTGTAACAAAATGGTTTTCGAGCCATTGCAACATGACTTCCTGCAACTGGCGTTTTGCCCCGATGGCGCGCAGAACGTGCCACGCTTTCAGGTCGGCAATAGTCGCATTCGTGCTCGCATAAACAGTGTTTGTTGTGACGACACCGTTTGTATTCGTGGTGTAGGTGTAACCGCTGATGGTGAAATCAAGAATGTCCGTCGGATAAGCGAACTTGGCTTCGATATTTGCGATATTCGTGTGGGCATTCGTGACGGTTTCGGTCAGCAATTCAAAGTTCAACTGTTGGTTGATGTAAGCGTCCGCACCCGTTGCGGCAATAGAGTCAAGATCATCTGGTGTAGGACCGTAGGCGAGTCGGTTTAACACAATCGAATTCAAAAGGGCATTACTGCTCATCGCCGTCGCACGAATCTGGTAGAAGTTCGATGGATCGGTTTCAGTAGCGCGCCACTCGTAAGCCTGCGGCGTGAGCACATTAACATTACTTACCGAAAGCCCGACACCGACAAAACGAATCCCATCCGCCATCACCAGAAGGTTGGTCCCTCCAGTAGCGTCGGTGATTCGGACGTTGCCCGTCGTGCCAGCATTGAAAGTATATTGGCCGAGTGATCTCCACGAACCTCCCCCGCTCTGCTGATTTACAAAAACCGTGGTGCTGCCTGCGCTGTGCGAAATGACATGCGACGCGTTCGTCGCGCGGTTTGTTCCTTGTGTGTACCACGTATAAACTTCGTAAGTTCCAGCGACCGGAAGATTGGGGGTGAATTGAAAGTACGACGAACCCGTGCCCGGTGATTTATATCGATAGTCTGTCCCAAATCGGTCCGTCGCAGTCGTCCCCGTCGACCACGAACCGGCAATGGTCGCACTGGTGTTGTCGATGATGATCTCCGGCTGGCCAGTTGGGAGGAAGGCGAAGTTCGTATTGAGAGTGAAAGATGAATTCAGGTTCGAGGCACTCCAGATCGAATAGGAATCGATACCTTCGAGTGGCTGAAAACGTAGGGACGTTTGCGTGCCCCGTCGATTGAAGGTGGTTACATCGGGCGAAGGCGCGGCAGTGAGTGATTCAACAACGACCAGCCATGTAGTGGCTACAAGCGCGAGAAGAGCGGTTTTCATCACAATAGGCTGGATGAGCTTTTGTCTTCTATGATTAAACCTAAAACCTGCAGCAGAGGCAAGAATCTATCAGTAAGGATTTCCCGTACGCGCGAAAAAAAAGAGCGAGTGCCTTTCGACACTCGCTCCTCGATCAAAAATTAAGTCTAGGCTGCCTTCTCGTCTTTCAAGGCATCTGCGAGATCCTTCTCATGCTTTTCACGGGCCGCTTCAATGTCATACTTGTCGTTGTCCGGATGCTCCGGATTCAAAGGAGAAATCGAGCGGAGCTTCTCGATGATCGGTTTGATGTGCTTCAACAGGAAGTCGACGTCTTCGTCGGTATTATAAATACCAAGGCTGAAACGCACACAGCCGCGAGCACGCATCGGCGTCAATCCCATCGCGGTTAATACGTGTGACGGATCGAGCGATCCCGTTGTGCAGGCGGAGCCGCTGGAGGCACAGATGCCGAGACCGTCCAGCAAGAGCAGCACCGCTTCGGCTTCCACGAATTCAAATGCGATGTTTGTCGTATTCGGCAGGCGAGGTTCCTTTGCGCCGTTCCGAAATGTGTTCGGAATGTTCGCAAGAATGGTGTTCTCAAGACGGTCGCGTAATGCACGAACCCGTGTGTTTTCTTCCTGCAGATGCTCCATGGCCAGTTCAGCAGCACGACCGAAACCGATGATGTACGGGACATTTTCTGTCCCGCCGCGCTTGCCTCGCTCCTGATGGCCACCGACGACGTACGGCTGATATTTGGTGCGTTTCTTCACGTAAAGCATGCCGATGCCTTTTGGCGCATGGAGCTTGTGAGCGGAAAGCGAGAGAAAATCGACCCCGAGATTCTTGACGTCTAATTTGATTTTACCCGGCGTTTGGACTGCATCCGTGTGACAAAGCACGCCTTTACTGCGGCAGATCGCCGCGATTTCTTCGATCGGGAAAATGACGCCCGTTTCATTATTGGCGTACATGATGGAAACAATCGCCGTATCAGGGCGGATTGTTTTCTCGAGCAAATGAATATCGAGCGAACCATCAGAATCGACCGGCAAAAATGTCACGTCGTAGCCCTGTTTCTTCAGGAACTCGCCGTAATTCATATTGGCCGAGTGCTCGACCGCAGTCGTGATCACGTGTTTCTTGCCAGTCGTGACCAGCGCAC
>CBHWET010000057.1:0-17783 GCA_966112985.1 uncultured bacterium | reverse complement strand
TGGAACTATTTTCGGGTTTCTTGCGGCATAAAACCGGAAAATAGAAAAATTAACGAGTTTCTTGTCGCGTAAAAGTCGACAAAAGTTCCGTTACCGACTTTTTTGCGACAAGAAATCGGTCAAAAGTTCAAAAACCGGAAAAATTGTCGCGTAAAATCGGACAAAAGTCCCGTGGTCGAGTTTTCCTGCGCGTAAAACTCGTCGCAGAAACAATTACCTATATTTCTGGTCCGCAAAGTCGGCCAAAAGTTCGATTGCCCGACTTTCCGGAGCGCTATGTCGGTTAGCAATCCCTTTTCCGAAAAATTCGGCCTCATCGCGATGCCAATCGGCTGGAAAGCGAACGCTCCGAGGGGATTTTTTAGGGTGGCGCGACCATCAGAGTGGATAACTGCATAATACGCGCCGGAAAGTTTTAACGATTGCCCCCTTTGGTATGCCCGATACAGTACTTACGGTTAGCCCATGTTATGATCGCCCTCGAAGTCACTCTGAATGGAAAGCGCGTTTGCGTCGCTGGCGCTGAGGATCTATCGGTTTTGAGTACGAGCGTTGCTGCGGTCGGCAAACTCGGTAAAAAGACAATGCGTCGTCGGGCCGACGAGACATTTGATATTTTCTATCACATCGGCGGGCTTACTTCACGTCCGGACCCTGCAAAGGACGTTCACGTCGACTGGAAATCGAGTGCGCCGCTAAAAATCGGAGACGTGATTCAAGTTCGGATACTAGACGCACAAAAAGCGGACCGCCCGAAATCACGGAAGAAGGCTAACATTAAACCGCGCTGACGCCGGACTAACCGGAGTCGGAACCGTTGCTTCACCAAAAATCCGTGTTCATCTGTGTTCATCTGTGGTTAATTTCCTCGCGACCTTTATGGAATACGAAGCCGTTATCGGACTTGAAACGCACGTTCAGTTAAAAACGAAATCAAAGATCTGGTGCGGATGCACCAATGCTTTCGGCGCCGATCCGAATACGAACGTCTGCCCCGTCTGCCTCGGCCTGCCCGGTGTCCTTCCCGTCGCGAACGAAGAAGCGCTGAAGAAGACGGTGCTCACCGGTTACCTGCTAAACTGCTCGATTCCCCAGCTCGCGAAGTTCGATCGCAAAAATTACTTTTATCCCGACGTCCCGAAGAATTACCAGGTAACGCAATACGACAAGCCTTCTACGGCGAACGGTCATGTCGACTTTGAATTCAATGGCGGCATTTCGCGCGTGCGCATTACCCGCGCGCATCTCGAAGAAGACGTCGGCAAGAACTTTCACTTCGAACGGTTCAGCGGTGTCGACTTCAATCGCGCCGGCGTGCCGCTGCTCGAAATTGTTTCGGAACCGGACATCACGAGTTCGGACATGGCTTATGAATATCTCAATGCGCTGAAAGACATTCTCGTCTACGGCGGCATTAGTGATTGCGACATGGAGAAAGGGATGGTGCGCTGCGACGTCAATGTGAGCGTGCGGCCCAAGGGTCAGAAGGAACTCGGCGTCAAAATCGAAATCAAAAACATGAACAGCTTCAGCGGCGTTAGGCGTGCGCTGGAGTATGAGATCCCGCGGCAGATTGGAGTTGTAACCAAAGGCGGGAAGCTCACGCAGGAAACGCGCCGTTGGGATGATGTCGCGGGCATCACCGAAAACATGCGCAGCAAAGAACAGGCGCATGATTACCGTTATTTTCCGGAACCAGACCTGATGCCTTTCCAGCCGACGGAACGCTGGCTCGAAGAAGTTTCCAAGCGTGTCGTTGAATTGCCGTTGGCGAAGAAGCAGCGCTTTATCAAGGACTACCAACTCCCCGCCGGTGACGCGCAGGCATTTGTGTGGGATCAACCGCTGGCCGACTATTTCGAAAAGCTGGCGAAGCAATCGAAGAATCCGAAGTCGGTGGCGAACTGGGTGATTAATAATCTTCGCGCGAAATTAACGGAAGCGAACGAAAAGAATGCAGCCGAACAAGCTGCGATGGGTGTTGAGGCCGCGGACATTCAGCCGCTAACACTCGCTGACCTGAAGTTTAAGCCCGAAGGCATTCTTGAATTGGTGAACCTGGTTGAGAGCGGGAAAATCAGTTCGAAAATTGCCCAGGACGTTTTCGCAGAGATGTTCGAAAACGGCGATGCGCCGGAAGCGATCGTGCAGAAGAAAGGTCTCGCGCAGGTCAGCGATACCGGGGCCATCGAGAAATTTTGTGACGATGCGATTGCGGCAAATCCGGCCTCAGCGGCTGATTATAAAGCAGGTAAAGTCGCGGCGCTGAATTTCCTCAAAGGCCAGGTGATGAAGCTCAGCAAGGGCAAAGCGAATCCGAATCTCGTTGGGGAGATATTGGAGAAGAAGCTGAAGGCTTAAGCGTCATGAGGCCCCGAGCAAAACTCTGCGGTTTTGTTGCAGTGGTGGTGCTCGTTCTGATTATCGTCTGGCAACATCAGACGATTTCAAAGTTGCGGCGTGAAGTGGCGCAATTGCAATCGCAGGCCACTCAAAACACGTCGAGTCAATCAGCATTGACGATCACCGGCCCAAGCGAAAAAGACCTCGAGCGAATTCGAACCGAGCACGCTGAATTGCTGCGGTTGCGCGGAGAAGTGACGCGTCTTAAACAGCAGTCGGTGAGTTCCGAACCGGAAGTATCAGAAAAACGCCCCATGAATGCTGACGCCACGCGTCCGCTGTCGACAAATGACTTCGTCGTGAGCTCGACTAATCTGACCATCCCTGACTTGAAGAGCAGCGAAACGCTCGTCGCAGGCGGGTTGGATTTGGCGGATGGAAAGAAAGGATATGCATTGGTCACGCCGACATTCATTGACGCCGCCGGAAACGTGCTGCCAGTTGGCACGCCTGGATCACAGATCACGCTAGAGACCCAGATCGTAAGCATTTCTCCAGAGGACCTCGATGAGGACATCACTGCAAGGCTGGCGCTCAACCGCCTCTCGGCAACCGATTTACGGCTGCTTTTGGCCCTTCTAAACAACAAGCAAAGTTTCGATATTGTAACTCCTCCCAATGTAACCACGCTGATCGGCCGCCAAGCGCAAGTGTCCGTGCTCGATCTGCATACGGCAGTCGATCCGGTAATAGTGAATGGACAGACGCAACTTCAGACGCAGAACATTGCAACTGGGCCGATGATCGATGTGCTCCCACGGTTGGCACAGGATGGAACATCCATCTCGGTGACGGTGAATGCACAACTGACTACGATAAAGCCTAAGTGACCTTGGGCTGCCAATGTCGGGAAATCTTCGACGCGAAACATTCCAATTTGCGGCCCATGCCAGTCGGCAGGTGATAGGCCATCGACTGAATGGAGAAATGAGGGAAGTGGGTCTTGTGAAACAAACGGGTCAGATGGCGGCGCGAGGTGACGAACATAGGGAGCCAGCCGCTGCGATGGTCCCACGCATTCTGCAACTTTCGCGGCAGCATTCCATACACGACCCGCTTCGTATGCCTCCGTAACTGAACGGTAAGCGGAGCTCCACTCGAATCGATGGCATCAACAAACAAACAGCCATCCGGCGTCAGCCAATGATAGAATTTATTGCAGACCTCGACCGAAAGCCCACACCCGTTACCGAAGACGCCGATTGAATAAATGAAATCAAATGAGGCGTGAGGGAAACCGGCCGTATAGAAGTTTTCGCAGCGCAACTCGATGTCCTGTACTGAAATCTCATGTGCACACACCGGCGAGCGCGCTTCGGTCAGCATCGCTTCCGAGACATCCATCCCGACGAGTTTGCGAACGTTGCTTAGACAATGAAAGAAACGGCCGGTACCGCAGCCGATATCAAGCGCAGTAATCGGGCGATGGAATGAACAACAGATTGATGACAGAATGCTGCCGAGTCTCTGGTGGTCAGGCCCGGTTACATCACGCTCATCATTCTCGCGATATTGCCTGGCGACTGCGGCGTAGCTTTGCCTCATGAGTTCAATTTTGGCGTGATCCATATGTGAGCGTTGAAATGCCCGACTGATATACCGTCTGATGCGTGCGTCTCCTTGTCCGCGAAATGTTCCTGCCGTTCGAGGGCCATGCAACGGGTAGAAAACAGGAATTTCTATTCGGGTAAGTTGCGGGTGTTTCCGGATGCCACGATACCTTCCTACAAAATCCACGCCGCAAGCACGAAGTAAAACAGCAGCGTCAAAACATCGGTCATCGCGAGCGCGAGAGGACCCGCCGAGATTTTTGGATCCAGTTTAAACGCATGCAGCGCTGCCGGGACGCTCAGGCCAAAGAAACAGGCCGCGCACAACGACAATGCAATGCTTGCCCCAATAACAATGGCCGGCATCCCGGTTCCCCGCCACAACCAGACAATCAGGCTGACAACGGCTCCGCATCCAAGTCCCAAGAGGACAGCTGTCGTCATTTCGCGCACGAGCGCGCCCCGATACCAACCGAAGTTGGGCGTTGCCGAATGCAACGCCTGGATCGTCACTGTCATAGACTGCATGGCGACGCTTTCGCCAAGCGCGAGGACCATTGTTAGAAAGAATGCGAGAACAATGGTTTTCGCCAGCGTCACTTCAAAAGCTCCTGCGAGAAATGCGCACGCGGTTCCGCTCATCACCGTGATCAGCAGCCAGGGAAACCGATAGCGAAACGCACGAAGCGGCGATGCATCGCGTACTTCCGAAATGTGAAAACCAATCGTCTCAAAAACGTCATCCCCTTCTTTAGGTTCGTTGATTTCAAACACTTCACTCGTCAACAGGTCCACGTCGACAATGCCAATCATGTGTCGTCGTTCGTCTACGACCGGGAACGCCAGGAATTTGTGCAGCACAAACATTTCGCACGCTTCGAGCACGCTCGCCGTTTCAGGGATGGCTAAAACACGCGGAATCATAAATTCGACGAGCTCTTGATTCAGTCGCGCCGTGAGTAAACGGCGAGTGGGAACGACGCCTGTCAATTTTCCATCGCGGTCCGTGACATAGAAATAAACGATGCGTTCTCCGACTCCTTTTTCACGTATCGCCGCCAACGCCTGTTCTACTGTGAAATCCTCTTGCAGAGTCGCGAAATCTTTCCGCGCGAATTCGCTAACCGGCCGGTGTAAATGGTGATTTGTTGGTCGCACGCGATGATCAACTATCGTCACGCCTTTTGCGCCTCAGCAAGAGAGCTTTGGAGGGAAAACAATGAGGTAATCACCGATTGCCAACGCGCGAAGGACACGCTATGAAGAACCTGTTCCACACAAAGAAAGGCATCGGCCCTCGTACGTCCATGCCCTGTTCACAACAAAAAACCAAAACGAAAAGAATGAAAACCCATCAGAAAACGTGTCTCACCCTCGCGAGTCTCTCTCTCGCAACAGGCGCCCTCGCAAGCAGCGATTACGGCCCAGCTATCTGGAGCCCCGTCTGCAGCGGCCATTGGTATACCTCAGGTTACGGCCATAAATTCGCCGTGATCCATGACATGGAAGGATATTACCTCTCCAGTGTTTCCTACCTGAGAAGCTGCAGCACGCAAGCCAGCGTGCATTATGCAGTGAACGGAAAACAGGATACTTCGACAGACCACGCGGCCGGCGAAATCAGCCAGTTGGTTCTCGAAGCCTACTACGCATGGCACGCGAACTGTTGGAATCAGCATAGCGTCGGCACCGAACATGAAGGCTTCGCCAACAATCCTGCATGGTACACGATGACCATGTATCAGGCCTCTGGCGGCCTTAACAAGCACATGGCAGAAAAATTTGGCTTCGCAAAAGATCGCTACCACATCGTCGGTCACGGGGAAAAATCGAATGCAGCCTGGGCATCGTGGGCAGGCCCAAATCTTGGCATCGATGCGTATTGCAACACGCACACGGACCCGGGTCCTTATTGGGACTGGGCCAAATACATGAATGTCATCAACGGTGTGAACAATCGCGTCGGCATGGCTCGCACTGCTTCCGGGCAGGGATACTGGATTGTTGCCAGCGACGGTGGTGTGTTCTCGTTTGGTGACGCGAACTTCTACGGTTCAATGGGGGGACAAGCTTTGAACAAACCAATCGTCGGCATGGCAGCACGTCCGCAAGGCGATGGTTACTGGCTCGTCGCAAGTGATGGCGGAATATTCGCGTTCGGTAACGCTGGATTTTACGGCTCGATGGGCGGACAACCGCTGAATCAACCGATCGTGGCCATGGCTGTAACGCAGTCCGGCAACGGTTATTGGATGGTGGCCAAAGACGGCGGCATCTTCTCGTTCGGTGACGCGCCATTCTACGGCTCACTCGGCGGGCAAGGTTATACCGACATCGTCGGAATGGCGCCGGCACATCATGCCGGTGGCGGAAACGGGTATTGGCTCGTGCGCGCTGGTGGCTATATCTACTCCTATAACGCCAATTATTACGGAGGCGGCGATGCTGGCAGTGGAATTACTGGAATCACTTCCTATGGCGATAGCGGTTACATCGAAGTTCGCAACAACGGCAACATCTACGCTTACGGTAACGTTTGTTACAACGGCGGTGCGAATGACGCAGCGAATCCGTTCGTAGGAATCGCCCGTGGTCCTGATAATTGCGGTTATTGGATCGTAAAGAAAGACGGCGCGATTTTCAGCTTCGGCAGCGCACCGTTTAAAGGTGGCGCGAACTTTTAATCGCCGCCGAACGATTTTCAAATTCAAAGGCGGAAGTCGAAAGGCTTCCGCCTTTTTTTATTTTCTCGCAAGAACAGGACGCAGAAATCTTCCTGTGTGAGACTTTCGATTGGCAACAATTTGTTCGGGAGTTCCTTCAGCAACAATCTGTCCCCCACCCTGTCCGCCTTCAGGTCCAAGATCAATCACCCAATCGGCTTCGGCGATGAGGTCGAGATTGTGCTCAATGACAATGACGGAATGGCCGGCATCAACGAGGCGTTGTGTCACCTCGACAAGCTTTCGCACATCAGCCATGTGCAATCCGATGGTCGGCTCTTCAAGAATAAAGAGTGAGTTCTTCTCGACCTTCGCAGAACGTAATTTATCCAAAAGCAATTGTTTCGGTCGGAAACCAGCGAGCAAATGCGTGACGAGCTTCAAGCGTTGAGCTTCTCCGCCACTCAAGGTCGGACTCGTTTGTCCAAGTTTTAAATAGCCGAGGCCCGTATCGCAGAGCGCTTCGAGAGGACGTTTGATTTTCTGAAAGGCGCCGAAAAACTCGATCGCTTCGGCAACGCTCATCTCCAGAACCTGCGCAATATTCTTGCCATTAAATTCGATGTCGAGCGTCTCACGATTAAACCTGCAGCCTTCACATGTTTCACAGCGAACGAATGCTGCAGGCATGAAGTTCATTTCGAGTTTGATCTGCCCAGCTCCCTGGCATTCGGGGCAACGGCCCTGGGCGCTGTTGAATGAAAAGCGGCTCGCGGTATAGCCGCGCAAACGAGCTTCAGGAAGCTGAGCGAACAGATTCCGGATCTCATCGAAGAAACCGACGTAAGTTGCAGGGATCGAACGAGGCGTTCGACCGATCGGCGATTGATCGACTTCGTAGACGGCGTGCAGCAATTCGGAGCCGGCGACGATCTGCCCAGCTTTCGGGTCGAGGCCCTTCCGTTGTGCCTTGTCGAGTTTTGCGCGAATTGCTGGCAGGAGACACTCGCGAATCATCGTACTTTTCCCAGAACCGCTCACTCCTGTCACGACCACGAGGCGATTGAGAGGAAATTCAACGGTCAAATTTTTGAGGTTGTGAACGGCGGCGCCTTTGATCGTTAGCGCAGGATGTTTCCGTTTGATTTCGCGACGTCGTCCGCGATGCGGATAACATTTGTGCTCGCGCAAACAATTACCGGTCACGGATTCGTCGTGCTGCTGCAATTCCGTTAAGGTGCCTTGCGCCACAATCTGCCCTCCGTTGACACCGGCTCCTGGTCCGAGGTCGATGACGTGATCGGCGCGGCGCATGGTTTCCTCATCATGTTCCACGACGACGAGCGAATTGCCGCGCCGTTTCAGCAACTCGAGAGCGGCAAGGAGTTGTTCATTGTCACGCGCGTGAAGGCCAATGGTCGGTTCGTCGAGAACATAGAGGACACCGCTGAGATTAGACCCGAGTTGAGCCGCAAGACGAATTCGTTGGGCTTCCCCGCCACTGAGCGTTGTCGCGCTGCGGCCAAGCTGGAGATAATTTAACCCAACCTCGCAGAGAAACTTCAATCGCTCACGAATCTCCGGAAGAATATCGCGGGCGACCTCGCCTTCGCGTCCCGTTAATTTCAGCGTGGCAAAGAACTTCAACGCATCTTCAACACTGGCGTTCCCGATATCGACAATGGTGGGAGGAAGCTTCGATACCGCTGTCTTCAAAACGGAATTCACTCCCTGTAGCCGAACCGCGCGGGCGATTGGGTTCAAACGAGTTCCATGGCAATCAGGACATAACTCGCGTTTGCCCTCCTGCCATTCGAACCATGATTCTTCGATTGAATCGGCGCGAGCACCACGGTCCACGTCAGGCAGATAAAATAACTCACCAAACCCACGGCAGGTCGGACACCAGCCCTGCGAGGAGTTATAAGAGAAGTTTTTAGGATCCAGCGGTGCGAATGACTGACCACAACTACGACAAGCGCGATGAGTAGAGTGAACCGAGAGGTGTTTATGGTTGTCGAGAGCGTACAATGTACCGCTTCCGAGCTTCAATGCTTCGTCAATCACCTGTTGCATCGTCGGTCCTGATGCAGCTTTTCCTCGGACAAGTCTTGCATCGAGCACGCCAACGACGATTTCGACGTCGTGTTCCTTGAAACGGTCGAGACGGAAAGGCTTGTTTGTCGGATACATTTTGCCATCGGCCCGGATTTCGGCATAACCGTGCTTCAAGGCCCATTCGGCAACATCGGTGTGGAATCCCTTGCGGTTTTTAACAACGGGCGCCAGCAGAAGCAAATCGCCACGGTTCTTCATCTCTTTCTGAAGACCACGTCCAAGTTCGTCGCGCGTTTGCGATTCAACCGGGATCTCACACTTCGGACAATACTGGGTGCCAAGCCTGGCGAACAGCAGGCGAAGGAAGTGATATATTTCGGTAACAGTCGCCACAGTGCTCTTGCCACCGCCGCGCGAATTCCGTTGTTCAATACTAACCGTTGGCGGAATGCCGGTAATTACATCGATATCTGGACGAGGCAATTGTTCCACGAACTGCCGCGCGTAAAGGTTCATCGAATCGAGGAACCGGCGCTGCCCTTCCGCAAAGAGAATATCAAATGCCAACGTACTTTTGCCTGAGCCGCTGACACCTGTGATGACGACGAATTTGCCCCGGGGAATTTCGACCGAAAGATTTTTTAGGTTATGCTCTCGAGCGCCTTGAATGGAAATCGCCTCTTCATCTGCAACAACGCTCAGGTCTTCTTGAAACACGTTCTATAAATAGCATCGTTTCTGCAACTCATCCACCCATCGAAAACAAAAAACAGCCGGTCGGGAAAGTTCCCGGCCAGCCATTTTAAGGTCGCCGCGACATGCGGCGCGGCGAGCGTTATATTCGTCCCAGGAGCACGAGGATGATCAGGATGACCAGGATCGCGCCGATGATACCGCTTGGGCCATAGCCCCAGCCCGAGCTGTATCCCCAGGTTGGTATTACTCCGATGAGGAGCAGCACCATCAGTATGATTAGTAAGGTACCGAGTGTCATAAAACCGTCCTTTCTTGGCGGAGGCTTATTTAGTCACCGGTTCATTCAGTCGGCGTTCGCTGCCGGCTGGTTCATTGGCCGATTTCACGACCAAATCGTTTTTCACAAAATTCACGCCATTGACGTTGCGCGCGATTTGTTCGGCTTTTTGTTTTTGCATGTCATTGTCAACAAATCCGCTGAGTTGAACATCACCACGGAACACGTTGACCTTAACTTGCGCTGCTTTGACGTCGGGGTCGCCGATGAGGTCAGCTTTGACTTTGGCGGCAATGGATTTGTCATCCAGATACGCGCCAGTGCTGCGATGATTGCGGTCTCCGGCGCAACCGACGGTGAACGTCGCTGCCGAGACAATCGCCGCGAGGGCGGCAACCATGCTGAAGTTACGAATCAGTTTTTTCATACTCTCCTTTTCGTTGGGTTTCGATTTCTACTTTTCTGGAGAAACCTCAGGCGCGGCAGCAGTTTCTTCAATTAGGGTGAAAACTGTTTCTGTCTGAGGAAAACAAGCAGCAAGAATGAGGGGGCGGTCCCAGTCTATAAAACGGTTTTCAAGGCGGCGCCAGTATGGCTTCCGGAGTAACTCGCTACTGTTTCGGGAGTTCCAACGGCGACCACCTTGCCTCCGCCATCTCCCGCTTCGGGACCAAGATCAACAATCCAGTCGGCGGATTTGATCACATCCAGGTTGTGTTCGATAACAACTAGCGAGTGGCCTGCATCGACAAGGCGTTGAAACACCTTCAGCAGGACACGGACGTCTTCAAAGTGCAATCCCGTCGTGGGTTCGTCGAAAAGAAACAATGTCGGCTTGATCGTTTCGGCCGGTGCTAACTGAATTTCGGCAAGATGACTGACCAGTTTGAGGCGCTGGCTTTCGCCGCCAGACAAAGTATTCACCGGCTGGCCAAGCCTTAAATATCCCAGCCCTACTTCCTGTAGCAATTGCAGTTTCTCCGTCGCACGCTTCGCTGGCTTTGAATCGAACGAATTCAGGAACAACAATGCATCATCGACCGTTGCGTCCAAAAGGTCGGCAATGCTCCATCCCTTCAAAGGATTTACAGGTGGACTGATTTTGATTTCGAGAACGTGCGGACGATAGCGGCGTCCATTGCATTCCGGGCATCGAATGAAAACGTCGCTCAGGAACTGCATCTCGATCTTCTCAAAGCCGGCTCCCCGGCAACGTTCGCAGTGCCCCTGCCCGGAGTTGAAACTGAACGCACTGGCCTTCATGCCACGTTGCTTCGCGATTTCGGTCTGGGCAAACAACTCCCGAATATCTTCGAAAGCACCGATGTAAACGGCTGGATTAGATCGCGGTGTTCGGCCCACTGCCGTCTGATCGACGAGAATGAAGCGGCCAAGATGTTCGTGTCCCGAAAGCCGGGCGGACACAATTGTAGATTCGTCGGGCTGCGATTCGTCTTCGGTGACTTCCTGCGCAGCATCGCCTGAACTTTCATTCTTAGGGCCGACGGCTTTCAACTTTGCCTCCAGCGCTGGAAGCAAGACTTCGCGGATTAAAGTTGTTTTCCCCGAACCACTGACACCGGTTACACAAACAAAACGGCCAAGAGGAATCTCTGCCGTAACGTTGTTCAAATTATGACGTGTCGCGTTTTCAATTCGCAGCTTTGGCGTTTTGTGATCAACCGGACGGCGTAAACCAACATCAATCCTTTTGCGTCCGCTGAGGTATTGGCCTGTGAGAGAATTGGCCGACTTGAGTATTTCTTTATAGCTGCCCTGAAAGACAAGATGCCCGCCTGACTCGCCATGTCCCGGACCAAGATCGAGAATTTGATCAGCGGCTCGCATCACGCTCGATTCGTGTTCAACGACAACAAGGGTGTTCCCGGCGTCACGTAGCCGTTCGACGATCCGGATCAACCGCTCTGTATCACGTGGATGCAATCCGACGCTCGGTTCGTCGAGCACGAACAAAGTATTCACGAGCCCAGAACCGAGGCACGTTGTGAGGTTCACCCGTTCAGTTTCGCCGCCAGACAACGTTCGCGTCGGACGATCGAGGGTCAAATAACCTAAACCAACTTCGTTGAGATAATTAAGACGCGCACAGACCTCCTTCAACGCGAGCGACAAAGGATCGTTCGCCTTTCGATCCTTGCGCGACTGACGCAGCTGCTCTGCGAAATCCAATGCGTCGCGGATGGAAAGTCTATAAAAGTCGGCGAGCGTGAGCGCGGAAAGTTTATATAACAACGTCTCCGGTTGGAAACGGGCGCCACGACAGTCGGGACACATTTGGTACGAGCGATAACGCGCCAGCAAAACGCGCACATGCATTTTGTACGCTTTCGATTCGAGCCAGCGGAAATATCCTTTGATGCCATACCAGGCACGTGGCCATTGATGCGCAGCGTCCTTGCCATATCCCGGATCGCCTTCGATCAACCAGTCCTGAATCTCCTTCGGCATCTGGTTGAAGGGCACATTCATCGGGATGCGGCGCATGCGGCAAAACTTCGCCAAATCTTCCTGGCATTCGGCGCTTTGGCCGGATTGCCATGGCTTAACGACTTCCGACAAAGGTTTCGATCGATCGGGAATGGCGAGGTTGTAATCGATCGTGATGATGCGCCCAAAACCGCGACACGCCGGGCACGCGCCGAGCGGGTGATTGAAACTGAACAACGCCTGGCTTGGCTCGCGGTAATCAATGTCACATTGTGAACAGTGGAAACGGTTCGAGAAGAACTGCGCATTCCCTAGACCGCCATTAAATCGCCGGATAGCCAGCTTTCCTTTTCCAAAATGGTAGGCCTGTTCACAAGCCTCGACGAAACGCTTGCGATCTTCAGCCTGAACCTTCACGCGATCTTGCAACACAGTGATCGATGTTGGTTTTCCCGACTTGAATCCCGTCACCGCCTCATCCAGCCGAACAATTTTGTCATCGATCAGCAACCGCTGGTAACCCTGTTTCGAAATCAACGCCAATGATTCTTCAAGCGACAGCTTTTCCGTCAAAGGCAGCTGAAAGGTGATCAACACTTCGCTACCGTTTTGTTCCTCGTGCCGGATTGCGTCCCAGATGTGCTGCGGCGAATCCTTGCGAACTGGCTTGCCACACTTTCGACAGTGTAATTGCGCGAGATTTGCCCAGATGACTTTCCCGTAATCGCTGATCTCAGTCATCGTCCCAACCGTCGATCGCGTCGTTTTCACGGAGTTGCGTTGCTCAATTGCAATCGCAGGGGGAATGCCCTCAATGCTATCGACCTGCGGTTTGTCCATGCGGTCGAAGAATTGGCGGGCGTAAGGTGAAAAGGTTTCGATGTAGCGACGCTGGCCTTCAGCAAACAACGTATCGAACGCGAGCGAACTCTTTCCCGAACCGCTCAAGCCTGTAACGACCACAAGCTGGTTCATTGGGACATCGAGGTCAAAGTTCTTGAGATTGTTGTGCCGCACGCCTCGGAGGCGGATGAACTTCTGTGCGGTCTTTTTCGACATGGCAGCGGAATGTAGCGCCGTTTTGACGGAGTTCAACCCGTTGAAAGCAGATGGAAGAGGTTACTTGCGAAACACAACGATGCGATTTGTATTCGTACCCTTTGCATTGTTGTTTACGCCCCAGCAGTTGGCTGTCTTCGTAAATTCCTGATCATTGATGACGATCAATTCAGCGTGCAGCCCTGCATCCATTCCGCAGGGGAGAACGGCTTGTTCGAGTTTGATTTTTCCACCGCGCACTTCGCCGACCTCAAAAGCGATGTAGCCACCCGGTTTCAATACACGACGGAGCTCACGAAAAACTTCGGTCATCGCCTGTTGCCACTGTTCGAGTTTGCCAGGCACGGTAAGATTGACACTTTTCGCATCAAGACCGACGAACCAGCAACGAAGCCAATTGTCTCCGGCATAATCGACCACATCCAAAAACGGCGGCGACGTGACCACGAGCGACACCGAATTTTCGGGAATCTGCAAAGTCGACGACGACAATTGAGTTAGAAGCAACGCGCGATCGGAAACGGACTCCAGTCGATGCCGCACCTCCGCGTCCATCTCCTTCAGCAAGGCAGTCGATTTCTTTAGAATAATTCCCGGAACGTTGCGTTTCGGCGGCGTTTGGTTTCGGTCCGTATTGATCTTCTGTTGCGACTTGATCGATACAGCCTGATTCGGAGGCAGTGTGTAGACAGAAAAGAAGCCTGTCGAATGCCCGGTCAACCGATTCACGGCGACCATCCGAATCCATTCGTCGACTGCGTCCAGGGTCCGCTCTGCCGCTCGTGCCAGCAGATATTTCTTCAAAGCCGAAATCTGCTTCAGCGTATCGCGGTGATAAAACACCAGTAACTCTTCCGGCCACTCGTCGAAATCATTGAAATCAATCTCCTGCAGTCTCGCCCCAATTTGATCGATCGTCGGCGGACGCAGGCGCGGCGACGTGAGAATGGCGCTCAGAGGATTGACATCGCAACCGAACGGGATGCGTTGAAGCAGCGCAGACTCGACTAAAGTCGTCCCGCGTCCCATAAAAGGGTCATAAACTATTTCACCGGCATCAGTAAGGCGTTCGATGAAAAACCGCGGCAACTGGGGTTTGAAACAGGCACGATACGAAACTTCGTGTAAGCGACTCGCGGCGCGTTGTTTGGCGGTCCAGAATTCATTGACGAAAGTTGGAACGCAAATCGGTTTACCGTCGAACGTCTGACTCTCCGTGACGAACTGACGCGTCCTCGTTCCGAACTCTGCGAACTCCGTCAGGTTCTGACGGAACTCCTCTGCACGCTGCAGGCGTTTGATCGGCGTGAAGTTAAGTTCGAGGATACTGCCGGACATGCGCAGAGTTTAATGAGGATTTCACCGACACACAGCTTTTTTGTGCGAGGACTATCCTTTACGCCCTTCGTCAACCTCCATGTATTCGGCCATGGTCATGATATCGTCGCGGTGCGCCAGGCCGCTTTCTGCTTTCAATTGCTTCAATCGGCGAGAAGCCATGTCGTTCCAACCGATTTTTGTCGCGAAGCCATTCCACACCATGACGTCCGTTGCATTCAACGCCCTCCCCTTCTCAAAACACCACTTTAGAACTTCCTCGTCGGTTCCGCCCTGCAGCACGCGTTCTTTCAACGCGGCGTAATCAACATGCAGAAAGCCAGCGCACCAACCGTCCGCACCTTTCCCAAGATTTTGGTGAAAATCCGCGCGCAGTTCGCCTTTGGCATGCAGTCGAATTTTATCGAGCATGCGCGGGAAATAAATCAACCCACCGACCTTGTCGTACGGACTCCTGGGCGTTTTCATACGAACCAACAATCAAACGAGGGACGAAATCGCCCCCTGATAAACTGTCGGAACATCTTTAAAGCTCCTCACCGTCATTTTCAGATCGCGCAACAGCCCGTCTTTTAGACCATACACCCAGCCGTGAACGGCGAGGCTCTGCCCACGCTCCCACGCTTCGCGCACAATTGTCGTCTGGCAGACGTTCGTCACCTGCTCGATAACGTTCAATTCACACAGACGATCGTGGGCTTCAGTCTGGTTTGCGCAGGTCGCGAGTATTTTTTGATGTTTTTCGCGGACATCCTGGAGATGGCGCAGCCAATTGTCGCTCAAGCCAATGCGTTCGCCACGAAGTGCGGCATTCACACCGCTGCATCCGTAATGGCCACAGACGATGATATGCCGAACTTTCAGAATATCGACGGCGAACTGCATGACCGACAAGCAGTTCAAGTCCGTGTGAACGACAAGATTCGCGACATTGCGGTGAACGAAAAGTTCTCCGGGTAACATGCCGACGATTTCATTGGCTGGAACCCGGCTATCGGAACAGCCGATCCACAGAAAGCCCGGCGACTGTTGTTGTGACAGCTTGAGGAAAAATTCCGGGTCCATCTTCCTGATCTTTTGAGACCAGGCCTTGTTCTTCTCGAAAAGTTCTTTGATTTCTGGCATTTGCGCAATGTGCCGCAGGTGCTGCGGCGGTTAATGACGCCTGAGTATGTGTTTTTTTGCGAACGCGACAAGAGAGAATCCGCACGCGGCGCTGCATCTGGTCGGGGGTCATGAAGTCGTCCGGCAACCGCCATCGGCGGCAAATCTGAGGTAAAATACCGATAAAGACACAAAAACAGGGACAATCGGACGTTTTGGCACAGAAAAACTCAAATTTCTGCTCAAACAGGTCCTTTAAAGTCACCGGATCATTTTCTCGTCACTTTCGGCGGCTATTTTAGTGGCGAGAAAGTTTTCTCGTCACTCCGATAGGCTATTTTACCGACGAGAAAATTTTCTCGTGGGTAAAATAGGCTATCGGACCCACGAAATTATTTTCTGGTGCCAAAAATAGGCTATCGGAGGGGCGAGATTATTTTCTGGTCACGAAAATAGGCTATCGGAGCCGCGAAATTATTTTCTCGTCCCTCCGATAGGCTATTTTAGTGACGAGAAAATTTTCTCGCCACTCAAATAGCCGATTTGAGGCAAGGTTTTTCCAGAAATCTTCGGTCCGATAGCCTATTTTTCCCAACATTTTTCGAAAAACCGTCGCTCCGATAGCCTATTTAAGCCGCGGTTTTTCGAAAAACCTTCACTTCGATAGACTATTTGACCGGCGGGAACGGACTCATCGGGCTGCTCGACAGAAGTACTTAACGCACGTGCTTCAACAAGAAACGCCCGTTCGCCGAATATGCAGAAGGGCGTTTACATTATGGCTGGAATACAAAGCGCTTTGTCCGGTAAAACCGATGGAAGTCGCGTATTTTGACCATCGGAGAACCAGTTCAAAACACCGAAAAAATCCGCAAAACAGCACTTGCCAAGTGCCAGAACGGCGACTACTCTCTCCAACTCTTTTTTAGAGGAACTTAGATTAGCGGCTTTGTGCCGCACAATAAAGAATTTATGGCAGTACGTATTCGCTTAAAGCGGACTGGAGCAAAGAACAACCCGGTCTTCCGTATCGTGGTTGCTGACAACCGCAGCCCTCGCGATGGCAAGTTCATCGAAGAGCTGGGCACCTATTGGCCGACTAAAAAGGACGACAACTTCAAGGTTGACGTTGCGCGCGCTGACTATTGGGTCAGCAAAGGCGCACAGCCGAGCGACACCGTCGCCAGCTTCCTGAAAAAAGCCAAGAAAGCCGCTGCTGCCGCGTAACCTTTTGGCTTATGCAAGCCTATTTGGAATACGTGGTTAAGGGGCTCGTCAGCAAACCAGAAGCAGTCACCGTCACCCCCGTCGATAAAAACGGGATGACGGTTTATGAATTGCGCCTGGATTCAGCTGATGTAGGCAAGGTCATTGGCCGGGAAGGCATGACGATCAATGCGATTCGTTCGCTGTTGACCGCAGGCAGTGCAAAGAAAGGGCTGCGCTGCACATTGGAAATCGTGGAAACCGATCAACGCCGCAACCATTAATTGTTGCAGCGTTCGTTGAGCATGAAAATCGACGTGCTCACCCTGTTTCCCGAGATGTTCGTCGGACCGCTGGATTTCAGCATGGTTAAACGAGCGAGGGAATCTGGAATTTTGGATTTGCGGGTGATTAATCTGAGAGATTACACCCATGACCGTCATAAAACGGTGGACGATAAACCGTTTGGCGGCGGGCCAGGAATGCTCCTGAAACCCGAACCGATCTTTGAAGCAGTAGAAAGTCTGGCGAAAGAAAGAACGCGAGTTCTTTTAGTGACGCCGAGCGGGCGGACATTCAATCAATCGATTGCGCGTGAGTTGTCCAAGCAGGAGCACTTGCTGTTCTTGTGCGGAGCTTACGAAGGATTTGATGAGCGGGTTCGAACACTGGCGCACGACGAATTGTCGATCGGTGATTTTGTTCTAACGAACGGGGCGTTACCGGCGATGATGATGATTGATGCGGTAACGAGATTGTTGCCTGGCGTGTTGGGCGATGAGCAGAGTTCGGCGGATGAGTCGTTCAGCCACGGATTGCTCGAGTATCCGCACTATACGCGGCCAGCAGATTTTCGGGGCATGAAAGTTCCCGATGTGTTGCTCTCGGGCAACCATGCGGAGATTGAAAAATGGCGGCGGGAACAAGCCTTGAACAGAACGAAGGAACGTCGGCCAGACTTGTTGAAATAAGATAAATTTG
>CBHWET010000056.1:0-17799 GCA_966112985.1 uncultured bacterium | reverse complement strand
GAAAGCGACACCTGTGATCATCTGGAGCAATCCGGCGGACATTACCTATGGGACGGCTCTCAGCACCACACAGCTCGCAGCTACTTCCGCCGTTTCTGGCACATTCGTTTACACGCCTGCTTCGGCCGCAGTACTTGACGCTGGTACAAATCAACTATCGGTTACCTTTAGTCCTGCGGATACGAACAACTACAACAGTGCCAATGCACAAGTTGACCTGATCGTCGACAAGGCCGCTTTGACAGTCGTTGTGGATGACAAGACCCGCGATGCGGGCACGACCAATCCGGTTTTCACCGGCACGATATCTGGTGTGCAGAACGCGGATGACATTTCAGCCACCTATGCATGCGCCGCGACATTGGCAAGTGCTGCTGGAACTTATCCAATCACCGCCACGCTTAACGATCCGAATAGCCGTTTGGGCAACTATTCTGTTTCAATTACAAACGGCACGTTAACCGTTGTCGAGGTTGCGCCCGCTGCCTCCGCCTCAATCGTTGCGGAAGTTTTGACGAATGGACATGTGCTGCTACATCTACAAGGAGCGTCAACAAACCACGTTTATGCAGTGGAAGCAGTTGATCAACTAGGGGATGCGTGGCAGCCCCTCGGCAACGCCGTGAAGGTGAGCGGAAATATTCTGTTTGAAGATAGCAACACCAGTGCCTCGAAGACGCGGTTCTACCGTGCCGTCGGTCACTAAGCGTTCTAACGTTTTTCATAACTTCTTCGCGCTGCGCCTCTCGAAAGAGGGGCGCAGTTGTCCTCGTTTTGCTTCTAGGGGTTTCTCGTATCAAAACGCCGTAAAAACAACTCGACTTCGATGGGTGAATTTCTGATAGTCGATCCCCCAAATTCTTGGATTTGGGTTTAGGTCTCCCCCGACCATAGCTAAACAAAAATTATGAAGAAGAGTGTTGTTGTACTTACGGGTTTGCTTCTGTTTTCAATTGCGTCACGGGCTGCAGTGAATGTTGGCGGTGCCACCGGTGGAACGAACATTTCGGCTGATAATTCGGCGACGGCCACCAACTGGACCTCCCTGGGTGCCATTACTGTCGGAGAACCTGGCAACGGCAAGGGCGACATCGCTGCCGGAAGCGGCGTTACGCTGATTCTGAAAACACCTGCGGGCTTCGAATTCAACACAGCGCGCACTAATGTGACTTTCCAGAGTGGTCGCGACATTTCCTTTGCGAGGGGCACCTATTCGGATTCAACGACCCTTACAGTGACCCTGAACGTTGGTGGCACGGCAGGCGCCGATACACTGACGATTGGTGGCACTGGCAACAACGCCTTGCAGGTCCGTCCTACGGCGGGAACGCCTCTCTCTACGCGCCATATCTATCGGCCCAGCACGGGCGGCGGAACCGCAACGATCACGGGCATTACGTCGGAGGCCGACGGCACAGGATCCGGCAGCAACTTCGGTAATTTGTCAGAAGTTGCTGGTAATGCGACGAAACTCACTTTTAGCCAGAGCCCGGCCGGAGCACAAGTTGGGGCGGCGTTCGCAACCCAACCGATTATTCGCACACTGGACCAATTTAACAACAACACCTCCGCAGGCCTACCTGCCACACAGACGGTGACTGTTGATTTAGCGAGCGGAACCGGTCCGCTGCTTGGTACGACTAGCTTCAATATTGGTACAGCAGGGGGCAATGGTGTGATCAATCCAACAGATTTAAGGATCGATGTTGTTGGCAGTGATAAACAGTTGTCGGCAACGACGACGAATCTGACGGGCGCAACAAGCAGTGTGTTTACTGTCGATAAAGGTAATCAGACGATCACGTTCCCCGCTATCGGAAACCACACTTACGGCGATTCAGCATTCACCGTAAGTGCCACTGCCTCTTCGGGATTGGCTGTGTCGTTTGCGATCGTGTCCGGCCCTGCAACAATTTTGGGTGACACCGTAACGATTACCGGAGCTGGGACGGTTACGATTGAAGCGACCCAGGCGGGAGATTCCAACTGGAACGCCGCTACCAATTCACAAAGTTTTTCCGTCGCGAAAGCTACGCCGGTTATTACATGGAACAATCCAGCTGACATTACCTACGGAACAGCCCTTGATGGCACTCAATTGAATGCGACGGCTTCGGTCGCCGGCAGCTTTTTGTATTCTCCTGCTTCCGGGGTAATTCTCAATGGCGGCACCAATCAATTATCAGTCTCTTTTACTCCAACCGATTCATCGAATTACAGCAACGCCACCGCAACAGTCTCGATTGTCGTTAACAAAGCCGATCAGACGATCACTTTTGGAACCTTGCCGAACAAATTGACTACTGACGCGCCCTTCACGCTGAATGCGACCGCTTCTTCAGGTCTGACCGTTTCGTATAGCATTGTTTCGGGTCCGGCAAGTGTCACTGGAAATACGGTCACGTTAAGTGGTGCGACTGGAACGGTCACGGTCAGTGCCAGCCAATCGGGCAATGGCAACTACAACGCGGCTACGAATGTTGATCAAAGCTTTGATGTGACGAGTGGAGCGCCTACGATCTTGTGGAACACTCCCGCGGACATTGAGTACGGAACACCTCTCGGCACAAATCAACTGAATGCCACCATCGGCGTTGCAGGCACGCTGACTTATAGTCCTGACTTCGGAACCGTCTTGCCCGTTGGCAGTAATCAGGTGTTATCAGTCACGTTTACGCCGACAGACACCAACAGTTATTCGAGCACGAGCACAAATGTTCTGATCAACGTTGTGAAAGCTACGCCTTCAATCACGTGGCCAACGCCTTCGGTGATTGTTTTTGGAACGGCACTCACAACGAATCAGTTGAACGCTACGACGACTATCTCCGGTACGTTCACCTACGTGCCTGACTTCGGCACGGTTTTGAATGCAGGAACCAACCAGCTCCTTTCGGTCAGCTTTGTCCCTGATGACACGACGAATTATAACAATGCAAATGCGAGCGTCTTCATCGATGTATCAAAAGCTGTCCCAACCGTCACTTGGGCAACACCTGCTGACATCAATTACGGCACAGCATTGACCACCAACGAGCTGAGCGCGACCGCCTCGGTGAGTGGCACATTTGCTTATTCGCCAGATGTTGGCACCATTCTCAATGCGGGTTCTGGCCAGACTTTGTCCGTCACGTTTACTCCTGACGCGGGTTCCAACTATGTCACCGTCAACACCAACGTCTCGATCAACGTTGCTAAAGCACCGACAACAATTACCTGGAGCAATCCAGCTGATATCACTTTCGGTACACCATTGAGTGGCACACAATTGAATGCTTCCGCATCCGTCGCCGGAAACCTTGTCTACACTCCTGCTTCAGGTGCAGTGCTGAATGCTGGCACGAATACGTTGTCTGTCACCTTTACTCCGACGGACTCGGCGAACTATGCCGGAACAAACGCATCAGTCTCCATCGTCGTGAACAAAGCCACGCCCGTTCTCACATGGAATAACCCGGCAGATATTAGCTATGGCACTGCACTCGGTGGTTCACAGTTGAATGCATCTGCGAATGTCGCTGGTACGTTCACTTACAACCCAACGAACGGAACCATTCTTTCCGTTGGAAATAGCCAGACGCTCTCTGTCGATTTCACTCCGAACGATTCAACCAATTACAACACGACGAGCACGAATGTTTCGATCAACGTTCTGAAGTCGACGCCGGCGATTACCTGGAGCAATCCCGCGAACATCGTTTACGGGACGGCTCTCAGCACAAACCAGTTGAACGCGACGGCAAATGTTGCGGGTTCATTTGCTTACTCGCCTGATCTCGGAACGGTGCTCAACGCCGGGACAAATCAAACTCTTTCCGTGACGTTCACACCGACCGACACAGCGAGTTACAACAGTACGAGCACCAACGTGTCGATTACGGTGTTGAAAGCCACACCAACGATTACGTGGAGCAACCCCTCGGACATCGTTTACGGGACTGTCCTGAGCACGACGCAATTGAATGCTTCAGGTTCCGTGGCAGGCACGCTGACCTATACGCCGACGGCTGGCACCGTTCTGAACGCCGGCAATAATCAGTCTTTGTCTGTAACGCTGACTCCGACTGATACGACGAACTACAATACGACGAGCACCAATGTGTTGATCAACGTCTTGAAAGCTTCCGTCTCTATCACATGGAATAACCCAGCTGACATCAACTACGGCACCGCGTTGAGCGCCACGCAGTTAAATGCGAATGCCTCGACAGCCGGTTCATTCGTTTACAGCCCAGTGTCGGGAACGGTGTTGAACGCGGGAAGCAACCAGACGCTTTCCGTAACCTTCACGCCAAGCTCTGCCAATTATAGCAACGCCACTGCGACCGTGAGCATCAACGTCGCGAAAGTGCCTCTCACCGTTAAAGCGAACGACGCAACGCGCCTCTTCGGACAATCCAATCCGACTTTCACTGCTACCTACACAGGCTTTGTGAACGGAGATACATCCGCGAGTTTGTCCTCGCCGACCATCTTCTCAACCGTTGCTGATACAAATAGTCCGATTGGTTTCTATGACATCGTTCCGAGTGGAGCGACTTCTGGTAATTACAATATTACTTTTGTAAACGGCACGTTGACCGTTTCGCCAGCGAGCACAATCGTTAGCACTGCGACAGGTGGTAACTGGAGCGCGACGGGAACATGGGTTGGGGGAGTGGTCCCGGGCGCATCCGATAACGTCGCAATTGCCGCTGGTGCAACAGTGACTGTCGACACTGCGGCGAGTTGCTTCTCGCTGACACTCAGCAATTCGGCCACTGCGGGATCCACCGTCGTTGTTTCGACAACCCGATCTCTTTCTGTAGGTGGCGGTTCTGGTTCGATCGTTCTCGGTCAAAACCTCGCCGCTGTGTCGACTGCTTCGACAACATTGTTGAACGTCGCTGGAACTCTGCAGGCGGGCAACGTTACGCTTATAGCCCGTCGTCTGAGCAACAAAAATGCTGACGCAATTCTTCGCCTTAGCAATGCAAGCGCCGTGGCGACGATCACAAACAATATTTCGCAAGACCGAAATGTGGCCTCAGGCGGTTTGCTCAGCCAGGTTGATTTCACCGCAGCCGGTGCGTTGAAGCTCGGCGGCGCCTTTGTGACTGTCGGAAGTGGCGGCACGTTAAACGCTGGTACGGGCACGGTCGAATACAACGCTGCGGGCAATCAAACCATTTCAAGTTTCACCTATAATAACCTGACGCTCTCTGGCAGCGGCACGAAGACTGGATCTGCCGCGGTAACGATCGGCGCAACCGGAACACTGCTGTTGAAAGATACGGCGGTATACGGTGGTGTTACTCCCACCTATAATGCTGGTTCGACGCTTTTCTATGCTCGCACTGGCGCCCAGGTGACTGGCACCGCTCTGCCGGCGGTTCCGCCAGCGAATTGGAATTTGTCCGTGAGCAATGCTTCGGGCATCACTCTCCGTCAATCGGCCACGGTCACTGGCACGCTGCGTTTGTTTGCCGGTTCGATCACAACTACTCCAACGAACACGCTGACCGCGGACGGAACGGTGATTCGCACCGCCGGTTACGTCATCGGCAACCTTCGCAAGAACTTCATCGTCGGCAGCAACGTTGCCCAAACGTTTGAAGTTGGTGTGGGCTCGAGTTACACCCCGGTGTCGATCACGTTCTCGAACGTGGCAACTGCCGCCCACGTCACAGTTGTTGCGAACGCTGGCAAACACAGTGCAATTGCAACCTCGACTCTTAATCCCGCCAAAGGCGTGAATGTTAACTGGACCGCCACACCGGATGTCGGCCTTGTTGCAGACGCTTACAATGTGATGTTCAACTTCAATGCTTCCGACCTCGATGCCGGAGCGAATACAAGCGTGTTCGCTGTTGGTGACTATACCTCAGGAACTTGGACGTATCCCGCGGTGGCCAATCGCACCGCCACCAGCATCGAAGCGGATGGCCTCACTTCATTCAGCGACTTCCAAGTTGCTCAGACAACTTCGGTCACCGTTCCGACGATCACATGGAGTAATCCAGCAGACATCATTTATGGCGCGGCTCTCAGCACGAACGAGTTGAATGCGACTGCAAATGTGCCAGGAACATTCGTTTACAACCCGACGCTTGGCACCGTGTTGGCCGCAGGCAACGCTCAGACGCTCTCCGTCACGTTTACGCCTGATGATCTCTCGTCGTACAGCACCACCAGCACGAACGTCTCCATTAACGTCCTTAAGGCGACGCCTTCGATCACGTGGAACAATCCGGCTCCTATCGCTTACGGCACTGCTCTTTCGACAAACGAATTGAACACCACGGCTAATGTGGCTGGCTCGTTCAATTACACACCAGCACTCGGCACGGTGTTAAACGTTGGAACGAACACCTTGAACGTCAACTTCCTCCCGGCGGATTCAGCGAACTACAATGGAACATCTGCGAACGTTTCAATCGTTGTCACAGCTCCTTCGACGAGCATCACGTGGAGCGATCCAGCGGACATTGTTTACGGGACGGCCTTGAGCACGAATGAGTTGAACGCCACGGCAAATGTCGCGGGAACATTTACCTACACACCGACTCTCGGAACGGTTCTGGCCAGCGGCACCAACACGCTGAATGTCAGCTTCGTGCCGGATAACACGAACTACAACAACGCTTCGGCGAATGTCAGTCTCGTCGTCACAAAACGCGGTCTCACCGTCGTCGCGAACGATACATCGCGGCAATATGGTCTGACCAATCCGGTATTCACCGGTGTTATCTCCGGCGCGCTCGGAGGCGACAACATCTCAGCCACGTATGCGTCAGCAGCAACGGTCGGCAGCAATCTCGGCACCTATCCGATTGTCCCGACTCTTGTTGATCCGAACAGCAAGCTGACGAACTACGTCACGTCGAGCACCAACGGAACGTTGACGATCACGGCGACTCCGTTGTCGGTCGTGGTTTCGAACAAAACGAAAGTTTACGGTACGGCGAATCCGACGTTCACGGGAAGCATTTCGGGAATTCGCAATGGCGACAATATCACGGCCAGCTATTCGTGCTCCGCGACAACGACAAGCACAGTCGGCAATTACACAATCACGGCATCGCTCAATGATCCGGATAGCCGACTTGGCAATTATCTGCTTGCAACGACGAACGGCACATTGACGATCACGAAGGATTCGCCATCTGTCGTTGTTGCTTCATCGCTAAACCCTGCAGGTGTCGGTGCGGCCGTCGTCTTTACGGCGACGATCACGACGCCAAACATTGCAGTGACCAATGGTTTCGTTCAGTTCTGGATTGATGGAACGAACTACGTGACATCGCCTGTCTCCACGAACGGTCTCTCACGCGGTGTCATTCACTTCGCGACCTTGAATGGTCATTCCGTCGAAGCCATCTACCTCGGCGATGCAAATCGTAACCTCTCAGCGAGCCCGATCCTGACGCAGACAACGACTCCGTTGCCGCCGGATGTCCTCGCCTGTATTAAGAAGCTCAACGGCACAATGGTCATCCGTTTCGTCGGCGACGGCGTTTCCAGCTACTCGGTCCAACGCACGACGGACCTGATCAACTGGACCGTCCTCGGCACTCCATCCGTTGGCGCCGACGGCCTCCTGGAAATCACTGACGTGAACGCGACCACACAGC
The DNA here is from genome assembly GCA_966112985.1 of uncultured bacterium. Taxonomy (GTDB): domain Bacteria; phylum Verrucomicrobiota; class Verrucomicrobiia; order Limisphaerales; family JACDHS01; genus CBHWET01. The sequence continues at coordinate 10,186 of CBHWET010000056.1, read as the reverse complement.
CGTTCCGATATTATCGCGCGGTTAAGAACTAATCGCAGAGAACAGCGCAAGTGTAAGTTTCAAAAGCCCGGGGCAACCGCAAAGTGCGGCACCCCGGGCTTCTTCTTTTGGTTTCGATGTTTTCAGCGGAACCGAAACAGCTAACGTTAGAATGGGCCTGACCCCAGTCTGGCACCAATTGGTGCGGCAACGATATCGTTCTGACTGGCCTTCTCAGGCGAAGAAGTTGCGAAGGCAATTTTTTGGCTAATTAAGCGACGGTATCGGCCGGACGAACGTTGGAATTCAACGCGATGACCTCCCGCTGTTCCCTCTCCTGGAAGGCGAGGGTTAGGGTGAGGTATGTAGCAATGACCTCCGTGACGGCAGATCAACTGCAACGTTGAGAGCTTTTTGATGTTTACGGCTAATTACGTCACGACCGTAATCGGTGGACTCAACGCGCTTTCGCCTCCGCTGTTCACGGCGCAAATGATGAACTCAATGGTTGCACCACGTGGGAGATCTTCGGCGGTGAAGTCCGTATCCGAAGGGCTGCCGATGTAAACCGGCTCGGCATCGACACCAACGACACGTTTATAAACGCGGTAATAGTTGGCGCGCGCAGGGCGGTCGAATTTGAGCATCGCATTGGTTTCATTGACGACGATCACTTCAATGTTCTCTGGGGTATCCGGCGGTTCTTCGTAACCGGGTATATTCAGGCCGAACGCATGCCAGCGAGTATCGGTAGGTTCGATGAGTTGATTCAGTTCGGCGACGAGATCCCGCACACGCTTGCGAAGCTTCGCGACTTTCTGGTTGCGCGTCGCTAACAACACCTCGACGGCGCACACATTTGTGTTCACGCTGCTGATTGCACTTTTCAGTTCGTGGTGTAGAGCGAGCAAGCCGGCAGCAGTGACGTCGAGCGCGGGAACTTCCAGTCCAGGATTAATCGCGAGATATTCGCTAAGAAAGAAGATCAGCACACTGAGTTCGCCAGCAGAGCGGGGGATTGCCAGTGAAGCAGTAAAGCCAGTTTGGATCCAACGATCCGAATGCTGCTTCCCGAGCTTAAGCTTGAGGATTTCCCGCGTGATCGTCGCAATCGTTTTGGCAGCCTCAGTCTTTTCAGCAACCATTTCGTAAGCGGCGGTCAATGCGTTGCGTCCCGTTGCATAGGCGTAGACGGCGCTTTGGACAGCGTCAATGTCGTTTTCAATTTTGTCGGCAGTGTTATGCGTTAAACCGATTTCGGTTTGATAACGCATGGCACCCCCAACGGTTTGCGTGGCCACTTTGACCAGACCCGGTATTGGTTTAGGTATTTCTTGTTTCATATTAATAATGCGCGGTATCAGCGATTGATTCGCGGTTACCGCGCCCCGCGATCCTCGGGGTCTTGGAAAAACTTTCCAGTCAAAAATCGGCGCCCACTGGTAATCGAGTTGTAAACCTCTGAGGGACACGGATAACCATCGTTCATTTTTTTTTATGGTGAAGAGACCAACGGGTGTTGGCTGGCACGGCACACCGGACCGCGCCTGTGTCCGCAGGACCAAGGGCAGCAAGGTCCATAATTCCTGCCGAGGTGGTTATCCTATGTCCACGTGTCCATTTCAGCCTGCTGTGGCTGGTTCTTCGAACACAGCCGCCTCCGTTTTGCCGCGCGACGTAGTTTGACGAACTTAAGGCTTCCAAACCGCACCCGGTTCACACCGCGGCGCAAAATCGATGATTCGATTCCTTACGTGCTTCGATAAATCAAATTTCTGACGCTCAGAAATCCGATGATGCGGTTACCCGCTTGGTTGCTGCGCGGGAAATTTGGAGGAATTTCTGTCCCTCCATGATGCGCCGCCAACAACGCCGTGGATTTGAAAAACCACGCCGTTTCCGAAGCCGCAACGCCGTGGAATCTCAAAACCGTGCCGTTGTTGGCCTGGCAACGCCAAAGTCCGTCGGACCCTCGCCGATGTTGCGTCGACAACCGGGATTACCAAAGATTCTTCTCCATTGCGGCTCCATCATTGCCGAAGTGCGCCGACTCGACGAAAATCTGAGGCTCATTTGTCGTTCGATTACCACATCGCCTGCGGTGGAAATCGCAAAAAAGTGGGTTCGCGAGACGAAGCTTGAGTCGGCGAGAGTATTCTCGCGCCGCGAGCGTGGCGCCGCAAAAACATTGCCTTGTAGATGTTTACGGAAATCGCGTTTTTCATCGCTCCTTGTGAATAACTTTGATGGTATCTGTTGGCCGTTTTGGAATTGACATGTCGGGGAAATTCCTATGTAGTCAGCGGGACCAAACCCGTATAGCCCGTCAACCCCAAATACGTCCATCGCCGATTCACGAACTTAATTCCTTCGTTCATGAAAATATTAACGTCCAAACTCCGTCTTGCGTACCTTGCGGTCGCACTCTCTTCAGCACTTCCGTCCGTCGCTGCCACCTTGTGGTGGGATTCCGACGGCACGTCACCGGTCAACGGTGGCGCTGGTAACTGGGATAAAGGTTCCACGAACCGCTGGGCCTCGGCCGCGAGTGGCGGAACCTACGGCACGTGGGTCGACGGTAGCGACGCCATTTTCGGCGGTACCGCTGGCGCTGTCACGACCAGTAACATCACTGTGCGTTTAATGACCGTGGACGTCACGGGTTACAACTTTGGATTTGCTGCGTCTCCAAACCCGACGGGAACAATAACTTTCAGTGGTTCAAACTGCGGCGTTAGTAACTCGACAGGGACGGTTACTCTAAGCGGAAAGACGGCAGGTACAATTACCAAAACCGGTGCGGGGACCTTGGCAATGAATAACTCCGGGAACCTTGTGACCCAATATTTTCTCAATGGTGGCATTGTGAGTTTCATTTCATTGAACCGGTTAGGAACGGCTCCTGGTTCATTGACGTCGGGCTTCTTTACATTCGATGGCGGAACTCTTGCGTTGGCATCGTCCGCTGGCGGCGATGTGGGTTCCACCCGTGGGTTCTCGTTAAGTTCAGGCAACGGCACAATCGACAGTGCGTCGGGCATTCTTTCGACAATTTCGGCGCCGATTGTCGGCGTTGGTGGCTGGTCAAAAACGGGCAGTGGTGACCTTGTTATTGCCAATACCGCAAACTCCTATGGCGGGGCAACCACGGTGACTGCCGGTGGTGTAAGGCTCGCGGCATCTGGAGTGATTCCCGATACTTCATCTGTCACGGTTTCTGGCGGCACACTGTCGCTCGGTTCTTATGTCAGCAGCATCACGGTGAATGCCGGCGGCAGCGGTTACAACAGCGCAAGTACCACAGTTTCATTTTCCGGGGGAGGTGGCAGCGGGGCAGCGGCTACAGTTTCGACCAACACAAGCGGAGCAATTACTTCTATCACGGTGACAGCTGGCGGCAGTGGTTATACGAGCGCTCCGACGATTAGTTTCACTGGTGCGGGCGTTGGAACAGGAGCGACAGCGACGGCAACTATCGTCGCCGGCACAACGGAAACAATCAGTACTCTGACGCAAAGCGGCGGCACCGTTGGGGGTGCGTCTGCTGTCTTAAACGTCGGTGCCGTGAGCATTTCGGCGGGAACGTTGTCTGTCAGCAACGTAGTGCCGACCTCCGTCACAGTCACTGGCACCGGCAGTCCGACAATCAGTAGTATTGTTTCGGGGAACACCGGTCTGCGGATGAATAGCACCGGCACTCTTACGTTGAGCGGCACCAATACGTTCAATGGCGACATCACCAATTCGGCGGGTTCAATCAGTATCAATGGTACTGCGACCCTTGGTAGTGGTTTGGGAACTCTTCGTCTCGCGGGCGGTAACGTCATCCTGACGGCAAATCGCACGCTGGCGAACATGATCATTAATCCGATCGTCATGTCTGCGAACGCCAATCTTCAAGGTGCGGGTAGTTTCCTTTTCCGTCACGGTGGTTCGTTTACGTCAACTGGCGGAACTCTTAACATCACGAATACGGGTTCGTCCGGAACCACGTATGACGTTGTCCTTTCGGGTGGTGGTTATACTTTTTCCAGCCCAATCACGTTCAATCCAAGCGCAGTCAACAATGTTCAACTAACGTTGTTTAACGCCACCACGAACGGCGATCAGACTTTTTCAGGTAACATTAGCGGAACTGGAACGATCCGTCGTTCGGTGACTGGTGGTGCAACCGGCGGCAATACTGTGCTCAGTGGTGCCAATACATATACGGGCGGGACGACACTTACTTCCGGATCGATCGGATTGGGTAGTGATTGCGTTGGTTCAGTTGGATCCGTGACGTCTGGTCCGCTTGGCACTGGGACTGCCACAATCAACGGTGCCGGTTTATATGCGTCCGGCGCAGCTCGCACCTTACTTAATTCCGTGACCGCTTCCGGCAGTGTAACGATAAGTGGCTCGAGCGATCTCACATTCGCGGCGGGAATTTCCCTGGGCAGTGCAAACCGTACACTCACCGTTAACAACACTGCTAATACAATTATTTCCGGAGCGTTGAGCAGTTCAGTTGCAGCGGGCAGCACCGCGCTGACAAAAGCTGGTTCGGGTACATTGGTGATTTCGGCCGACAATACATCGGTCTTAGGTAACGTCAGTATTTCCGCAGGCACCCTTGTCGTCAGTAACGCGAGCGGGTTGGCGACGGGTTCGGGTGCTACGATTGTCGCGGCCGGTGCAACTTTGACCGGCCCGGGTATTGTGGGAGTCGTTACGAATTCAGGTACCATCTCTCCTGGAACGGGCGTTGGTACTCTTACGACCGGCGATCAAACCTGGAATTCCAGTTCCACAAACAAATTTGAAATTACTGATGTTGCCGGTGGCGCTGGCACTGGGTGGGACTACATCAACCTGGGTAACGGTACGTTAAACATTGCTGCCACAACGGCTAATCCGATCAGAATCGATGTCACATCTATCGCAGGCGGTGTTCGTGGGCCGCTTTCCGTTTTCGACAATACGGCGACCTACAGCTGGGTCATTGCGAAGGCCGACGGAGGAATCCTGAATTTCAGTCCCGATAAATTCCAGATACTGACGGCCAATTTCGACAATGATATCGGCACGAGTTATTTCGGTGTCAGCACTAACGGGAATAACGAACTTGTCTTGAGTTTCGCTACGCCACCGACTATCTCGGTTCAGCCGGTCGGTCTGTCGCTCACGGTTAGCAATGAGGCGGCCTTTAGTGTGACGGCGAGTGGTTCAGGCACACTTTCTTATCAATGGCGGAAGAACGGTGCTTCAATCAGTGGTGCGACGGATTCGGCTTACACAATATCGTCGATCGTCGCCTCAGATGCTGGAACATATAGTGTGCGTATCTTCAATCTCGCCGGCTTCACAACGAGCGCTGATGCAATCCTGTCTATCCCGCCTTCCATTTCAGTGCAACCGGTTAGCCAGACAAATGCACCTGGCACGTCAGCTTCGTTCTCAGTCTCTGCGGACGGTCAGACGCCACTTTCCTACCAATGGAAAAAAGATGGAGTCAATATCAGCGGTGCTGTGGGCGCCGTGTACGGCGTGGGAACTGTTCATGGTGTTGATTCCGGTTCTTACACCGTTACAATTACAAACGGTGCCGGTTCGGTGACAAGCACAGCCGCCTTGCTCTCGGTCAGTCCTGAAATTCTGACGCAACCTCAAGATGTCAGCACAAACAGCGGAAATATTTCATTGACCGTCGCGGTTTCTGGCACGCCTCCGCTCAGCTTGCAATGGCGTAAGAATACCAACAACCTCGCCGATGACGATCGCATCAACGGTTCGGTCACGAACATCATCACAACCAGCAATCAGGTCAGTCTCCTTATAAGCAACGTGAACCAGTTGGATGGTGGATATTATGACGTCGTTATTGCGAATAATTATGGCACAGTTACGAGCACGGTTGCGGTGGTATCAATTCAAGATCCGGCGATCGTTACAGATCCAACCAACCGGACCGTCAATGCTGGCCAGACGGCAACTTTTTCTGTCGTAGCTGCGGGGAGTGGTACGCTCAATTACCAGTGGTACCAGAATAACGCTGCGTTAACCGATGATGCCCATATCGTCGGCGCCACAACAAGCACGCTCACGATCTTAAACGCTCAACAGGCTGATGCCGGGAGCTACAAGGTGACGGTGACGAATTCGAACGGTTCAGCGACGAGCGAAGTCGCAACATTGACGGTCATCGATGCACCTGTCGTTACCGTTCCCGCCGCCAATGCAAGTGTCGGGGTAGGTACGAATGCATCCTTCATTGTTGCTTACAGTGGCAGCGCCGCGAATGCGCAGTGGAAAAAGGGCGCTGCTAACCTTGTCGAATCGGCCCGACTTATTGGAACGACGACCACAAACCTGACTATTGTTGGCGTTACGCATGCAGACGAGGGCACATACAGCCTTATCCTCAGCAATTCTGCGGGTATGGTAACGAACAGCGCTACGTTGGTTGCGTATGATGCTCCGGTAGTTACTGTCCATCCTGTGAGTCGTACTCGCGCAACCGGTACGAACGTCACTTTCACAGTTACGGCAACTGGAACATCGCCACAATATCAATGGAAAAAGGATGGCAATAACCTGGTTAACGATTCTCGAATCAGCGGAGCCACCACTGCAACGTTGACGATCTCTGATCTCAGTGCAGTGACCGATGATGGCAGCTACACCGTCCTTGTGACCAACATCGCTGGCCAGGCAACAAGCACGGCAGCCACGCTGACCGTTATCGACCGGCCGACTATTACAACACAGCCGCAAAGCGTGACAGTTACCAATGGCGATCCTGCTACATTCACGGTGGCTGCGACCGGTGGTGGAACACTTAGCTACCAATGGAAGAAGAATGGCAGTAACATCGCTGCGACAGACACGGCTTATACAATTGCTGCGACTACGTTGGCGGACAGCGCAACCTACACGGTCGTTGTTTCCAATGCTGCTGACACGGTCACCAGCTCGGGCGCCATCCTCACGGTGCTTCAGGCACCTACAATCAGCACCAATCCGGCGAGCGTGGTTGTGACTTCCGGTGCCAATGCAACCTTCACGGTTGTGGCAATTGGGAACCCGCTGGCATATCAGTGGTCGTTCAATGGAACGGCAATTGCGAATGCGACGAATTCTTCATACACCGTGACAGGAGCGCAGCCGGCGAATGTCGGGTCGTACACCGTGGTGGTCAGCAATCTACTAGGCACGGCGAGCAGCACGGCGGCAACGCTGACGATCAATACGATTACGATCTTCTCGGATAAACTCGATTCCGATACGTCGGCCAACTGGAACACAAATTCCAGCGGCGTCAATCGCATGACATGGGCCTACGATTATTCAGCGATTAGTGTTCCGCAGGCTCCAGGCGCGACGAATACAAAAGCTTTGAAATTTGAAGCCAACGTGTCCGGCAGTGCCATCTCAGCGGTCAATGCTTCTCCGAAGAATCAAAGCTTCAGCGGCGACTATCAACTGCGATTCAATGTTTGGTTGAACGTTCTTGGTCCTTATCCGCTCGGCGGCACTGGTTCTACGGAAGCGTTTAGCGCCGGTATCGGAACTACAGGTAATCGCGTTGAATATATCGAAAGTGGTTCGACTGCGAATGGCGTCTGGATTTCAGCAAACGGTGATGGTCAAGCGTCAGCCACCTATAAGTATCCAGATTATGGCATGTATACGAATGCCGCGCTCGTCAATACGAACGCTGGCCTTTATGCGGCAGGCACGGCTGGCGATGCCGTGGATCATGTGAACACATATTATACTTCGAGATTCACGGGCAAATCGGCTCCGTCCGGTCAGTTGTCTGCATGGCCAAGTCAGACAGGCACTTTGGCCAACGGCTCCATCGGAATGTCATGGCATGAAGTGATCCTTAACAAGACTGGTAACGTCATCACGTGGTATATCGACAACAACAAAATCGCGGCGCTTACCAACCCGCCGAGCATTAGCACGAACATCTTTATCGGTTATATCGATACGTTCGCTAGCGTTGTTCCGACTGCATCCAATGCGCTTTCGTGTGCTTTGTTCAGCAACGTGAAGGTGGAAGCCACAAACAGCGCTGGTATTCTTCCGACCATTACCGCCAATCCGGCGAACCGGACGAACAACGCCGGAACGACGGCGACATTTACGGTTTCCGCTTCGAGCGTTGGAACACTCCGTTATCAATGGCAGAAGAATGGAACTTCCATCACGGGTGCCACGACATCGAGCTTGTCGCTCGCTAATGTTTCTGCTGCAAGCGCAGGTAATTACCGGGTCCTGGTGTTCAACGATTCGTCCTTTGTAACAAGCAGTGACGCGACTTTGACGGTCATCGATCCCTTCATCAGTTCGCAACCGGCCAGCAAGAACGTCAACGCAGGTTCAAACGTGGTCTTCACTGTTACTGCAGTCGGAACCGCTCCATTTACGTATCAATGGCAGAAAGATGGATCGAATATCAGCGGTTCGAATATCAGTGGTGCGAATTCGGCCACTTTGACAGTCAGCGATGTCCGTAACGCCGACGAAGGCAACTACAGTGTCATCGTCGGTGGTGTAGGTTCGATTACGAGCAGCAATGCCACACTTACAGTCGCCGATCCGGTGATTACAGCCGGACCTGTTTCACGTGTGAAAGTTACTGGAAGCTCAGTGACGTTTAGTGTGACGGCTATTGGCACCTCGCTCGGATATCAATGGAAGAAGAATGGTTCGAATCTGACGGACGATGCACGAATCTCGGGGGCAACGACCTCTTCGGTTACTATCTCCAGCCTCGTTTCCGGAGACGCAGACACTTATTCAGTCGATGTCACCGGTCCGGATGGTACGGTTTCGAGCAGCGCTACCTTAACAATCATCGATGCAGTTGCAATCGTCTCAAATCCTTTGAGCGTAACGAACAACGCTACCACGACCGCGAACTTCACCGTTTCGGCTACAGGCGGCGGCACAGTGAGCTATCAATGGAAACGTGCCGGAACAAACCTGGTGAACGATACGAAGTTTGCGGGCGTCACGACCTCTTCACTGAATGTCAGCAATGTGCTCGCTGAGGATGCAACGAACTATGTCGTCGTTGTCAGCAATGAAGACAGCTCGGCCACGAGCAGCGAAGCAACACTGACGGTAATCGATCCTTACATATCGGCGTCGCCCGTCGCAGTTACGACTGGCGCAGGTTCGAACGCAGTGTTCAGCGTGACCGCAGTAGGCACAACACCATTGAGCTACCAATGGTATAAGGGTGCATCTCCATTAAGTGATGTGGCCGGCCATATCGCTGGGGCGACGAGCGCGTCCTTGACCATCATTGGTGTTTCTGATGCTGACGAGGACAGTTATTCAGTTGCGGTGGTGAATGCGTTGGCTACATCGACGAACAGTTCCGCAGCGTTGTTAACAGTCATCAACCCTGCTGTGATTACGGGTCCATTGACCGCGCAAAACGTGAACAATGGCCAGACGGCAATCTTCACAGCAACCGTTGGTGGTGACTCGCCGAGCTATAGCTGGCAGAAGGACGGCAATCCTCTCAGTGACGGCGGCAATATCAGCGGTGCAACGACAGCATCGTTGACGATCGCTAACACTACGCAGGCTGATGCTGCCATTTATACGATCACTGCATCGAATCCTTACGGAAGCGACTCTAGCAGTGCTGCATTGACTGTAACGGATCCGCCGGTAATCGCGACGGCTCCGGCTTCGATGAGTGTTAACTACGGCGCAAACGCAATATTCAGCGTCTCTGTTTCAGGCAGCCCGGCAATATATCAGTGGAGCCGCAATGGTAGTCCACTTAGCGACGGTGGAAATATTTCCGGTGCGACAACAGCGAGTTTGACGATCAGCAGCGTGACGCACGCTGATGATGCAAATTACTCAGTAACGTTAACAAACAACGCCGGTTCAGTAACCAGCACGAACGCTCATCTGACTGTAGTTGAGCCCGTGTTCTCTCTGCAGCCTCAGAGCGTGAGTGTGAATTTGTCGAACGCGACGACGCTGACATCGACGGCGATTGGAACGTTGGCCGTAAAATACCAATGGTATTTCAAGGCGTCTGCAGCGGCGACGTTTGCGATGCAGGCAAATAAGACGAACTCGAGCCTTGCGTTGACCAATGCGTTGGCGACGCAGAGCGGTAGTTACTATGTGGTGGCGACGAACATCTATGGCAAGACAACGAGCTCGATTGCGGTGGTAACGGTGGTTA
>CBHWET010000055.1:0-17828 GCA_966112985.1 uncultured bacterium | reverse complement strand
TCAATTCGAACTTCTGACATTTAGCGAGATCCAGTTCGCCCATGCTGCCAAGGTAGTAGCCCACAAACGCTTTCTTGGCCTCACGCGGAAGATACCCTTCTTCGTTCACGTGAATAACCGGGCTCCATCGATCGGGATCCGCTCTCATCACCGCGCGACCACCTGGAATCAAGGTTTGGTCGCGACTTTCCAGTGAGAGTTCTGCCCCATCGGGCAATGGACGTTCCAACCGAAGAAACATCCAATTGCCAATCCGCAAATCGCGGAGCTTGAGAGGCGCATAGACGACGCGGCGTTTGAATCCAATTTGTTTGATTCCGAAACGGTTCGTGCCAGTGCTGATCGTGAAATTCGAAGTCGGTGGCGGCTGAAATACGAAATTCGTTCCCACAAAGTTCCAGATCGCAGGCGGGACGTCCTCGGACTTTGTAGAAATGAATTCTAATTCGAGCAGATCTGGCGTCAGGAGACGCAACGAGAAATCACCCACCTTAGGGAATTGAATGGTCGGGCCGGAATCCGCACGCGCAGCCTGGGCAAATACGGTTAAAAGTAAAAATAATACGAACGCTTGTTTCTTGAATAGCACGTTGCATCCTTTTCTAGCGGGTCACCCCTGCCACTCTCCATCCAACGGTTGTTTGCAGTCCGCCGTTAAGGTCGACCGTGCGGGAAAATGTCGTTCCTTTCATCAACCACACAGCCAGGTGGCGCGTCGTGCTGTGCACCAAAAGATCAATTTGGCCATCTCCATCAAAATCTGCCGCGCCGACAATGCGCCAGCCTTTGGCTTGAGGCTGTCCTCCGAAGAGTTGCACGGTGTTTTTGATTTGATTGCCATTCATCAGTTTGATTTGCACATACCCGTTCGCAGTCAGAACAAGATCAGGTTTGCCGTCGCGGTCGAAATCACCTATTGCCGAGACCTTCCATCCTCCAATTGATGCGGCATCCATAAGGAAACCGGTTTGCACAACTTCAGTTCCATTCAAATACCACGCGCGAAGCTTTCCACCCGTTGATCTCCACAACACGTCTTTGTTTCCGTCACCGTTGAAATCGCCCACGCCGACGATTCGCCAGGCACTGTTCACAGGCTTGCCATCGCGCAAAGGGACTGTCTGTTCAACGCTCCGTCCGTTCATCAACCACACGGCTGCGGCTCCGGCGCTATTTTCCCACACCAAATCAAAGGCTCCATCGCGATCGATATCGCCGAGTCCAAGTACTTTCCATTGGGCGCCCGGGCTCCGGCTATTGTTGATTTGATAGCTTTCAGTGCGGCTGAATCCATTCATGCTCCAACCTGCGAGCGCCCCATTCGTATATTGCCAGACAATCGTCAGCGGGTTCGGTCCTGTCGGTGGCGGATTTGTTTGGATCGGTGGAGGCGGAGTAGTTGTCGTGTTCCCCAGGCTTGCCATCACTACGGTGGCGTCTGCACGGCCATATCCCATCAGTCCGCTTTGTGAAATCGCAATCGACTGAACGTTGTTGACCTGTTGATCGTATCGTTTGATCAAAGCTCCCGTCGACACGCGATGAAGCTGAATGTGATTTGCTTCGCCATCGCTGATCGCGAGTTGCTGACTGTCTTTCGTGTACGCCAGCGCATAAACATTGCCGCTGGCAGTGATCTTAAATCGGTTTGTCCATCCAGAGGTATTCCAGACACGGACCGTATGATCGTAGCCCCCGGAAGCGATCGTCGCGCCGTCGGGTGCAAAGCTCAGCACGTAAATGTCTGAAGTATGTCCCGTCATCGATGTCACCAGCGACCAGTCTGATGTCCGCCAGATTCTCACCGCGCCATCACCGCCGCCGGATGCGAGATAATTGCCGTCCGGCGAGAAAGAAACACTCCGGACTTCGCCGCTATTGATATTAATCGTTTTCACGAGGCCGCCGTCTGAACCGCGCCAGATCTTTACCGTGCCATCGAAACTCGCCGAAGCCAGGTAGCCTCCACCGGGAGAGAAAGCAACACCGACGACCCAATCGCTGTGCCCGGTGAGTTGCTGTTCGCTGCCTTGCGGTAAACGCCAAAGCTTCACCATTTTGTAGTTGCAAGAGGCCAGGCGCGTGCCATCGCTGCTGATGGCCAGCCACTCGACTGAACTCTCATGAACTTTGGTTGCGTTCGTGTTCAGCGTACGCAACAACGCTCCATCAGATGTCCGCCAGAAATTAATCAATCGATCGGAACTCCCGGAAATCAACGTCTGCCCATCCGGCGAAAAGATAACGTTATTGATGCGATCCGAATTCTCCTGTTTCTGCCAAAGGATGTTTGGCGGTCCCTGAGCCCGAACGGTTTCAGAAGACGCGACGGTTGCGACGGCTGCCACGGCGATCCGAACGAAGTTTTGAACCAGCCACTTCATATTTCTCCTTGCCGGAAGTTACGAACTTCAGCGTGGCTCCATTGAAAGAGTAGCCGCCAAAAATGGAAATCGGGTGCGTCAACGGAGAGAGACTCGGGAGGAATCGAAGCGCAACGAGCCAAAATCCCCGAAACGCGCCCCCGCAATTCGAACGTATTCCGACCTTGGGCTGGCGCCATAGAGAACGAGCTTTTACCCCGACGCACTATTTGGGGACTAAATCCATCAAAATGACCTAAGTCTTGGAATTGCAACCTCTTGCAAGAAGGTACAACGCGTTGTACCTCGATTTTGAACGCTTCAAAACTCCGGTACGAGGGCCGTACGTTAACTTTTGATTGAACAAAACTCGGGTACAAGCCTTGTACGCCTCTCCCGAACGGTCCGGAGCAGCGTACAACGCGAAGTACGCCTCTTTTGAACAGTTCAACAGACGGGTACAACGGTCATTGTGGTCATTTTTAGCCATAAATCGACGTACAACGCGTTGTACCTCTGTTTTGGACCGTTCAAAAAGAGGGTACAACCGTTGTACCGTGTTCTCGAACCGTTCATTTACATGGTACGGCCCTTGTACCGGAATTTTGAACTGTTCAAAACGGACGTACAGCCGACATTTCCCTCGCCCGAAGCGTTCCGCAAATGGGTATGACCGAGGCACGCCTCTCTCGAACGGTTCCCAAACAAGCCGTGCGCGTAAATCGGAGTTTTTAACCGTTCGAAATCACGCCATGACGGTTGTACCCGAAAAATGAACTGCTCTGACATGAGATATGACCGTTATGACGGCCATTCCGATCGCACGTAATTTGGCTGGGAAGGTTATACGGAGGTCGGACCTCTAGTTTTAAGCCAACGCACGGCTGCCTCGGGCGCGTAGCCACCACAGAACCATGAAGCCGGCCGCCAACAGCCCGCTAACGACCCAAATACTGATGCCCGGAATTGATGGCCAGAAGTGTTTCGCCGCGACTCCACAGGTCGCTCCGAGGAAAGTGCCCAGCCCGATCATTGCTTCATGCGCTCCGCCATGTTCGCTGCCCGCATTACCTCCGTGCATCGAGTAATAAAGTGAGGAGTAATAAATCAAACCGGCTGAAAGACCGAAAACGATCTGCGCCGCGATGAAGACGGCGACGTGACTTGAAATCAGCAATCCGATGAAACCAGCAATCAGCGCCCCGGTCGCCGCAAACAGCCAGCCGAACCGGTAATGCCATCCGGGCCACAACCAAAACAAAACAAAAGCCGTTGCGCGTACAAAAAACCAAATGGCGCCGACAAAGCCAATCCACTGCGGGGTCATATCAAAACGCCTGGCAACTTCAGGCATCGTGGGAATGACGGTGTTGATCGCAATATAAGCGAGCGGATTTGCGACCAAAGCGAGTCGCAGAAAGAGTTTACGAACGGAAGCATCGGCGTGATCGGTATCGACGGGAGAAGATACCGTTTCCGCTTTATTAATCGGTGCAACGGCTGGAACGTTCTTTTCCAGAAAGAAACACCAGATGAACTGGCCCGCATGAATACATGCCGGGAGCAGGAATACTGCTTTCATCCCAAGCTTCTCTACGATCGTGCCACCGATAAAAAACGAAATCGCCGCGATCGCGGACCACGTCAGGTTGTAGAGTCCAGCGAGTTTGGGCATCGCGGACGCCGGTTCACCGAGGCTCAGCAGCGATTGCAACATCGGCCAGGTGAAACACATTCCGAACGTCCAGACGGCAATCACGATCATCTGCCCTGCACCGCTTTCCAGCCATCCGCCAACTCCAAGGATCGCCGCCATGATGGCGAACCCAAGCTTCAATGCCGCGAAACTGCCGAATCGATGCCCAAACCACCCGCCGAGCCAGGCAGCACCCGTATAGATGAAGCCGTGTAAGGCCACCAATCGGAGGTTGTCCGCAGTTCCGAAGTGCAGAATCTTCTGCGCAAAGAAAAACACCCAGTTGAAATAGAATCCCGTCGCGAAGGCGTTCAGCGCCTCAAGCGTGAAAACGACTTTTTTGAACTTCGAAACCAAATGCACGGCGAATCGTTTACAGGGGAGGAGCCCTCAGGTAGAGCAAATTCTACACACGCTGGCCGTCCATTTTAATTGACGACGCGTTACGAATAGCACAATTCAGTCGCAAATAATTTAAAGTTTTCCTTCATCTGCGGCATCTGCCAGTTTTGAATTAGCCGAATCCTGATGAAGCCGAAGTTTTTCTTCCGTTTGTTTACTGCTGCGGTCTTGGCCTGCACCACCATTTCACGCGCCGACGATACCAACCAGTTCGCACCGAAAGATCCGATTCCATATCTGTCGCCGGCAGAGGAAGCGAAGACTTTTATCATGCAGCCGGGCTATCACCTCGAACTCGTCGTCAGTGATCCCGTTATTCGCGAGCCTGTCGTCGCCGTGTTCGATGGAGACGGAAAAATGTACGTCGCGGAAATGCGCACCTACATGCAGGACATCGATGGCAGCAATGAACACACGAATAAGGGATGTATCTCGCTGCACTGGTCGAGCAAGAAGAATGGCGTGTTCGATAAACACACTATTTTTGCCGATAAGCTGACACTACCCCGCATGATTCTCCCGCTCGCGGACGGCGTGCTCGTCAACGAGACCGATTCAAACGATCTCTGGCTTTATCGTGATACGAATGGCGACGGTGTTTCGGATAAGAAAACGCTTTTTTACGAAGGCGGCAAACGCGGTGGAAATCTTGAGCATCAACAAAGCGGATTGATTTGGAACGTCGATAATTGGTTGTACATGACAGTCAACGATTGCCGTCTGCGCATCCAGGGAACAAACGTCATTAAGGAAAACACTCCGGCCAGCGGTGGCCAATGGGGATTATCGCACGACGATTACGGCAAGCCATGGTTCGTGAACGCCGGTGGAGAACTCGGGCCTCTTCACTTCCAGCAACCCATCATTTACGGCCGGTTCAAAATCAAAGACGAAATGGCACCGGACTTTACTGAAGTTTGGCCACTTGTCGGACTTGCCGATGTGCAGGGAGGCGAGATTCGCTTCCGCACGTCCGATAAAACATTGAATCATTTAACCGCGGCTTGTGGCGGAGAGATTTATCGCGGTGACAGGTTACCAGCTGATTTACGCGGCGACTTGCTTTTCGCCGAGCCGGTAGGCCGCTTGATTCGGCGGACGAAAATCGACGTGAAAGATGGGGTGACAGTCCTACGCAACGCGTACAACAAATCCGAATTCATTCGTTCGACCGATCCCAACTTCCGCCCCGTCAACATGGTCACCGCGCCTGATGGAACGTTGTACATCGTTGATATGTACCGTGGCATTATTCAGGAAGGCAACTGGGTGAAGGAAGGTTCGTATCTCCGCAAAGTCGTTCAACAATATCAGATGGACAAAAACTTCGGCCGTGGACGTATCTGGCGATTGGTTCATGACGATTTCAAACCGGGGCCGACGCCGAAATTACAAAAAGCCCGGTCCTCAAAGCTCGTGGAAGCCCTTGAACACCCGAACGGCTGGTGGCGTGACACCGCACAAAAGCTTCTCGTACTCCGCGGCGATAAGTCCGTCGTTCCGGCATTATTCAAGATGGCGTCAAAAAACCCAAATCACCTGGCGCGGATTCACGCGCTTTGGACCCTGGAAGGACTTGATAAAATCGATCCGACATTCTTACGGGAAAAGTTGAAAGATCCCCATCCACAGGTCCGGATTGCTGCAATCCGCGCAAGCGAGACTCTTTATAAAAAAGGCGATCGTTCGATGGTGCCGGACATCGAAGCAATGGCGAGCGACGCAGATCCGCTCGTTGTCATTCAGGCCATGATGACAGCCGATCTGCTGAAATGGAAAGACAGCAAGAAGTTCGTCGAAGCGACGATGAAGAAAAATCCCGCACGCGGTGTGCAGGAGATAGGGACCCAGATCATGTTACCGGCGGTTGCCGAAGGCAAAGAGTTCAATCACGCGGAAAAGCTGCTGCTTCGTCAGGGCGAAAATATTTATAACGAACTTTGTTTCACCTGCCACGGCACCGACGGCAAAGGAATGCCGCTCGCTGGCGCGAAGCCGGGTGTTACCATGGCACCACCACTCGCGGCATCGCGCACGGTGAACGGATATCGTGACGGATTCATTAACGTTTTGTTGAAAGGCCTCAGTGGACCTGTGAATGGCAAAACGTACGACGCGCAAATGGTGTCCATGGAGAGTAACGACGACCAGTGGATCGCGGCGATTACGTCATACGTTCGCAACAACTTTGGCAATGATGGTTCGATGGTTCGTTCCAATGATGTGACTGCCTTGCGGGCAACGTTCAAAGAGCGAAGCGCACCGTGGACAATTGAGGAGCTGCGCGATGTGCTCCCACAAGCGATCACCAATCGCACTGACTGGAAAGTAACTGCCAGCCACAATGACAAAGAAGCTTTCAAAGCAATTGATGGAAAGTCCGAAACGCGATACACGACCGGCAAAGAACAAGTGCCTGGAATGTGGTTCCAGATCGAGTTCCCGGCACCGACCGTGGTGAGCGGCCTCTTGCTCGATGCCGCCAGTTCAAATCGCGATTATCCGCGCGCTTTCAAAGTCGATGTTTCCGACGACGGCACACACTGGAAATCCGTTGCCACAGGACACGGTAACTCCCGCAAGACGGAAATATATTTTCCAACGACCACAACGAAGTTCGTGAAGATCACCCAAACAAGTCGTGCAAAGGGGCTGTTCTGGTCGATGTATGAAATGCAGGTGTTACAGCCACCCAATCCCGAAAAGCTCAAGGCGTCCCTCTTGAAAAAGGCTGAGATTTCCAAATTCGAATAGAACGGCAGCGTAGCCGCCGAGGTGACGAGGCGGATAAAACGTCCGCCTCCTCACGTCGGCGGCCACCGGCTGGATTGCGCAACCGCGCTAGGGCACCCGCAGCTGATAGAATCGTCTCGCTTGATTCGTCGCAGCAGCGTCGCGGAATTGGAACAGGTGAGGCGAAATTTGAGTCGCTGCTCCAAGAGGAACCCATTCCACGAGATTCGTCGAAGCAAACACGCCGTAACTTTGGCTGCTGCTGTCGGAATACAAAAATTGGAAACTGCCGTCGTCGAGCATTTGAATATTGTTCAAGACGACTGCGGCTGACTCAGACGAAACCGGAGTTACTTCGTTCCATCCAAAGCCAAGGCGAAGCTCATCCCATTGCACCGCAGCTGGCACGCTCGAAGTTGTATTCTGCCGCATGTTGAATCGATCGATAACAAATCCGTCGGCCCCCGTGTTGATAGTAAGAGTTGCAGACGGCTCCGTTGCACCACTAAAAGCAGCGGCGTTTGGATTTATCCATAGCGAGACGGTGTTCGTAGCGGTTGTGAAATCGTATTTGCCGACGACAAAGACTGTCTCCCCTGCCGAGTGTTCAGTCGTGTCAAAAACGGTCGTTGCTCCCGTACCACCTTTCTGCAAACCAAAAACATATCCGTTCGGCGTGTTCGACTTCACCGTGATAGCGAGCCGAAACGTCGCATTGTCTGTTGCTGTCAACGCACCAACCTGCGCCGCCGCGCCGTTCCACGTGCCATAGCCGAGATTGTTAATTCTGAGCAAGCCAGACACATAAACTTTACCGCTCGAGAGATTCGTCCCGAATAAACGTCGGACCCCAAGCCCTGCCCCACCGTTCGTCACACTATTTCCCACCGACGTCGCGAGGCCGGGATAGGAAAGACTGCCGCTTGTTACGTTCAGATCGTTTGTTCCAGTGCCGCCATAAGCCCAGTTTGCCGGGCTGTTGCTGCTTACCGGTCCACCAACATTTGTGTAATCAAACGGTTCGTACAAAGTCGGAGGAACGGTTTGCACAACGTTAGTCATGGCAAAGCGGTAGGCGTGAACTTCGAACGGACTAAACCAATCCGAGAACACGCCGTTTGTCGCACTGACCACCCGCGGCGATTCGTATAACAATTCACCTAAGCGGGCAGAAAGCGGGAGGCCGCTAAACGTTACATTCGTTGTTGTCGTTGGCTCGCGCTTGCAGGCGAGAATGTAGAGATACGGCGGGACCTCACGAACACAGAATTCAATGTCATTGGTCGCGGTGACTTGAATTGGCAGCGTGGAATTCGTCTGGACCAATGCATCGGCAAGGAGGCTATTGTCCCCGACTTGCTTGACGACCGGCTTCAACACATCATTCCAGAAGGTCCAATTCCATCCCAGTGCCGCATCTTGTGGGTTCAGCGTCGCGGAGACGTTGCCGCCAAAAAACATTAAACCACGCGCACCGTGGATAATTGCCTGGTAGGCCATGAATCGTGATTGTGTGAATGTCGGGAACCGCAGCGTTTTCGCGGGCGGCACAACGCCGCTCCAGGCAATCTGCTCAACCATCCAAAAATGTTTTTGGCCGCCGCCAACTTGTTGAAGAAAATCCGCGTAGTCTCCGATCATGCTGATTTCTTTGTTGGTGAGAAGGGAGTTAGCACCTGGCGGATATCCGATGGGATAAATGTCCAGCGCAAGAATGTCCGCAGCATCGTTGTAAGGTTGAAGGTCCGCAACCGTGCCACGTGGCGCATGCGTCTGTTCGATCGGATGATTGGGATCTTCTTGTTTGATGACGTCATATCCTCGTTTGAGATCGGCGGCAGCCACCCCACCCCACCACGCTTCATCCTTATTTTTCCAGACTGCCAGGGCTGGATGTCCCTTGAATTGATTTACAACGGCGCGCAATTGGGTCTCGGTATTTGTATTGCCCGATGCGAATGCCGACAGCTCACGCAAATTCACCATGCAATACATGCCATGCTGATACGCCCAATCGAGAGCGGCCTGTTGTTCGGCAATTAATTGATTGTTCCAATCCGTGGTCTGGACAATGCGAGTGATCAATGCGCCTGCATCGCGAAGTTCCTGCATCGCGTCATAACCGGTAGGAGTCTTTCCATTCGTCGGAGGCCCGGGTGAAAGGGTAATCGGAAAAACTTTCTTCCCGTTGAGAACGAACACCTGATTTGAATCGATCGTGGCGACAGACGGCGTCTGCGCAGATATCGTCGGCAACCATCCGCCAAGCAGCCACCCAATCAGAAAGGTGAACCTGACCGAGTGACACAGGCAGAACATCACCCGTTGGATCACCGACCAAATGGGGACTCTAGACACAAAGCAGGCATAACACGTAAAGGCCCGCTAAACAAGACATCCACATGATATGCGTATCACGGCACGACTTGAATCCGATAGAATTTACTCTTGGCATTGGCCGTTTGTGGGTCGACGAAGTTGAACACACCACTGAATGGTGTGTTGGTTAAAATGGCTGTCCAATCGACAAGATTCGTACTGCTTTCTAGAATCGCCGCCGCGGACGACGGCCCCGTGAGCGCGATCTGCGCCTGACCTGCGCCATTGAACGTAGGAGCCTGTAAAACGTGTGCTTTTTCCACTTTCAATGTGAAAGCGGTTCCACTGTAACTAACTTTCCACTGCAGCGGATACGTCAGTGCAGGAAGTATTACAGGGGCGAATTGTCCCGAACGACTGCCGTAGTTGAGAATGCTGAAGGAATCATTTTCGACGGGGACATAACCATTGGTAGTCACAACGGTGAGCGCCCCCTGTAAGGTAGCAACGCCACTCAGATTCAACACTCCGAACTCGGTCGTTGCACTCGTTCCCTTTAACGCAACTCGAACGGATCCACCACTATTGAGGACCCGATCCTCCAGCGAAACGCTTCCGTTTTGTAAGTCGATGGTTCCGCTATTATTAAAGGTCCAGTTCACAATCGTTGTTCCAGTGGCGATGGTTTTTCGGAAAACTGCCCCTGACTTGTTGTTGAACACGTGACCGGGGTTGTACCACGCGAAGTATGCGTCGTTTTCCACGCTGAAGAGAGCGCCAGCCTCATTATTAATCGTGGCTGGCCGCATCCCATAAACTGGACGGCCGTCAGAAAAAATATCGCCACCGGTCCAATGAATGGTGCCATTGTTTCTCAAAACCGCCGCTGAATCGAAAGTCTTTGCGGTCGACCCCGTGAGGTTCATCACACCTCCAGGCGCGATTGTAAGGTCCCCGCCCAACGTTCCCCCGCTCCAGTTAAATGAACCGTTCGCTGTCGTAGCGATCGTTGCATTACTGCTCACCACTGCATTCACATAAACACCCGCCAGATTTACCGCGGTGTTATTAGCCGTCGTAGTTCCGTGCAAAGAAAGCGTGCCTGCACTGAACTGATGTGCTCCAGGCCCGCCAAACGTGCTTCCGGGTTTCGCAACGACCTGCTCGTTGTATTCAATGGTTCCCATCGTCGCGCGAACTTCGCCGAAGTTATTCAAAGTGAAGGCGGTTACGAGAGTCGTATTGGTTCCACCTGACTTCTCCAACAAAGCACCGCTTTCGTTGTTGAAGAACGAATAATCACCGTAGCGTTGAAAAACCTGCCCGTCGGTGAGCATTCGGAATTGAGCGCCCGACCGGTTGTTGAACACGGACGGAAGCTGACCGTAAGCCGGGCGTCCATCGCTAAAGATGGTTCCCGGACCGGTCCACGTCACAACGCCTTCGTTATTCAATACGGCCGCGCTCGCCAGAACCTTCATGATGTTCGCCGCGTTCGGAGTGGCGACATTCATCGTCAGGTTTGATGTGACGGTGGCGTTTCCGCCGATACTTCCACCGGCCCATTCAAATACCGCGGGACCTTTCATCAGCAACGAAGGATTGCCGCTTGCGGTTATCCCACCGCCATCGAGCCGAACCACACCACGAAGATTCACCTCATTTGTTGCCGTAACGGTGCCGGCAATACGCACCAGATTTGAACCATTCACAAGACAGCCTGACTGCAGGTTCAAGTTCTCATTGAACGTCAGCGTGCCGCTCGTATTACGAATTTCGCCAAGGTTGTTGAAAACGAACGAATTAATGAAAGCTTCATTGGTGCCTCCAACTTTTACAAACAACCCGCCGAGTTCGTTGTTGAAGGTGGACATATCACCATTGCGTGTGAATGGCGTCCCATCACTTAACAGACGAAACTGCCCACCGGAACGATTATTGATAACACCGGGCGAAAGTCCGTATCCGGGGCGTCCATCGCATAAGATAGTTCCAGGTTCAGCCCAATCGATAATGCCTTCGTTGTTCAACACAGCAGCGCTACCGAGAACTTTCGTCACGTTCGCGCCATCCGAGTTGTAAATTTTTACCAACATGTTCGAGGACATTGTTGTGTTTCCGGCGATCGTTCCACCGCACCATTCCAGAACGCCCGGACCGTTCCAGCGCATGGTGGTGTTGGTTGAATCAGCCAAGGCGGAAAAGGTGCCCCCATCGATTCGCACCGTACCTGCAACGGTCAACCGGTTCGTAGCCGCAACGTTTCCAGAGAATCGAATAAGCGACGTTGCGTTCACCACTGAGTTGGAGCTGAAGTTCGCGATGTCGGAAAACGTCAAGGTTCCAGTTTCCGCACGCACTTCGCCTGCATTGTTGAAGATAAAGTTGTCGATGACCGTTTGATTGGTGCCGCCCGCTTTAACAAACGTCGCCCCGACCGCGTTATTGAACGTAGAATAATTTCCGAATCGCGTGAACGGATTGCCATCGGTCAGCATGCGAAAGCTTCCGCCTGCAAGATTGTTGATCACGCACGGATTCATTCCATACGCCGGCCGCCCGTCGCACAGAATTGCGCCCGCGCCCGACCAATTGATTGTCCCCAGATTGTTCAGCACAGCGCCACTTCCCATCATCTTCGTGCCACTGCCACTAATGTTCAAAACGGTCGTTGCTGGCACAGTCAATTCGCCGGCGATCGTTCCCGTCTGCCAGTTCCAGATCGGCGTTCCCGCAAATGATGCCGTTCCTTGTAAAGTGCCGCTGATGATTTCCAAAACCGTCGGTACACCGTTGGTGCCGAAGGTGACAGACCCGTTCGCATTGATGGTCGTGCCGTCGAGTTGGATTTTACCGTCGCCAATCAACTGAGTCGTCCCTGCAAAAACGCGCATTCCACCATTGAACCGAATGACCGCTCCGGAACTGACGTCGTAAGTACCGACGTCACTACCGTCACCGCTAAAATCAATGCGGCCAGTTGTCGCACGGGCAAGGCCGGCGTTGTTAAACATCCACGCAACAGTTGTAGCGTTCGTGCCTCCGGTCTTCTGGAATACGGCGCCCGGCAAATTATTAAAAACAGATGGACTGCCGGAGTATTGAAACGCGGCATCATTCAAAGCGGTGAAGGTCGAACCTCCGAAATTATTCCACGAGGCCGGGGTCTCTCCATAATTCGAGCGACCATAGTTAAAAATGTCCCCTGTTCCGGTCCACGTTACGTTACCGCGATTGTTTAGATTCGCTCCACTGCTGAAATATTTCGTCGATGAGCCTGTGATATTGACGGTGCAATTCGTTCCGAACTGCAAGGTTTGCGAAATGGTTCCTGCATTCCATTCGAATACACCGCCGTTCGTCGTCTGTAGAGTGCCACTGCTGACCGCCATGCCGACCATCTCGCCACCGGTCATCTTGAAGAGTACATGATCAATAATGTTCGTGCCATTGATAGAAAAAATGCCGCCGTTTTGCCGAATTTCACCAGACCCTTTCAAAGTGCAATCGGGTTTAAGTGAAACAGTCGCGTAGAATTCAAGCGCCCCCGCCGTCGCCTCCACGGTTCCATAATTGTTCAAATCGAAGTTGCCGAACCAGGTCACATTTGTATCGCCATCTTTGAGGAAAGACGCGCCCGCAAGGTTATTGAATGTCGATGCGCTGCCCGAATAGTTGAAGATCGTCCCGTTTGTTCGCGCGATGAATTGAGCACCCGCGAAATTGTTGAACGTCGCGGGTACTTCAGCATACGCGCTCCGTCCGTAATTGTAGATCGAACCCGTTCCCGTCCAAATGAACGTGCCATGGTTATTCAGCGTCGCAGCGCTGCCGAGGTATTTCGTGCCGCTGCCAGCCGTTTGCACTGTCACGTTCGACGCGAAATCAACTGTTCCGTTTATATTACCTCCCGTCCATTTAAAAAGTCCCGAACCTGAATACGTCGGTTGATTCGTCGTTCCAGTGAAGTTATTGCCAGCCAATTCCACCTGGCATTGTGAATTAATCGTTCCAGACAGACGAACGTCTCCTTCAAGTTTAATTGCGCCATTTCCAGAAAGAGTCGATCCATTGTTCAACAGCGTCTGAGCGTTGACGTCACTGAAATGCAAAGTTCCCGTATTGCATTGAATGGTCCCGTCATTACTGAAGTGAAAATCGGAGACATATGACACGTTCGTGTTGCCCTGCTTTACAAATGTCGCCCCGAGGAAATTGTTAAATCGTGACGGGTCGCCGTAATGACCGAAAACGGCCCCTTCGTTGGTCACATTAAACGTCGCGCCATTTAGATTATTAAATACCGCTGGTGAGTAACCATACGCGGACCGTCCATCCTGAAACAACTGACCGGTCCCGCCCCAATTCACGGTTCCCAGGTTGTTCAAAACAGCCGCGCTTCCTAAATATTTTGTATAAGACCCGGCAGCATTCACCGTCACCTGCGCCGAGATTGTGTTCGTTCCATCAAACGAACCACCGTTCCACTCGATAATTCCCGTGCCGTTGAACGTCAGGTCTCCGCCAAGGTGACCATCGAGCAAACGAATTTTACCCGCGGCCCCAAGAGTTACCGTCGCTGGGCCATAGCCACGCAGACGCGTGTTGTTTTCTGAAAATTCGAGCGTGCCGTTGATCGTCGTTGTGCCGAACACTTCTGTTACATTGCCGCAGCACCCGGTTATTGTTCGGACTTTGCCGCTGCCGGTGATCGTGCTGCCGTCCCGCAAGCTGACATAATCGTAGAGCGCAACCGATCCCGTCTGCACATCGATCTGACCGTAATTATAGAACGAACCTTGATGCAGTGCTTCTGTTCCGGCCGTCTTCCGAAAGACACCGTAGTTTGTAAACCCGCGGACGCCGTCGCCAAAGTTGGGATATAGATTCAGCGTCGCATCCGCCTGCGCATCGAAGACACCTGACGGCCCGTTCACGAACCAGGCATGTTGACCGTAGACACTGCCGCCGGTCCAAACGATAGTCCCCGAGTTATTGATCGTCGCGTCGTAGAGCGCTTTGGTCGCGCTATTGGTCATGGTGAGGACACCTGTTGCCGGGATGTTGAACGTTCCCGGTTGCAGCGTTCCCCCGGACCAGACGAAACGACCGTTCGTATCCAACTGCACTGTTCCATTCGCCGCCAATGTTCCACTGGAAACATTCAAAAATTTCACCGTCATGCCGGTTGTCGTCAATGAACCGCCAGTAACATTCAACCGATAGACATTCAAATAACCGCTGGTGGTCGCGTCACATGTTCCGTTCGCGATGACGACAGCGGAGTCCGTTGTCGGAACCGCGTTGCGATCCCAATTGGCCGGATTGTTCCAATTGTGATTCTCGTTTCCAGAGATGCCGTCGGAATAACTGCCCTCCGTCCATACGTAAACCGGATGGTAATCAGCGATAAACGAACTCGAGACGCCCTTAGTCGCACCGGGATTCTCGCCATTCTGCGCGGACGCCTGAATCTCGTAGGTCCCATTGGGCAGATTACTTCCGGAGGGTAAAGCTGAGGTCGACTGCCAGATGTGAGAAACAGAACTGTACGAAGTCGGCACCGTCTGCGGATCGGTCGACCAAGACGAACCGGTCCAATAGAGAAACTGGCTTCCATCGAACCGTGTTAAAAAGACCGAAACCGAAGCAATACCCGTTTCCGGATCATCGGCGGTTCCCATCAATCCCGTCATTGCATTGTTGGTCAAAACGGTCCCGCTCGCCGGAACGGTAATCGCGACGTTCGGGAACGTTGTATCAGCAGGTGAGCGGGTCACTGTAATTCCAGCACTCACCGAGTTACCAGCGAGGTCTTCGGCTTGAGCGAGAATTGCGTAGCTGCCTTGTCGGATTTGCGATCGCGGAGGAAGCCCGCCGGCCGGAGACCACTGCAGGCTCGAAACGACCGCGGGACGATTCACGTTCGGATCGCTGGCGTTCGTCGTCCAACCCGAACCGTTCCACAGCTTCGTGTTCGCAATGCCATCCGTAATGTCGGCAATTGTAAATGTAACCGTCGACGGCTTGCTGACCGATCCTCCAATCGACGAAAAATCAAACACAACAGCATTGTTGGTGAGCGGACTGAACGAAATAGTCGGTTCGACTGAATCAATCGTGAACGTCCGGGACACCCATGACGATCCCTGGTTCAGCAAATCAACTGCGGAAACCTGCACCTGATACGCACCATCGGCCAACGACGGCATGCTGTTCGTCCACTTCAATGTTCCATGCGGGACAGGAACATTCTTCACCGTCGCCGCTGAATAATTCTTCGAGAAATCGAATGTCGTCGTGCCCCACGTCGAGTTCTTCCAGTTCCACCACACACCATCCGACAGCCGCGCCAGCGCCACACGCACCTCCAGCAACCCGGAATCGCTGAAATTGTTCCCATCACTTGCCGTCCCAGTCACCTGCGGCAAGCTCGAAAACACTGCTCCATTCGTCACCCCTGTAAACGTCGCCGTCGGCGGCGTGGTATCAGCGAAGGTATATCCGATGTCGCGCAAGACCGCGAACACCTGAGGTCCAATGTTGTGCGTCGAAAAACTGATATATGGCGTCATCAGCTCGTTCACGCTGCCCGTCGTCGAATACAAATCTTCATCGAGGTGCTTCGCGGTGCCGCCGTTTTGGAATGTCGACGGCGCGAAAATCTTTACACCGGACCCCGCATTGAGGTCCTGCACATTGCTGCCGAAGCTATAGAGATTCTCACTGACCAACGCTGCGGCTCGTTGCGCTGGACTCATCGCTTCGAGTGGAGTGCCGCTGAGGTTCACGAGGAATGTGTCGTAGATATAGGGAAAGTTACCGACGTTTTGCCCGCTCGAATCGATAAGCGATGTGAAACCGAGTCCATGGTTAAACTCGTGAAGGATCACGCCGATGAAATCGTGTTCCGTGTCCGGCCCGTTGCCATCCAATCCATAGTACCAGCTCGGCCAGTTGAGATTACAATTCACCTGCACATCGGCTGTGCTCGTGTCCTGATCTGATCCGGCAAGTTGGTTCGCGAGAATGGATGGATAAATGACGTTCGTCCGCGGTGCGCCGGGAAAATTCTGGAAGTATCCCAACGCAAATGCTTGCGCCAACAACGAGGGCGCCTGCGATGCCCACGCGGCTTGCACGTGGACGGTGACGGAACCATTGACCAAATCACCCCACTGCGCCATTGCCGTCTCGAATGCATTTCTCCGTTGCGCACCAAGTGTCGTGCCGGGGTTGCCGCCGACCGGCGAAACGGGCGTGTTGTCAAAAAAGCCGGTTCCAAAAGCGTCCTGATAAGTGATGGCAATCGGGATGGCGTGCGCGAATTGCGAAGCAAACAACGCGATCACAAAGACGACAAAGCAAAGACGACTGCGATTGAGGCAGAAAGATGGCATAGGAATCAACGGGATGGACTCAAAACGGAACGGACTTGGCGGACGACGGTTACTGAGCGGCCGGCTTGGCGGCGCTTTCGGTAGATTTTTTCACCGCTGCTGGTTTCGAAGAAACCGGTTCAGGCGTGATATACGTGTTGTCCGGGTGGAAAACTTCAGTGCCATTCGGCAGCTTTTGCATCTTAAACGGCGTTCGCGGCGTTCCCGGCTTGGGCAACTCCGTCAATTTCTTGTCCGCTGAACCTGGAATATGACGAACCGTTACGTTCCGGTGTTTGGTCGGTTGAAAAGGAACGTCAGGAGCGTTCGTGGCCTTCCTTTGATCGCCAGAAACGCTCAAACCGAGGAACAATGGAAGTGCAACGGCTACAATGGTCTGCAAAACAGGACGTCGGACTGGGAAGATGGATGGAATTCTTCTCATATAACTCTATCTTCCTATCAACTAACGGATTATGAGTCGAGGGATTTCAGTGTTTTTCGGCTCGTGAGTAGGCCAACCCCCACCGGTGGGGCGAGGCTCTGACGAGCCCTGATTATTTCGACGCGATTGACCTCTGAACCGGAGTTAAAGTTCGAAACGGGCCATAGGAGCTGTATTCCCTTTTTCCCTCAAAGCCAGGGCTCGTCGGAGCCTCGCCCCACCAGCCAGATTCACGTCCTACGCTGATGCCTCCGCCCCGCCGCTTCCACGCCAAAAATCGCGCCGAATTACGCCTTTTTTACACGTTACGTTTCACGTTTTTACGAGTCGTTTCCGTCTTCATTTTCATTCCTCTCAAATTTCGCACTTCGTGGCTGTCACAACGCGTAAACTCCTGCGATTCGAACGTTTAGAGAAGCGGATTTGTATTTTTCCGACCAAAAACCGCGCCAAAATGTCCGGATTTGGATTTTTGCGACCATTTTTGCTCT
>CBHWET010000054.1:0-18090 GCA_966112985.1 uncultured bacterium | reverse complement strand
CGGAGGTTTGCCGAAGGTGTTTCGTGATGCCACGACTTGCGCATGGCCATCGACACTAAACTTTCCGCTGAAGGCACATTTGTCGCCATCGACGGACAAGGTGCCGCTGAATGACTGACTGGCCAACAGCGTGATCAACGTGGCGCCGGAGTACTTGTAGTCGACCGTGGAATTGGTGAAGAGGCCGTTGTAGCTGCCTTTTGCGCCGATAAATGGGTTCTGCGCAAAGTTAGCTTCGATCACCATATTGGACTGCATTTGGAAACTCAGTCGATTAGTCGTTCCCGACAAAGCGCCACCCCAATTGGTGAAGATGTAAGCCTGACCGGAGAGTGCAGCTGGCGTCGCGGTAATCGTGTACGTTTTTCCAATCTCCAGCCGTTGACCATTCGTTACACCTGTTGTTTTTGGAATGATGGTCCCTGCCCCGTCCGAATTAATAATAACTGTTACCGGGAGGACTTGATACGCGTAGACGTTGCGATTGGTCGTTGTGGAATCGCCGTATGGATTAGTCGACCGGAACGTAATGACGTTTGTTCCAGCGCGATTCAATGTGACCTCAGCCGTCCAATTCGTCGAAACCAAGGAGGCGTTTTGGAAGGCACCACCATTAACCTGATATTGCACGTTGGTAACACCCATGCCGTTG
Organism: uncultured bacterium; assembly: GCA_966112985.1. GTDB lineage: Bacteria > Verrucomicrobiota > Verrucomicrobiia > Limisphaerales > JACDHS01 > CBHWET01. Next base: position 17,438 of record CBHWET010000054.1, on the reverse strand, counting down.
GTCACGTTGCCAGAGAAATTCACGACGGTTCCGACGTTCGTGTATCGGGTGTTCGCAAGAGGCAGTTTGATTAACGGCGGTCCAGGCAGGATGCCGACAGCAGCAACGGAACTTGTCACGGCACCGGCGATATTTGTGATCACCACCGTGTAGTTTCCAGCGTTTGTAAGCCTGAGACTGCTCTTCGTGTACGATGAGCTCGTTGCCCCCGCGATGTTTACGTTGTTGAGCTGCCATTGATAACGCAACGGTGCAGTACCCGAAGCCGCAACGCTAAGAGTAACGCTCTTGTTATAGATACCATTTGTGTTCTGAGGCTGCGTCGTGATGCTTGGCGCAGTGGCAAGGTCAAGAACGACGGGCGTGCTCGTCACACTGTTAACGAGATTGCTGATAACGACGCTGTAAAGGCCCGTGTTCAAGCCTGGTTGAACATTCGTCACTGAAAGCGTTGAATTGGTTGCGCCCGCAATTTCGCCGTTATTGAATCTCCAGCGATAATACAGGTTCGTGCTGCCGCTGGCACTGACGCTGAATGACGCACTGCCGCCGGCCGACGCAACCGTCGCGCTCTGCGGCGCCGCTGTGATTGTTGGGGCGGTTCCAAGATTAATGTTCAAGTGCACGGTCCCGGTGGCACCCGCGACACCGTCAACAACGATGTAGTAGATCGTATTAGCCGTTGCCGTCAGTTTCACCACTTCACCACCGTTGCCCGAAACATTCGTGCACCCACGGGATTGCAGTGTGTTGAAATCAAGGAATCCGCTTGGCGTCGTATAAACAGCGAGAATCGTATCGAACGTGCTGCCAATCGTGTCGACCGACAACGTGCCGCTCGCCGGCGCCAAATAACCGTACCAGACCGAGGCGCCACCAACCACGCCGCAATGATTTGGCTCATCGGCTTCTTTCGACGCTCCAACCGTGCTGAAGACCTGAGTGGTTGTATAGCCGCGCGAGGTTCCGGCTTGTGTTTCAGGGCGAGACTCTTCGCCACCACCTTCGGCCTCGATCACAGTGATATCGCCGAGCTTGTCCTGGCTCGTAGTTGTAGTAACGCCTTCTGTTGCAAACGCGACTTCCAACGTCGCCGGAATACTCGAATCACTGCCGGCATCATTCGCCACGACAACATGATAACGGCCAACTGATTCCTCACTAAATGGCGTGATGGTCAAACTGGCGTCCGTCGCATCAGAGATTTCGACGCCATTGAAATACCATTGATACGTGAGCGGCTCGGGACCTGTCGCTGTCACAGAAAGTACGGCCGTTCCGCCGTCATCGATGATCTGGGATTGTGGCTGAACCGTTATGTGCGGCGTCGCTTCGCCAGCAGCCGAATCGAGCACGCGATATCCGTCGCCCGACATCAGACCGAGAACCAGTGCGCCGGATGCTCCGCGGAAACCATCGACGGCAATTTGATAATCAGTCCCTTCCACAGCGTTGAAGGCCAATTGACTGCTGAAGTAACCACCGTTGTCATCGTCCGACGCAACCAGCGTAAGATTTGTAACGGAGTCGCCGGTATAAACGGCGAGGAGAGTATCGAAACTACTTCCTTTCGTACTCAGCGTCATCATACCGCTGAACGAGGCATGCCATGTGTACCATACGGACTTTCCGCCGCGCTTCCCTGCGTGATCGGGTTCGCCCGTTTCCTTTGTCGCTTGTTCGTTATTACCAAAGACAGATCCCAGCAACGGATTGATGCTTATACGATCCGCGAAATTATCCGCCGATGTTGGCGTCGCGCCTCCAGAGAGAACAGTGACATTTACTTTGTCGCTCGCAGCGTATCCGAGTGGGTTGAAAACGATAACCTGGTAGAAGCCAGAATTATAAGGTTGAGCGCCGGTAATCGTGTACGATGAGTCCGTTGCGCCGGCAATTCTATTGCCGTTCAACAACCATTGATAGTTCAACGTTCCTGCACCCGTGGCAGTTACTGAAAGTGTAACATCTTCACCAGCGTTCACCGATTGACCGATTGGCTGCGTCGTAATTGAAGGACTCGCGCCAATGGACAAGGTCGCATTACTGCTGGTTAAGGAGATGCCTTCACTGGTAACGATCACGCGATAAGAGCCAGCATTGGACTCTGAAACGTTATTGAGAGACAACGTTGCACCGGTAGCGCCAGAGATATTCACCCCTTCGAATTGCCATTGATAGCTGATAGCATTCGTGCCAGTGGCCGTAACAGCGAACGTAGCGCTGCCTCCAATAGCGACCGACTGGTTGACGGGTTGACGCCAGATCGCAAATTCGAACGGTGATGGAATGATTGCGATGGATATAGGTGATGAAATGTTCGTTGCACCGTCCGAGTCCGTGGCGACAGCCGTAATGGTATATCGCCCAAGAGTCAGGTTGGTAACTCGTAACTCATAGGGCTGCTCGGTGACGGACGCGATCAGGCTGCCGTTTGCATAAAACGCGACCTGCGCAACTCCTCCATCGGGGTCGAACGCATCCGCTTTGAGTGTGAAATTCCCTGGAGCATAGAACGCTTCACCGGAGCGTGGCGATGTGAGCGCGACAGCTGGAGGCAGGTTGCCTGTCGGACGCGTCAGAATAAGGTCGTCAATCACCAACGCCTTCAAGCTGGAAGCGTTTCGGTTAAAGGATTCGAATCGAACACTGACAATGCCCTGCCCTGTTAACGTATAACTTTTCGCAGCGACATCGACATAACTGCTGATAAAGCTTTCAGAAACACTTGCAATAATGTTACCCGCAACATCGTAAGCGAACGCCTGCCACGCCGGGTGACTGACGCCATTAACACCGGCAATCAGTTTCACGCGCGTGAATTGCACCTGTGTCAAGGGCTGCCCAAACGACAGCGAAAACGCCGGGTGATCTGTTGTGCCGATTGTTGTAAAAACATTCTGGGGTGAATTTGCTGAGACACCGCTGAGGTTTGCTGCGCTCTTTAGGTTTTGTTGGTTTGCGATAACATTCGTCGAACCGCTGTCAGCCTGTACTGTGATTCCAAAATCACCAAAATATCTTTCAAGCGCTGCGCCAGCGATAAAACCAGACGACGCATCAACAGTGTCGAAATTGATATAGGTCGAGTTGTTGATGACGGTGCCGCCGTTAACCGTAATGTTTACGGCATCGGAAACCACTTTTCGCAATTGCGTATCGATAGCCACAGCGCGCAGCTCGTAATTACCTGGGTAAACGTTGGTCCAGACCGTCGTGTAGGGCGCCGTAGCCGATGTACCGATCAACAATGGCCCAGCATAGAATTCAACATGATCAATCGGATCTGACCCCGTCGCGCTTGCCGTAAGGGTCACCGTCGCAGGGGCGGATGCGTAAACGCTGTTGTTAACAGGGCTTGTGATTGCGACCGTCAACGGACGGGTAACGGCGTTGGTGTTTAGAATCAGATCATCAATAATCAGTCCTGAAACGGTAGACCGGCCCTGTCCATCAGAATCGAAACGCACAGCGACAATATTATTTGCCGGCAAATCGAACGTTTGCGCCGGAACGTCGGCTGCGCTAAAGAACAGATTTTCACCGACTGAAGTGACTTCATTGCCACTTGAATCATATGCGCGAGCGCGCCATTGCGGGAATGTGATGCCGACAGCACTCGCAACGAGTCTTGGGCGAGTAAAGCGCACGTTCTGAACCGGCGCAGCGAATTTCAGCATATAACTGATCGCGCCAGAACGTGTTGAATGCATCAGGACGTTTTCAGGAGACGAAGACGCGATGATGCTTCCACCGTTGATATTCTTTACGTTTGCTATTTCAAGACGTGAACCCGCTGTAATGTTGCTCACAGTCACCCCGTATTGATTGAGATACGAAGCAAGGTTCGTAGTCGCAATTGTCTTTGAACTCGCATCGACGGCGTCGAAGTTGATGACATTTACGCCGGCGGCTTCCGTGACGTAAAAGGTTACGGTGTCGGAGCTCTTGACCGCACCCTGATTGTCGGTCGCTTCTGCGCGAATTTGATAACCGGCGGCGTTAGGCGCGAGGTTGGCAAGAGTGTACGAGGCTGAGGCACCGGAGAGCGTCGTCAGCAGTGTGCGTCCCAAATATAGTTTTACCGTCGAGACAGTTCCATCCGGGTCACTGGCGTTTGCCGCAATTGTCACTGTCGCTGGAGATGTAAAACTTGCACCATTAGCAGGTGTCGCAATGCTAACGGTTGGGGGCTGGTTATCGATGACCGCAGCATTGGTGACGACGACAAAGTCGTCGAGCATCGCCGAGTTGAATGTCGCGTAGTTATAGTTATCAGCCTCGATCTTAACCGACGTAATATTCGGTCCGTACAAGGTGTATTGCTGTTCAGCAACGGAACTGTAGGTGGTAAATGCGTTTTCTCCGACTGAGCCGAGGATCGTAGCCCCGGCGTAAGCCGTCGCCCGCCAGCTTGGGTGTGTAACGCCAGCCGCATTGCCCAGGACTTTTACACGGGTGAAACGGAAACTTGCTGCGGGGCTCGCGAAGTTGAGAACATATGAGACAGCGCCATTCTTTCCGGCCTGCGTGAAAAGATTCTTGCCCGACGAAGCTGTCACAACACTGCCGCTACCGAAATTTGAATCACGATTGATGATCAAAGACGATCCTGCAGTAACGTCCGAAATACTGATTCCAAATCGCCCAAGGTAGCTGCTGATCGATGGTTCCGTCACCCCAACGGCGCCTGCAGCGATGTCAAACGGCTCGAAATCAATTGCCTTAAGCCCTGTTCCATTGACCGTGACGTGAACAACCGCGGACGTTGCAGCCGTATCATAAATGTCATAGGCGACGGCGTACAGATCATAGCTACCCGCGACCAAATTATTGGCGGTGAAAGTGGCAGTAGCAGAACTTGACAAACCGCGGGCTGAATCAACGACGCTTCCATTGCTATATAAGTCGATACGATTCAATCCATCGGTATCGGTCGCAGTGACGATGATCGAAGCTGATGATCCAGCGTCAAACGTGGAACCGTTCGTGGGAGTTACAAAAGTTACCGTAGGCGGTGTAAGCGCAGACAATACAGTCAGAGTCATCGAGCGAGTTACCGTTGTAGGAGGGGTGCTCGCATCGGCTAGTTGAATGACGACATTGGCTGATGTGGCTGACGTAGGTTTTCCAGAAATCACGCCACCAGATGAGAGCGAAAGGCCGGCAGGCAACGAAGGCGAATTTGTCGCGAGAGACCACGAATACGGCGGCACGCCACCAACTCCGGTTAATCGGAAGCTGTAGTTGTTACTCACAACACCGTAAGGTAAGGTCGCCGCCGAAATATCCAGGCTAACTGCTGGTTGAGAAATCAAGTAACGCAGCAACATGATGTTGCTGCCTGCCCCACCGTAACTCTTGCTTTCACCAACTACGTAAAGATCGGTCCCATCGGTAGCAGCAGCAGTGGCGGAATCATCACCCGATCCGCCGAATGGCGTTGCGGAAATCAGATCGCCTGTTGCTGTATCGATTTCCAGGATCGCAGCGTCCGTATCTCCGTTGATGTTCCTCGTCGAACCAACGGCGTAGATACGACTACCGATACCGACAACGCCGTTTAAGACATCTTCCATTTCGACGTTACCATAGGTTCGGGTCCAAATGATATTGCCACTGTCATCAAGCTTCTGAATCAAAGCGTCGGCATTCCAGCTGTTGGTTGAAGTCGCGCCAACCGCATAAAGTGTCCCGCCAAACGCGGTAATCGCGGTAAAATATCCACTCGATGATCCAACCTTCCACTGTGCAACACCAGTCGGTGAAACTTTACTAATCACGGCTTTAGGTGCTCCGCCGTCATCACTACGTCCCGCAACGAAGATTGATCCGTTAAACAATGTGACTCCAGCGGCAGTGCTAAACGCATCAGGGGTTGCCGATGTTGCGCTACTGTCCGTCGTGGTCCATAAGATTGTCCCATCACCACGCATTTTAGTCAGGAACATGCGTCCTTCGTTCGCTGAACTGCGTTGGGCAGAACCGGCAGCGTAAATGATCGTCGTGATCGTGTCGTTGATGATTTCCGTCGTGGAGGCCACTCCGTTGATAGTCTCTTTTCCGCTGAAGGAGAAAGCGCCGGGAGATGCAGGAACCTGCTTGTCCCATACTGATCCACCGAAACCGGAATTGGTCGAGTTCGGACCGCTGAATGGGAACTTCACAATCATACCTTTGTTTTCCTTAGTCCCGAAAGAATCAGCCGTCCGCGCATAACTTTCACCGCCGAAGTAAACACCATCTTGTCCGACCGCGACGCCACTGAACCGATCAAACCCTGCCAGTCCAGGCCAGTTTGTCTGCCAAAGCGGAGAGTTCGTCGACTGCGTCGGAAGCGCAAACCGCGAAATCATAGCATCACCGCCATTGGTCCCAACAACTCCTGAGACGTAAGCATAGCCTCCAGAGATCGCGATGCCCAGAGCCCGATCGACATCACTTCGGTCGACATAATTCGTGCTGGCCAGTTTTAAGCCTACAAATCCAAGGTTACCCTGCGTGTAATGCGCACGCACTTCGGCGCCGGAAATGGCACGTCCGTAGAGTCTAATTTCGTCGAGGATCCCACTGAGTTTACCATCCCATGCTTCGCCGCTGCTTCCGAAATACAACGGACTTGTTCCGTAATCTAACGTGATGCTGGCAGGCTTTGAGTCTTCCAAAGCACCATTCACGTACAGTGCGACAGTGCTACCATCAAAAGTTCCAACGACATGGTAAAAAATCCCGGGAATAACCGTCGTCGTCGACGTAGCGATAACCTGCACACCCGCAGCCGAAGCAACTGCAAACTGAAGTCGATCAGAACCTGCGACACGTTGTTTCACCAACGTATATCCTTCAAATTGATTTACTCGAGAGTTCTTCTTGAACAGTAAATACTCGGTCCCGCTTGGCGCACCACCTTGAGTATATGAATCGAGTGAATCAAAACGCACCCACGCTTCGACCGTCACGTTCGTTGGCTTAAGAGAAGCGGAATCGGGGATAGAAACTGCGGCAGTGGTATTCGTACCATCAAAGTAAAATCCCTGGTTGAGCTTACCGCCTCCAAACGTCGCGGTACCGAGCAAAGTTCCATGATTTACCCCGAAGCTATCTTTGGCATCGCCATCGGCATGCCAATAGCTGATCAGACTATCGAAGTTTTCGCCTCCGAAATTGCTAACAGTTAATTGTGCGCCAAAGCTGTTAGTACTGCCCTGTCCGTTGCTGACGAGGACTGAATACGTCCCCTGATCAGCCGCACTGATTGACGAGATAATCAGAACCGCACTGTTCGCGCCTGAAATATTGCCGGTGGATGACAAAGGCTCGCCATTTTTTTTCCATTGATACGTGAGCGGTTGTTCACCTCCGTTAGCGACAACGTAAAAGACGGCCGTGGATCCCGGAGCATTCGTGATGCTCTGTGGCTGCATGACAATGGATGGGGCTGAAGAGGTGCCTGAATTTGGCAAGCATTTGCCGAGAAACTCGGAACTGTAGATGGTTTGAATCTCACCCGCGGTCAAGGCACGATTGTAGATCGACACTTCGTCAACCAGCCCTGCAAATGGAATGTTGGCCGCGGCGTTGTAATTCCAGTCATCACCAATCGTTACGGGCACTGAAGCGTCGTAGCCGAGCGGATATGGAACTGATGCATTCGTGACTTCCGTGCCGTTGACATAGAGGCGCTTCGTCGAACCGTCGAAGGTAGCTGCGATATGATACCATTGATATGGCGAAAGGGCGTAAGCATGCAGGCCGTTTCCCGTACCGCTGGTGTGGTAAGTATCGAAATCAACTTCGCCATTATAAATGCCCAGGAAATACGCGTCTTGGGTGCCGGTCGAGGAACCATGCGCGACGATTGAATGCCAGCTTCCACTGACGTCAGTCGGATAAATCCAGGTCTCAACCGTCAGATTCGTTGGCATCAGAACAGCGCTGTTGGAAATTTTAACGTAATCATCAGTTCCATCGAAGAAGAACGCCGAGTTGATCTTTCCTCCGCTGAAGGTTGCGCCATTTTGTAAAGTGCCGTTGTTGCCGCCAGTAACGTCCGCAGCACTCCCGTTCCCCGGCCACCATGCAACGAGACCTGATGGAGCCGCTGTACAAGCGAGAGATGACGAACACTTGCCTGCAATTCCAGCATTATAAATTGCCTGAATTTCAGCACCGCCCAGCGCGCGGTTATAAAGACTTAGCTCATCGATCCCGCCGAGCCATGGCGTATCTCCGTAGTTGTAACCAATACCCATTCCGATACCGTTCGTCGGCGGAGCAACCCTCGCGGATGCCACTTCCAAACCGTCGATATAAAGCCTGCTATCCGATCCATCCCACGAATAGGCAACGTGCGTCCAGCGGCCTTCAGGAACTTGACCGCCCGCCACAACTCCGAACACAGCCAGCTCTCCTTCACCGGTCACACCAAACCACGGCGCGTCATTTCCGAACTCCAAAATCGTGTTGTAACTGGCACGCGCGAAACTGCCATCGAACTTCACCCAGGTCTCAACGGTGTAATTTCCACTCGATGCGTTTAAATTCGCAGTTACAGAGCCAGACTGGCCGTCGAAATTAAACGCCTGACCGACCTGCCCTTGAACAAAGGACGCGCCGCCTGTAAGAGTGCCATTCGCCGAACCGACACTGTCACCGGAATTACCTTCTGCACGCCAAATATGCTGGAGCCCAGAAGGCGCCGGCGTGCACGAAGGCATGCCACACTTCCCAGCGCTCTTCGCGTTAAAGAGCAGTTGAATTTCCGACAAGGACAAGCCGCGATTATAAATCGTTAATTCGTCGACGATGCCTTGGAAATGAAACGAATTTACATTCGTATCGAAAGAACCGATGAACAGATCGCCGCCGGCGTAATTGTTGCCATAAGCAATCGGACCTGTTGCAACGGTACCCGTTCCTATCTCGACACCGTCCACGAACAACCGGACAAACGTGTTGTCATACGAACCAACGACGTGGTGAAATTTTCCATCCCAAATACCTGTTCCACAATCTGGCGATACGACGTACGAACCATTTGTCTGCGCGACATAAAACTGCAAACCACCACCGCTGCCGGTGTAAAGCGCGTAGGAACCAAATCCGCTATTTAACGATTTGTTGAACAGGTATCTGACCGTTTGCGGAGAATTACCTTTAACCCATGCTTCGACGGAAACTTTGTTTCCGTGAAATGCGGCGTCATCAGGGACGCGGACGTAATTCGTTGCGCCATCAAACTCAAAACCGAAGCCCACCTTGCCGCCGTTATAAGTAACGTTGGACTCAATGCCATTTCTATTCGCCACGACGTCGATTGCGCTAAACATTCCCGGCCACCACGCCACAATTCCCACCGGCACGAGAGCGCACGGTGGCGCGATGATGTTGACGCCTACCGCGGGACTTACCGATGAACCGAATCGATTCGCAACACCAACAGAATAATAACCATTGTCCAGAGGACCAACGTTGTTGAGAGTCAATACGGAGTTTGTAGCATCAGGGATATTCGTTCCATTCTTCTTCCATTGCAGATTAAACGGAGCGTCGCCAGTCACCGTAGCAATCAAGCTAACACTCGAACCTTCCACAACATTTGTGTACGACGGCTGAACCGTGACGGTTGGCGGGTGCGCAAACCTGACTACAAGATCCTTGCCATTGTTGGCCAACTCGACCGCGAAGGCGCCGTTGCCCGGATAGTTTAAAAAGTTATTTGTAACCAGGTTAATCGCTGCCGGATCAAACCCGGTGATGCCCCCTGTAGTTCCCACAATGCGCCACGTGTAATCGGAAGTATCGGAGAAGTTTCCTGCTACCCCGGGGCTGTTCGCTGCTGAAAGTGAGGTAATGCTAATTGTAAATTTGTTCGTTGGAGTCGAATTTATATTAAGCGATCCATTGATATTGATAGTGTCCCATCCTGGATCTGCGCCGCCTGTTCCCGTGGCGTTGTTGATCTCCCAAACATAGACGCCGCCGCCAAACCATGTTTCATTCCCAGTCGAAATCGTTCCTGGGCTTGCTCCGGGTCGAATCGTTCCGTTCAGATTCAGAGAACCACCAATGGAACCAGTGCCTGCCAGCGTCGCGGTGGGGCTGACATTGACCGTTCCGCTGCCCGTTGCGCTGCCAGAGGTATTCTTCACTTCCAACGTTCCTCCGTTCACCATGAAGTTACCGGAGGATGTGCCTGCCGCGGTCAGACTGAGTGTGCCAGGACCGAGCAATGTCAAAGTACCACTGCCGGAAAGTGTCCCGGCGTAAGTCGCAACAACTGCTGGATTCGTCACTTCAATTGTTCCACCAACCGAATTGACGATTATCGACCGAGAACTACTCACGATCGTTCCACTTGGCCCGTCGTAACGGAGAGTGCCGGCATTGAAATTCAAAGCAGACGTTCCTGTTCCTAACGCAGATGCGTTGGCGATCACAGTGACACCGCCATTGAGATTTACCCCACCAGTAAATGTATTGGCACCCGAAAGCCCTAATGTACCGTTACCGTTCTTCGTTATGCCCGATGAACCGCTGATGACGTTGGCGATAGCCAACTTGGCGCCGTTTGTAACATCAATATTTCCTGTCCCGCTCAACGTGATACCGGCGCTACCGACCAATTGAGGAAATCCTTCTTCCACCACAATGCTGTCGACGGTTTGCGCTGTATTAACTGAAACGGTAAAACCTCCCGTCGCATCGGTCCCGGCCGAGAAAACCGCGGTGTTTCCCGATGTGAATGCCGCCGTCGAAGCCGTTCCGGCTGCTGACGTCGTCCAATTCAAGGCAGCGCTACCCCAGTTTCCCGAAGGAGATAAACCGCCGGCGCCGTTTGTTGTGCCGTTTGTGTCCCAAAATAAAAGCGTCGCCGCCTGGGATGCGATTGTGGCGGACAACAGGGCCAGCAATACAGATAATCTCATATAACCTCGAGTTTTTGGGAAAACGGACAGACAAGAATAAACCGATGTCGCTGAGCTAATGCGCAGCGCCGTCGAGACCTGGTTAGTTTGGTGCATTAGGTTTTTACCAGATTAATCCAGCGCAAAAAGCTAAGGAGACCTCTTAACTGGATTTAATCAAAAACCCTAATACCATTTTTGACCGGCGGAAAACAATCAAAAAGGCAAAAAATTGCAGTGGTAAAAAGGCCCACGGGACGTGGGCCTTCGTCGCTCAGCAAAGCTTATGATGATGGACTTTTTGTGGTAAACGGCCCCTTAAGGAACAATCACACGGTAGAATCGATTCGTCGCGTTAGCGGCAGCGCTGGAGGAGTCGACAATTGTAACCGGCGTATTCGTAGCGATGACAGTGGTCAGTTTCGTCCAATTTGTTGCGTTCAAGTCATTCTTGTATTGGACTTCATAGGCTATACCCGTCGTGGCGCTGAAGTTGAAGGACGCATTTGTCGTGCGCGCGCCAATGATTCCACCAGCGAACGCCGGTCGAGCTGCGGCGCCGGGAGTGAAGGTCAAATAGACGTTCCCGCTTCCGTCCGTCGAGGTGCTGAACACTCCCGCATTGTTGCCGTTCGCGCCAACGATTCCCGAGAACGTCGTTAATCCAGGATTGGAGGCCGAGCCGCTAATCGATATGACCTTCCAACTATGGCTCGTTTGCCAAAACGGATTACTGATATCAGGGAACGTTGCGGAACCGCTGAACTTCACGTTCAACCACGTATTGCTGCTGATTGTTAGCGCGCCTCCGGTCAACACCAGTTGATCGAAACCCGATGCTGTGCTGTTGGCAGCGAGTTCCCATTCATTCGTGCTGCCCGAGGTGAAGGTCAATCCACCACCAATCGTCAGCGTCCCCACCGAATTGCCGCCGCTGATAATACCGCTGTTCGTCACAGCACCGCCAATAACGCCGGTTCCAATTAAATAACCTTTCGTCGCCACAGTGACAGCGCCGCTGCCCGTTCCGCTACCAGTCGTGTTATTAACGACCAAGGTTCCATCGGTGACCGTCGTTCCACCTGTATACGTATTGTCTGCCGTCAGATATGTACGACCACCCGCACCAGTTACCGGTGAGGAACGAGTAACGCTGCCATAACCGGAAATAACTCCGCTAAAGGTCTGATCCCCTGCTCCATTCGTGTTATACGACGTAATCATTGTGCCACCGGGATCGCCGGAAACACCGAGAACAATCGGTTGGGTAAAGTTCAATGTACCCATCTGGAAACGCGGATTCCACAATCCGTTCGTCGTGCCGGTATTCTTGACCGTCAAGGTTCCGGCCGTTGTGGTGAAAGAACCAGAGAATGGGAAGTCGCGGAGTCCGCCGCCAGTTGTGTTTCCCTGGAAAGTGGTATCTGCCGTCATAACAACTGGATTCGGAATCGGCACCGCTGAGCGTCCGCCCGTCGTCACGACATTGCCCCCTGCTAAATTCAAGGTTCCCGTGCCGTTCCCGAGAGTTGCTGTGGCGTTTACCTGAAGCGTTCCACCTGTATTGACTGTGAAGGCCCCGCTTCCAGAACTAACGCCAGTCAGACTGACAGTTCCCGCGTTTATCGTTGTATTTCCGTTATATACGTTGGCACCGGACAACGTGAGAGTTCCCCCCGCAGTCGCGAATAATAATCCACCATTGGTGATGACGGCTGAGATCGTGTCGTTGGTGTTAACCAAAGTGAATGTGCGCGTCGCGCCACCGAGATTCATCGTCCCTGCGAACGTGACGGCAGCAACGCCACCGGACGTCTGGCCAACTATTACGTCTCCATTAACAGTCCAGGAATACGTCAACGTCCTCGCCGTCCCCGCACTCGTTGAAAGCGTTACGCCATTCGCCAAAGACACTGGACTGTTTGCCGCTCCTAAAGCAGTCGTGCTGTTGACGCGCACCGCGCCGGAGTTGTGATTGAAACCACCAGTAAATGTATTAGCGGCGGTAAGAATTAATGCGCCGTCACCGGTTTTCGTCAGCGCCCGGCCCGAAGCATCTTCGCCAATTGATCCGCTGATGGTTGCGCCGATTGTATTCACAGCGATCTGCCTCGAAGATCCGGCAACTGTCCACGCTCCGCTGGAGGTTAAAGCTCCGTTGTTCACAGAATCGCCAAGCGTAACATTCGCGTTCAACGTAACGGGCACACTCACGGTGCGCGCCGTGGTGCTATCGGATGTCAACGTTCCACCGTTGATCGTCAGCCTCCCCGTGCCGATTGGCGTGTTATTACCAAACCGCAACGCACCGGCATTCAGGATGGTTCCGCCCGTATAGCTGTTGGTCGTGCCGATAACTAAATCATTCGTTCCATTTTTCGTAACGGATGCGACACCAGCGATTTTCCCGACGTTCGTCAGGGTGTAGCTGAAGGTCGAATTATTGAACGTCACTTTGTAAGGATTCACAGTGCCCGGAAGGCTGATGAGCGTTGTTCCAGTTGCTGTATCGTCAAACTTTACAACGTCACCCTGCAAAGAATTTTCCTGGTACTCAGCCGGATTACCGTTCGAATCAAGCTTCCAAATTGCATTACCCGCGTTGTTTACGTCCCACAGACCGGATGCGTCGCTAACCCACGTAAGCGAATCTCCAAATGTTGTCGTCAAAACAAGACGCTTGTTCACCGTATCGTCATCAATCGTTCCGATCATACGCGGCGGCAGATTCCCCAACGAAAAGACACCGGCGCCAGTTCGGGAACCGTATTCGAGCAGTGTGACAGTGCCCGGAGTATTGATTCCTTTTACATCCACGGTCACGTTGCCGTTCATGTTCAACGCGCCATTGACGTTCATCACTTTTACGAGCGGATAGCCAAGTCCCGACAAATCGAATTCCATTGTCGACGTGCCGATGGTTAAGTCGCTCACGTTTAAGGTCGGAGTATTCGTCGCGAGAGCTACCCCCAGTCCAGCCGAATCCGCGACAGTGAAGCTACCGCCGCCAGTGCTTGCGGTAGAGGTAACGATTCGTCCTTCATTAATCGTCGTCGATCCACTGTAGGTATTCGTCCCAAGCAACCGTTCTGTAAGCACGCCGGTTTTAATAATGCTTCCAGGACCAACAATCGCACCGAGGAAGTTGGTTCCACGAGCGGAACTCGTATTGATCGCATTAATCGTCAGCGTGTGTCCCGTCGTCAACTCGATGACACCGCCATTACCATAAAGATTTTCAACCGTTTGCGTTGCGTTGCTAAGCGTCAGCGTGCCGCCATCGACAGCAACGTCGCAGGTTGGATCCGCGAGGAAGCCACTGGGTGCTACGATGATTCCACCAGCGGACAGGGTCAATACGCTGGTGAACGCGTTCGTTCCATAAAACGTGATCACTCCCGAACCTTGTTTCGTCACGCTGCCGCCAGTTGCGGTCGAAGCACCCGCACCGGCGTTCGCCGTGTTTTTAATCGCGCCGAAATAGCTCGTATTGGTGGAACCGCCAATAGTCAGCGTAGCTCCGGCGAGGCCTACGTCACCAGTCCCAGCCAATGAGCCGATCTGCTGGCTGACCGCATTCAAATTTAAAACACCGGGACTGTTTACTGTCACGGGAGTTCCCGTCGGAATTCGGTTCGAGGAAGTTCTAATGCGAAGCTCACCGGCGTTAATGATTGTCGGCCCCGAGTAGGTGCACGCTGTGGCAATCGCAAGCACGCCAACACCTTCTTTTGTAATGCCACCCGGGCCGGAAATGATCGTCCCCGGCGTACCACTGTTAACGATGTTTAAAATATCGGCCGTGTTAAAACGCAAGATGCCACCGTTAGTTGTGACGGTGATAACCATGCTCGGTGATACGAATGAGCCTGCGTTTCCGGTTACCGTATTACGCATCGTGCCACCGTCGAGAACCAATGTCGCCCCAGCAGTCGCGGAGATTTGAGTCGAGGTGGGAATCGAAAGTGTCGCTCCTGATTTTACCGTGATCGTGTTCGTTCCGATATTCAATGCCGTTCCCGCCAGCGAAACCGTTCCATTTTTATTCGTCACGGCGGACGGCGCAGGACTGCCGCTAACCGTAATCGTGTAAGAACCAGTTGCATCCGTGCCCGCCGAAAAGACCGCAATATCTCCAGCATCAAAGGTCGTTGTGGTGTTTGTTCCCGCAGGATCTGTATTCCATTTCGTAGAAGTGGCAACATCCCACGTTCCAGTTGGCGCAGTTCCCCCCGCCCCCGCAGTAGCGCCGTTGTTATCCCAATATTTTACGGCACTATGAGCCGCGATCGGGGTCAAAATGAGCGCAAAGGCTCCGACGATGGAATACACTGGTGTTTTCATGGATAGCGTTAAACTCTGAAGATTCCCTGCAAATCAATTACCGACGGATTCTGCCCCTTTTATGACCAAACGTAGGATATATTTGCTTTGGTTGCATTGGTTGTGTTGTTCGACTTTTGGGCTCGCCCGATTTTGTCAGATTATTCCTACACGTGTCAACAACCTTTTTTCACAAACTCCCACCCGGAATTCGAACCTAAGATGTTTTAAAACCAATTGGGTTCCCGTTTTTCGCGCCCCTCATCAATGAAACATCTTCGCAAACCATTCCTTATCGGTCTCGATCAATGACGCGACGTGGCCATCACGATAAACAACCGTCGCATGATCGCTTCCGTGTGGAATTGAGATTTCGATATTCTTCACATGGTCACTCGTCCGTTGCGCTCCACGTTGCCACGCTTCGAAAGTTCCCTTCGTAATGCCGTCGGCCGCCCAAAACAGACTCGGATCACTCAATTGTTCTTCCATGCTGATGCACGGCCAGTAGCTGACATTTGCCCACTGCATCTCCATAAAACTGGTCGCCGGACGTAGTTTCGCTTCCGCGGGACACGCCAGAATCTTCGGCAAGACGAGCTCGTTGCTAATCGCTGTAAAGACACGCAACTGATCGCGCCACTCAAGATTCGCCGGAGCCGTAGGACCGAAATAATATTCCATCACGCCGCCGTCGCTGATCGAAACGCCAGTCGGCGGACGATGTTCGTGTTCATGGCTGAACGTGGTGAAGGCGAGTCCGATTTGTTTAAGATTATTAATACAGGCCGTTTGTTTCGCCTGTTCTTTGCCTTTCATGACCGACGGCACCATCATCGAGACGAGCAATGCGATGATGCCCATGATCACGAGCAGTTCAACAATGGTGAAGGCGCGTTGGTTGTTTCGCATAATCATTCTCCGCGAGGATTCTTTTTCCGCTCTCTTGAGAATGTCACGCCCAAATGCTTTACCAGAATTGACAGAGTCTCCCACTGACCTTCTGGATGCACAGGGGCAAATCGAATTCTGGAAAGTTATTTCAGAACACCCTATTCTCACCGGCAATGCGCGCCCGAACTTCTTTTGTTTTTCTGTGCGCATTCCTTTTTTGCCTCGTTGTTCATGCAGATCCAATGAACGTGCTCGTGGGCGATTTGACGTTTACCCGCCCCGAACAGTGGCAGTGGGATTCTCCCAGTTCCAACTCAAAGGCGCAGACGCGGTTCGTTGTCCCAAATGAATCGGGAAAGCACTCCACCACCGACGTCCGGTTCTATCTCGGCCAAAAAAACCCGGCCGTTGCCGCTGCGGTATGGAAATCTTATTTCCCGAACGCGAAACCAGAAGACATCACGGAGGAGACAAAAAAAATCGGCAGTCGCGAGGTAACCTATGTTTCTGTCTCTGGCATTTATTCCGGACCGGGTAGCAAGCCCAAAGGGACTCAAACGTTTCTCGGGGTCGTTATCCCATCAGGGGAAAATTTTGTTCACGTTCGAATTTTCGGCCCAAAAGGCGAAGTGCAAAAAGCCAGCGCTCTCTTCAAAAAAATGGTCGAAGACGCGCTGCAGAACAAAGAATCGGACCAGTAGCTTAAAATCCCACTCGCGGAATTAAGTTTGCCCCTCGAGTTGGCGTTTCAACGCCAGAGGCTTGCTCTCCACTCCGCCCAGGTCTTCATTCCAGTTTGTCCCCACGATAATTCCATCCTCGTCCATGCCCGGAAGCCAATTCTCCAGAAACTCATCCAGCGGTATCGGTGTGGGTTCGAAGCCTGACCATTCTTCCTTGGCGCAACGGGCTGCCAATTCACGATCCGACCAAAATGGCATCGACTCCTGCCCTTCTTCACCGCTGACGCACCACCCCTCTTCGCTCTGCAATCCCCAGACCTCGCGCGTCTCGCGCACGCGTTGAACAAACTTCCGATGCCGTTCTTTCGATGATCCTGCATTGTCGCTCATGGTGCACGAACGTTACGTTCATTAATCGACCGCTGTCCAGAGTCGAACGAACCAAGCGCCATTAAGAATTCCATGTGAATTGATCATGCAACCCCAAGGCGTTGGCGCTCGACCATCAAGTTTCGCTCTGTCTCTCCCTAAAATCGCCGAAAATCCGAAATTCCTGCTCAAAAAAAAGGCTTTCGGAGTCAGCTAATAATTATTTTTTCATTTTCGACGGCGTTGGAAGTGAGCAGAAAAT
>CBHWET010000053.1:0-18278 GCA_966112985.1 uncultured bacterium | reverse complement strand
TGGTGGACGCAGTGATACTGTCGTCTTGTAAGGATTGTAAATCGCGCCATTCGTCGGGTTCGATAATTGCACGATGAAATCGCGGTAACCATTACTGGCTCCGAACGGAAGAATCGGAAACGTCAACGTACGCGGCGTCGTATCCCCATCATTCCAGGTCAATGTTCCGGACGAACCGACGTAATGGATTCCGTTTGTCGCGCCGTGTAGTGCATTGGTCCCATCGATGCACGTGTAATCAACCGTCGTTATCCCGCTGGAATTGCACAAACGCTCAACCGTCACGCTCGCCGTTCCCAACACTGTTTCCGCTGATACATAATCGGACGTAAACGCGACACGCGGTTGCAGGCTGACCTGGATATCGAGGTAATTATTTGGATACGTGCCGCCAGCCGCGACGGTCGTAATTGTAACGCCAGCATTCGTATCGATGAGTGATTGACTCACGGCCAATGTCGCGTCCGAGAGACTCGAACCCGGTGTGTTGCAATCCAGCAGTGCCGCCGAAGTATTAAAATTGTACCCGTAGACGATGTACGCCCGGTTCGTTGTGGTCGCGAAGTCACAACGATAACCAACCCAATAATCGCGAATCTGGTCGCGACAAATCTTCAGTGCAAACTTGTTGTTCACAAGGTCGACGCTCGGGTCATCGAATCGATAAATACGATAAGTGCCGGAATTGGTCACAGTGACCACGTTCGAATCAGGAACCCAATTCAACATGTTCTTGAACCAGTGATTAAAGTGATACCTCGTATCCGTCGTGCCGCTGTTGGCGCCCATCGCATCGAAAATGTCGCCGTATTCGATACTGACACCGTAGATCGCGCCTGATGTAAAACTCGCGAGATGATTGGCTTCTGTTCCGATCGTCGTGTTGTTGCTCGGCTTCCACCAGTTCGCATGATAAATGCCGTAGGTGTGCCCCAATTCATGGCTGACTACGGAGTAATCGAACGCGCCATTGATAAACAGATATCGGCCGCCAATTTCGCCCTGGCCTGCAAACGTCATTATAGAATTAGTGATGTTGCCGAGGAAGGTGTGCAGCAGCGCGATGCGATCGTATTGAGTTAAATCGTAGGTCGCGCCAGCTGCGGCGTACGCAACCGCCTGCATTTCAGCTCCATAAAAACGGCTCCCATCGCCTTGCGCATACCAAACCGAATTACTTGGCATGCGATAAACGGGAGTAACGTCAGCCTCACTAATCAACAGATCGGTTTTGCCGTACGACTGCTGCTGATAAAAATCACGAATGCCGTTGGGGTTATTAAAGATCCCGGCGCAATAGCTCGCCGTGAGAGTGATGTCAGTGTTGTAGAGATAAATCGGTTCCCCTTGCAGGTCAGGAAAATCGACGCGGATCACCAGAACCTTTTTATTGCCAGTGGTCCAGGACGCGAGCGGCCGATTCGTGACATCGGAACTTCCGGGCGTCGGATCACCAAAATTCAGTCGCGGCAAACCGGTATCGATCAAAGCAAGGTCATCATCAATCGCGATGCCAGCAATCTGCATGTTCGGTTCGGTGACTCGCACCTGATTTTGACCATACACATGCGCCACGTAATGCTTTCCGTTTAATGTGACGGAACGTTCGAATGCCTGCGTCTCAGCTTGCCCCGCAACCGGCGTTACGCATTTCACAGAGTAGTAACCATTGGCAGAAATGTTCTCTTCGAGCTGGGAAGCGATTTCCGCTGGAAGTACGTCGTTGTCGGCGCGACGGTGTTGCAACGCCTGTTCTGGATCGGATTTGATTAACTCAAGGAGAGCCGCACGACGCTCGTGGGCCAATTCGAAACCTCGATCGTCCATGGCCAAACGTTCCGTTGCTGTCGCGCTGCGATATTCGTCCACCCACGCATCAAACGCATGAAAAACGGATTCGTTGCCGACGGTACGAGACAACTTTCGGGCAGTGTCCGACTCAGTATTGCCGGACACCTTAGTCAACACCACGCGCGACGTTGTTTGTCCATTATCTGGATGCGAAATTTCTTTTGATTGGATGGCAGCTGTCGGAGCAACACAGTTACTCTGGAGGAAAACGATCGCAATCAGCAGCGCGGCCGCAAGTGCCACGACAGTACGCAGGAATAACTTGGACATAACTTGGGGCTCGGGGGAAAACCCTTACGATCCAATCATGAGTTTTCCTCACTGTCAGTAGTTTATTGCAAAAGATGGGCGGATTTCGATTTTGACGTGCGCTTCTCCGCCCCCACAACAGATAGACGAAACTTCTGAGATCCTCTAAACGTCTCGGAAGACAACACGATGTGCTCTAACGTCTCTCGTTTAATTTCTTCCCCGTCGACCATTGCCGCGGATCGTTTTTACACCCGCGAACTCTCATGGGCCGCGGTGATTTTCGCAGCCCTGCTCTGCTTCCTCCCCGCCGCTTCGGCCGATCCCTCCGCCGAAGCAAAATCAACTCCGCCCACCAAAAAACGACGTGGGACGGAACCAGACGATCCAGCGGCAGCGATGAAAAATTTCTCTGTGGCCGCCGGGCTCAAAATTGATCTGGTCGCGTCGGAGCCGCTCATCGAGAACATCTCCAGCTTCTGCTTTGATAACCTTGGCAGAATTTACGCCGTGCAAACCGGTCGTCGCAAAACAACCGTCTTCGATGTGCGCGGTTTCCAGGAATGGCTCGACGCCGATTTCGCCTTGCGGACCGTCGAGGATCGTGCGGCATTTTTTCAAAAAACGCTTCGGCCTGATGACAAAGACCTCATCGCCAAACTTGCTGGCAAAGGATTCAGCGATTTCAACCACGACGGCAAAGTCGATTGGCATGATCTCGAAGTGGAAACCGAAGGTATTCGCCGAATCACCGATACGGACGGCGACGGCAAGTTCGATCATGGGACCACCTTCGCCACGGATTTCAAAACTTCTGTTTCGGGCGTCGCTGCCGGCGTCCTCGCTTACGACGGATCGGTCTATTTCACCTGCATTCCCGATCTTTGGAAATTGCGCGACACGAATGACGACGGCGTCGCCGATCAACGCGAGAAAATGTTTAGTGGCTTCGGCGTCCATATCGCTTTCAGCGGTCACGACATGCATGGATTGCGAATGGGACCTGACGGTAAAATCTATTGGAGCATCGCTGACCGTGGAGCAAACGTGAAATCCGGTGGCAAACAATTTTTCTACCCGGATACCGGCTCAATCTTCCGTTCCAATCCCGATGGCAGCGATCTCGAAGTCTTCTGCTACGGCCTTCGCAATCCGCAGGAACTTGCTTTCGATAAATACGGCAATCTGTGGACGGGAGACAACAACGGCGACGGCGGCGATCCGGCCCGTTGGGTTTACGCAGTCGAAGGTGCCGACAACGGTTGGACGATGGGCTGGCAATGGCTGCCGAAGATGGGACCGTGGAATGCGGAAAAACTCTGGTCCTGCGCCGCGACTAATGGCGCAGCGTACATGGTGCCGCCTGTCGCGCACATCACGCATGGACCGGCCGGGCTGGCGTATTATCCCGGCACCGGTTTGCCCGACCAATTCAAGGATCACTTTTTCCTTTGCGATTATCCCGGCGGCATCCGCTCGTTCACGGTAGAACCGCAAGGCGCAGGATTCAAAGCAACGTTGCCGCAGGATGCGCTCGTAAACAATTCCTCGGACAAAATGGAAGGTAAACTTTTCTGGAATCTCTGGCCCGTGGATGTTGATTTCGGTTCCGACGGCGGCATCTACGTCATGGACTGGCCGAATGGTTGGGAAAAGAACGACAAGGCGCGCCTCTACCGATTACACGATCCTGCCGTGGATAAAAGTGCACCTGTGCTCGAAACCAAGAAGCTGCTCGCCGAGGGCATTGAGAAAAAGTCGATCGAGGAATTGATCGCGCTTCTCTCTCACGCCGACATGCGGATACGGCAAAGTGCGCAATTCGCGTTGGCTAAAAAGGGTGAGTCGACTTTCGATGCGCTGCAAGCGGTGGCACGTCAAAATCCAAATCAGCTCGCTCGTATCCACGCCGTGTGGGCTCTCGGGCAAATCGGCAGCACCGCCGCACTGAATCCGATCGTCGAGTTGCTCAGCGATTCTGACGCCGAGGTTCGTGCCCAGGCCGCCAAGGTGCTCGGCGACCGTCGTTTCCCTTCCGCATTCGATGCTCTGCTCAAGGCGGTGAACGATCCAAGTCCGCGCGTCCAATTCTTCGCCGCGATGGGCCTTTCAAAGTTGGCCCGCAAAGAAGCTGTCCCCGCAATTGTCACCCTGCTCCGCAGCAACGCCGACAAAGATCCGTATCTCCGTCATGCCGCAGTCATGGCATTGACCGCATTAGCCGACAACGACAAGCTCGCCGCCGCCGCAAAAGATTCTTCAGCGTCCGTCCGCATGGGAGCGCTGCTCGCGATGCGTCGTTTGAAAGCAGCCGGGATCGACCAGTTTCTCTCGGACGCCGATCCACGAATTGTCCTTGAAGCGGCTCGCGCGATTCATGACGTTCCCATTTCCGGCGCCATGCCGTCGCTCGCCGCATTGATTGCAAAACCGAACCTCGAGACTCCTATCGCCCGACGTGTCTTGAATGCGCACTTCCATCTCGGCTCTGAAGCGAATGCCATGTCGCTTGCACATTATGCAACAAATGCAGTCGTTCCGGAACCGCTCCGCAGCGAAGCACTCGAGTTGCTCGGTATCTGGTCCAAACCTCCCGCACGCGACCGAATCGTCGGTTTGTATCGTCCGATTGCTTCTCGTGGCCCCGACGCGGCGGCGAAAGCGCTCGACTCGATATTCAACCATCTGATGCAGAACAGCACGGACACCGTTCGCATGGCGGCCATTCGTGCGGCCAGCCAGCTCGGGTTGAAGACGCTCGACCTGTTTTCGATTGTCACCGGCACAAACTTCCACGCGCGCGTCCGCGTTGAAGCTCTTCAGGCGATGCAGCAACAAAAAGATCCGCGCCTGGAGAAAGCTCTGCAACTGGCGCAGAAAGATAAAAGTGGAACGTTCCGCATTGCCGCTCTGCGTTTAGAGGCGCAATCCGCCCCCGAAACAGCAGTGAAAGAGTTGCGTGAAATTATGATCAACGGTTCGATCGCGGAAAAACAAAGCGCACTTGAACTGCTCGCCCAGGTTCCCGGTAAATCCACTGACGGCATTGTCTCGCGTTGGATGGACAAACTGCTCAGCGGAAAAGCCGAAAAGGAATTGCAGCTCGATATATTTGAAGCGGCGGCGAAGCGCAATACAGGCAGCCTGCGCAAGAAGGTGCAACAGTATGAATCCTCACTCTCCACTGCCGACGCCCTGGCGAAATATCGCACCACCCTCTTCGGAGGAAATGCCAGCGAAGGACGAAAAATCTTTTTCGAACGACAGGAAGCCGCCTGTTTCCGCTGTCACAAGATCCATGGCGAAGGTGGCGATGTCGGCCCCGAGCTGGCCGGTCTGGCGCAACGTCATGGCCGCGACTACATCCTTGAATCGATCGTTTATCCGAACAAACAAATCGCTCAGGGTTTCGACAACGTCACCATTGTCCTAAAGAACGGCAACAACTATGCCGGCCAGGTAAAGAGCACGAATGCGACGGAGATGGTAATCAACTCGCCGGAAGACGGCCTCGTGAAAGTGGCGTTAAAAGACATCAAACAACAGCAGCGCGGTCTCTCACCGATGCCCAACGACCTCGCCACGATTTTATCCCCAAGAGATTTGCGCAACCTCGTCGAATTCCTCGCGCACGAATAAGAACGTACGAGCGATCCGTATTTTGTGCGTGATTCGAAAGTCACGGCAAAGCAGCAGCTTTGCCCTACCCATCTTTACCGGTCGGGCGACATTGCTGCGTCGCATCAAGTCCAAAAAACTTTTTCTCAGTAAGTGACCAACTCCGTCACAAACTGCCCCTTGAAATGATCGCCGCTCTTGACGGAGACCTGACCTAACGGACAACGCCACAGGAAGTCTGCTGTCGTTCCATTCGTCGACACCGCCGCACGGAAATGAGCATCGGCATTGGCCAACAACTTTATCCCGAGTTTTCGGGGTGATTTCAAACCCGCTTCGTAAACGTTGTATTTGATCGAACGGAAATCAGTTGTTCCCATTTCAGTTTCGTCCTGTGACCACGGCCACGCCGGACGTTGATTCCATTTTGCTGCATCCCATTTCTTGTCGCGATGCGCCCATGCAGTTCCTTCGGTTCGACTGATGCTCTCTTGAGGAAAGACGCCCCATTCCGACCAGCGCCGCCAATGCAGTTCGTCGCACTCCGGCTTTAATGAAAAGCGAATTCCAGCTTCGCGCGTGTCCATGGTTGGACCGGTATAGACATAATCGCATGACACCACGCCGCGCCCTGTTGCATCGATCAACCACGAAGTTGAACCGACAAAGTTGGTAAACCGTTCATGCACGGTCAGACGCAATCCCGTGGCTTCCTCTTTCACTTCGATCTTTTCGAAATGCCGCGTCGGCGCTTCTGGAAACACCGCGTAGTTGGGCGAGTTCGGTCCATTCAGATCACCGAAATCGTACCGCGTCACATGTACTGAGGGAAACGAAGTCACGGCACTGGTATGACGTGCATCGGCTGGATCAAAATCACCTTTGCTCCGATCGAAGACCAGACCAAACCCGGCGCCTTGAATTACTAACTTCTGACCATCGTCAGTCCACTGCGGCTTCCCTGAAGTCGGCGGCAGAACGGTATTTTTCTTCTCCACGCCCAGGTGTATGGCGGTTTCCTCCACCACCACACCGCTTGCATTCAGAACATGCAGAACAATTTCGTCGCCTTCGACCGTTCCTTTAGGAACGGGAATTTCGATCACTCCTTTTGCACCCGGTGCCAATTGAACTTTGCTCTTCCCCGAGTGACGATTGATTTCCCAACGAAACTTCAACTCGCTGAGATCAGTAAAGGCGTAACGGTTCTCTACCGGCACGCGCACTGATTTTTGCCCGCTCACATACGGGACATGCCGCGTCTCGAGCCAGACCGGACTGAAGATATGCCGCGCGAGCCACCACTCCGGTTTGGGTCGACGCCAATAATCAATCAATCCCCAAAAACCGTGGTGCCACGCGTAGCCAGCGTGTTTCGTTTCCGAAAAATAAAACGCGTCGTCATGCGAGGCCCAGATCGCTCCACCAATTACTCGATCTGAATGGGTGATATAACTCCATCCTCCCGGTTTCAGTCCCGGCTTCAGTGGAGGCATTTCAAAGTCGCGGGTCAGCGCCTGGCCAAAAGCAGATTCTGGTTCAGCGTGGCCCATGCCCCACAGTTCGCGCAGGCCTGGATTGATCGCGACGTCGGTTTGTTCGTGGCAGATCGGGAAAAAATATTCGCCCAGAAACAACGGCCGCGAATCCTCCTCCATGACTTTGTCAAAAGGCATCGGCGGATAATGGACGTTGGCAATATCGGTGACGCGCGAGAGCGGGCTGTTCGCAAAATCATGATTGAACGTCGTCGGTCGCGTGGGATCGAGATCCTTGACCATCTTCGCCGATGCCAAAAATTGTCGATTGAAATGCGATTCGTTCGCCAGTGACCAGACGATCACGCTCGGATGACTGTGATGATAATCAATCATCGCCGATGTTGGTGTGAGGATCGCCGCGGTATTCGCCATGTCGTCCAACGCAGGTCCCACCCAGCAAAACGGCGCTTCCACCTCCACATACATCCCAAGACGATCCGCAGCGTCCAACAATTCCGTGGGCGGCGGATAATGCGATGTCCGGATGTAATTCAGATTCGCTTCCTTCATCAATCGAACGTCTGTTTCCGCATGACGCATCGTATCGGCGCGTCCCGTCAAAGGATCAAATTCATGATGACAGGCGCCGGTCAATTTCACGCGTTGTCCATTCACGTAGAATTGGCGACCGCGGATTTCCAGTTTTCGAAAACCAATCTGGCGCTCCACCCGTTCCAACAGTGACCCGCCCTGTCGCAACTCAATTATCATTCGATAAAGATTGGGTTTTTCCGCACTCCACAAACGCGGCGCGGTCACATGCGTCGTGAAATCAATATCTGTCGCAGCACTGAACTCCGCGATGGTCATCTCAGGTCTGGAATGTTTGATCGTTTTGCCGGATGAATCCTGCAATTTCACCTGCGCCGAAATTTTTCCGGCTGTCCGCGCAGAATTTTCAATTCGCAGATTTAATTTCAGATCCGCGTCCAGAAACTGACCGTCCAGTTCGGGGCTGACATGTAACCGGGCGATGTGTGTTTGCGGCAAAGCAAAGAGATGCACGGAACGATCAATCCCTCCCAGGCTGTGAAAAGCGTAAGAGGAAGAAACAGAGAGCGCCTCCGAAAGAGTCTGCACTTTCATCTCCATATCCAATCGATTTGTAGCCCCAACGTGCGCGGCGTCTGTGATATCCCATTCGACCGGCGTGAAGAGGTTTTCTTTGTAACCGAGTTCACGACCATTGAGCCAATAGCGTGTTCCGGCGTGGATGGAATCGAACCGTAAAACGATCCGCTGCTTCGACCATTCTTTCGGCACGATAAATTCCGTTGCCACAGCGACCGCTTTTTCCTGCGGAATATCGAATCCCTGCTGTAGCCATTGTCCCGGGACTTTCCAGCGCGACCAGCCACCCGTGTGAAGAGACTGGCTGCGCATCGCGTTTGTGGACGCCGGATCGATCCACCAGGTTCCGTCCAATAACAAATGGTTTTGGCGCAGGTTGGATGTTGTTTGCGGCATCGGTTGGTAATGGACCGGTTCGAAAAACAAGCCGTCGAGGTTTACGGTGCTTTGTCCTTCCTCACCGCGAAATGCGGCTCTCAATTCTAATTTATTTCCACGGGCGCCGAGTGTTTGCACCGCCTTTCGCGCAAAAGTGAACATCCCTTCGGTATCCGTCTTTGTTATCAACTTCTCCGAGCCGTTTGAATTTCCGAGAATCACATTCGCGCCAGCGATACCGTCGTAAGACAGATTAAGCACCTGCCCCTGCATATCATTCATCGAGCCCGCCATGGACGAGATCCTCAGCCCCTGTGCAGATCGCGCGTTGGCCCACAGTTCAATGATCGACACCGTGGCATTGACCTCTCCGTGGATTTTCCAGGACAACGTCATTTTCCCATCCCGAACCACTTCCGCCGGCACCGGGACAATGACCCGTGTCGACTTCGCCATCGGCAGAGCGTAAGGCGCATGCAACACGACACCATCGGACTCAAGACTCTGCACACGTTTGTAAACATGATCACTCGCATACGTCAGGGCGAGGACGTAGGTCAGGTTCGGATCGAGATTCGTATAAACCGCTTGAATGCCTTTATAGCTGAAGACGGCACTTCGATCTTTAATCGGCGCATCCGTATCGCTGGTGCCGAAAGTCCAGAGATAACAATCCTGCATCTGCACATGCGGCTGCCTTCCCTCCACGCCACAGTCATCGTACTCCCGCAAGAAGTACCCCTCCGGAATCGCCTTCAAAAAAGGAGCAGGCACAGATTCGGCCGCCGTGGAAATCGTTGCCCAGCCCGCCAATATAAATAGAACCAATAAACGCATAACGTGTTGTAGAGTCGCCGGGGGTTGCCAAGACCAACGAATCATCTGCTCAAAATATTCAGAGGAAAGCAGGAAAGGATATACCCGCATTTCGAGGGGCGGCAGTCGATCGAAGGTGTCACGGCGAATTCCAAGACTTGCGTAGCAGCGGACGTGAGTCCGCTCATTCTGTTCTCGCCGACGAAATGATCAGAGCGGACTCACGTCCACTGCTACAGGAGATGCATTAACAAAGTTTACCAATACCCAGTGTACTGCTTACTGGGCCCGCTGTTGTTGAACAAAATGTAACGCCAATGCATGGTCGCCTGCGGACGCCAGTTTACCGAGCCGTCGGCAAGTCCCACGTTTCCACCTTCCGACTTGAGTGTTTGCGGTTCCACCAATTGACCTGAGCCACTGTATCGCTCCCCGTTCACGGAATGCGGCACGTGCGTGATGTCCGTCAGTGTCCCAAAGTTATCAGTTCCTTTTTCGATGATATCCGCGATGAGATAAGTGTAAGGCGTCGAATCGGTCGTCTTCCGTGCGGATTCCCAGGGCCACCAATCGGTCGCCGCGTAAGTAGCATCACGAGGACGCGGGTCCATGGTGTCGGTGGGTATGCCCCATAATAAGTAATAACCGAGGCGCGTTCCAACGCCCGACGTTTTGATTTGTAAGCCCTGTCTGTTTTTATTCGGACAGGAAAGCGTGTTTGTGGTGAGACTCGCCGACGTCGTGAAGTATCGAAAGATATTAGAGTTCACCCAAGTCGCGTGATAGGTCGTTCCACCGTTGCGAACCGCGGTGGGAAAAGTGTCATCACTATCATTGGCATACATGATCGACGAAAGTCCCACCTGCCGCATATTCGATTTGCAAGTCGTCCGAATGCCGCGCTCCTTTGCCTTGGATAATGCCGGAAGAAGCATCGAAGCAAGAATGGCAATGATGGCGATGACAACCAACAACTCGATAAGCGTAAATCCTCGCCCTGAAACCAGCTGAGTTCTGCCGAAGAACGGGCGAGACATATCCTTGGCTTTCATATTGGAGATCGGTTGTTGAAAAGCTTGCGCGATAGGAATTACCTAACTTTTCTCTCCGCCGTCGTTGATGTCAAACGCAAACGCCCGCGCAAATGCGCCATGCTTGCGTACAGACGACGACGCCACACGAAAGTGTAGCGTCGCCTCTGTTTCGAAGATTTGAAATATCGGAACCCGTTATTCGTTACGGCACGAACACAAACTTGATTGCATCTGCCATCACGACTGTCGTGCCGGTAAAGTTATCGGTGACCTTCACATTGCCGCCCGTGCCGGAGGAAAAGCTATAGGTCCCCAACGAATTCCACATGCCACCATTGATTTGTTGATTCAATGTGACTGAAGTGGAAACACCAGAATGACGGACGATGTACGGAGCGCTCGTGGTACGATTGCTTCCCGCTGGATACCATGCATAGACGCGATAGGTGCCAGATGTCGGAAGATTCGGCGTATACGTCGCCGTGCTCGATCCAGTTCCTGCCGTATGATAACGATAGTCGCTACCAAACTTATCGGTCGAAGTTGTGCCGCTCGACCATGTACCAACAAAAGTGGCACCCGTATTATCAATAATGATGTCCGATACCGACGGGACGAGCGTAAACCGGACAGCATCAGCCACGGCAACGAGTGACGAGCTTCCAATGCCGTCAGTGATCTTCACATTGCCCGCTGTGCCCGAAACGAGATTGAATGTGCCGAGCAGATTCCAGGCGCCGCCGCCGAATTGTTGATTGATCGGAATCGTGGCCGTTCCGCCGTTGTAAGTGACCACATACGGCGTGTCGCTCGCGCGATTGGCCCCTTCCGGATACCAGCAATAAATATTGTAGTCGCCGGCCGTAGTGATGTTGGGCGTGTATTTCAGGTAAGATGAGCCGCTGCCTTGATTCTTGTAGCGGTAATCCGCGCCAAATTTATCGGTCGACGTGCTTCCGGTCGACCAGGTGCCCACTACCGTGGCACTGCTGTTGTCGACGATGATATCCGTCGACGAACCGCCTGCCGCAGTAGCAACCCAGGTCGACGTGAGTTCGCTCAAAGTGCCGTTAAAGACATCGCGATCGACGGCTCCCGAGATACCGGAAACCGTTCCGCTGTCAGTGTATTGCCAAAAGTTCCAGCTGCCTCCGCCCCACAAGTTACAACTCGAGCAGCAGCTCCATGGCGTTCCTGTTTGTGGGTCTTGACCGTTCCAATTGGCAACGTCGCTGCCGAGCACAGGAGCCAGGCTGCTGCTGAAGTTGCACATTGCGCTGGCGCTGCAATACAGCACGACCGGAACGTTGACTCCATTGGCAGCCGCTTTGTTTTTGACGATTGTCACCCACTGATTGGCCCAGTCCGAGTAACTCGTCGCGCCCACATGGCCGTTAAAATGTTCGATGTCCAGCATGATGGTGAGCGTTTTTCCATCAGCCTTGATATAAGGGCCCGCGAGGTTCCAGAAATAATTCGCCTCGGTGCTCGGGCTATTCGTCGCCGGGAAGGCGTAATGATAAGGCCCCATGAGAACTCCGGCCGCCTTGCCGTTGCTCATGTTGGCGGTGAAATTCGCGTTTTGCAAATAGGCACCGCGCGTCGCCTGCGCCCAGGCAAACGAGATGCCCGCGTTCTTGACGCTCGTCCAGTTGATCGTGTTTTGAAACCGCGATACATCGATGCCCAGCGGCCGTGCTGTGATACTTTGGGCAACCAGAATTGCCGCGCCGGCGAGCGTTAAAGCTATGTGCCGGCTGACGCGATGGATGAGGGTGAATTTCTTGGAACCAGGTATTGAGATAGATGAGGTCTTCACAAGGCAATAGAGTGCCGTTGGGGGGCGGGTTAAAAGTGGGAACGAAAGAGGTGTAGCCGAAACGTAAATGAACGTCAATGATTAGTTCATTCGAATACGCTTCTTCGGACCAAATCCTAGCCAAACCGGAACAATCAATAGACACGAACTAGTAGGCTTGGAAAGGAGACCGAAAATAAGTCGCACCGCGCAACAGCAACTTATGTGAAATGCGGTTTTGGCAACGGAAGCGGAGAAAACGGTGTTCAATCGGTCTTAGATCGTCTTTCATCATCATTCGTATGTCCCAAAGACTAATTGTCTTGCTCCGACCTGCATTCGTCATTTTTTTAATGACGGTTTCGCTTACTCTTTCCGCCGCCACTAAGCCACATCCGAACTTCATCGTCATTCTCGCCGATGATCTGGGCTACAACGATCTTGGTTGTTACGGCAGTCCGCTCATCAAAACACCCAACCTTGATCGCATGGCGAAAGAGGGCGTTCGGTTCACCAGCTTTTACGTCGGTGCACCCGTGTGCACTCCAAGCCGCGCGGCATTTCTGACAGGATGCTATCCCGCCCGGATCGGACTGGGAGACGAACTCTGCAATCAACCCGGCTTTGGCGACGTGGTGACCAAATCGTTCGTCAAAGTCATCCACTCTGGATCGAAATATGGCCTCAACCCCGATGAAACGATTATTCCAGAAGTGCTCAAACGCGCTGGTTACTTTTCCGGAATGATCGGGAAATGGCATCTCGGCGATGCGCCGGAATTTAATCCTGTTCGCGAAGGTTTCGATTCTTACTTCGGTGTTCCCTACAGCAACGACATGAAACCGTTTTATTTCATTCGTCAGACGGAACGATTGAAGGAACCGCCGGTGATGGATGAATTAACGGCAACCTACACAAAAGAAGCGACGAGATTCATCGACGACCATAAGAACCAACCTTTCTTCCTATATGTTGCCCACAATATGCCTCATACGCCGCTGACTCCGGGTAAACGTTTTGCCGGTCATTCACCACGCGGGTTATATGGGGATGCCGTTGAAGAGGTCGACTGGAGCGTGGGAGAAATTGTTGAGGCCTTGAAGCGAAATAAAATCGACGACAGAACTCTCGTTATCTTTTTTTCCGATAACGGACCCTGGCTCGTCAAAGGAGAAGACGGCGGCTCAGCGTTTCCATTGCGCAACGGAAAAACGAGCAGCTATGAAGGTGGCTTCCGTGTGCCGTGCGTCATGTGGGGACCGGGCATTGTAAAAAATCCTGGACGCGTCAGTGATGAGATCGTGACTGCGATGGATTTCCTTCCGACGTTTGCCGCGCTGGCAGGACTGGATTATCGACCAGAAAAGACAATTGATGGTAAAAATGTTTCAGCACTTATCGCCGGTGAGCCCGGGGCGAAATCTCCGTGGGAACATTTCTATTACTATTTCGGAACTGAGCTTCATGGTGTTCGCGAAAAACAGTTTAAGTATCGAGCCCAAAACATTCTGTTCAATGAGGACATCTATCGGCGTGACGAATTTAAATCGGCGCCGATCCCTGCCGTTCTTTACGATTTGAACGCCGACGTTGCAGAACAGAAGTCCGTCCTGAAGGATCACCCAAAACTTCGCAAGCACCTCGAAACGTTGATGGAGGAAGAATCGAAAATTTTAGGGGACACACTAAAAGGTGTGAAAGGACGAGACATGCGGCCGACTGGCGTTTCCGAACATCCCGTAGACCCGAAATCAGACTGATGTTTTAGGAGCGTTACTCGCTTCGATGAAAGCTAGGCGCAGGCTGGTGAGGCTTTGATTCAGTAGTGCTTGTTCCTGGCGATCGAGATTGCCTTTTGTTTTAAACTCCAGCATCTCCAGGCCATCGATGAAGAACTTTGCGCTCTCCAAATCTTTCACGATCTTGCCGTTTTCCGGATGTGGAATGCGGCCGAGAAACATGAAAGCCATGTTCGTCTGTTGAACGACAAGGTTCGCAAAGAGTGCCGAGAGGACCTCCTCCCGGCTTAACTTTTTCATCGCCTCTTCGACTTCGTTGCTCATTACTTCTGTTTACGCTCTTCCCGAATCTCTTCCATCAAAAAGTGAATGAGGTGTTTTAGGCGCGGTTCGACATCAACAGTTTCCAAAATTGTCTGGCGTTCCGTCGGCTTACCGAGCATCGCGCAGGAGACCAGGTCAGCAACTTGGTCCGGATCCTGCAGTTCCTCAATATAGCGAACAACCTCTTTCATAGGTAAGAGGGTGTCGGCCTTCTTTTTTGCGATCTTTTTCGCCGAAGGAAGGCCTAATTGCATACGTTCATTGACAAGATCGCGAACTTTGGCGAGCAGGGCGTCGACCATGACGTTATCACTCTGAGGTGCTTGCAGCGGTTGGATGCGGTGGACCCGATATGGTTTGTATCGGGTAGCCTCACCTAATTCAACCCGTGTAAGCCCCTGAAGGATAAGGTTCGACGTGCCGTCAGGATTCTGCATGGCAATACGGATGAGGCCGAGACCAGCGACGTGCGAGGGTGTTTCGCGCGTATGGTTTTCCTTTTGCATCGCAACGATGAGCATGCGATGTGATTCAAGCGCGTCTTTCAGCATTCGACGGTAGCGCGTTTCGAATATGTAAAGAGGAAGCCACGCTTGAGGAAATAATGTGACGTTTGGCAACGTCATCACCGCCACCTCAGAGGGAATTTCCATGAACAAAATCTACGACCGCTCGTCCATTTATCAAGCGCCCCCAAACGCCGCTTGACAGAACGCGGTTTAAGTACACTTTAAAGGCCATTTTATATGAGAGGAAAATTTTTCACTATCATCTTACTCGTTGCGGCAGCCGCATTGGGGCTCGGGCTCTTTGTCACCAATAAAAAGGCGAAGGAACAAAAGACTCGCGACACCGCGCAGATCGTCCAACTCTCCAATACCCTGACAAAAGTTCAGGAGAATCTCGCAGAACAAAAAACCGTCAATACGACGCTCGAAGGCGACGTGACCAAGTGGAAGACTCAGGCCACCGATTACTCGAACAAATTGACCACGACCGAAGCGACGTTGGCCATGACTGAGACGAGTTTGAAGAAGACGCAGGAAGAAGCGAAAGCTGCTGCTGAACTCGCTGCCGCAGAAGTTGCGAAGCGCGATTCCAAGATCAAGGAACTTGAAGGGCAGAACGACGAGATGACGAAGAAGATGGTTGACCTGAATGGCGCTATCGGAAATCTCGAGAAATCGATCGCTGACACGGAGAAGAAGCTCGTTGCTTCTGAAGGTGACCGCGCTTTCTTGTTGAAAGAACTCAAGCGTCTCCAATCGGAAAAAGCTGAACTCGAACGTCAGTTCAACGACCTCGCCGTCTTGCGTGATCAAGTTCGTAAACTGAAAGAAGAATTGTCGATTGCGAAACGCCTCGATTGGATTCGCCGCGGTCTTTATGCCGCCGCAAACCAAAAAGGTGCAGAAGTTCAGTATCGCGGTACCGCTCTCCAGGCGCCTACGCCCGTTACGAACAATGCTCTGAACGTTGAGATTCGTCAGGACGGTGCGGTTAAGGTACAGACAAATGCGCCAACGGCAGCAATCGCCCCTTCCGCACAGAAGTAACGTTCAGCTAATAATTTTCAGACAGGGACACGTTTCGGCGTGTCCCTGTTTTTTTGTAGCTACGTTGTGCGTCGGCCTTTACCTTATCGTCTCGATTTTAAGTATCGTCGCTTTTGAGTAACAAAAACACATTGATCGATTCTCACGGACGAATCATGCGTGACCTGCGCGTGAGTGTGACCGATCGCTGCAACTTCCGTTGCATGTATTGCCTGCCTGAGACGGAAGCCGCTCATAATTTTTATCGAGGGCGATGGGCGAACTTCCCGAATCCCGCCCCAATCACGCGCAAGTGGCAGCCGCATTCCAAGATTCTTACGTTCGAAGAGATCGAGCGCGTTGTCCGCGTAGCCGTGGGACTGGGCATCGACAAAATTCGACTGACCGGTGGCGAGCCAATGTTACGGCAGGAAATCGAAGTCCTTGTCGAAAAAATCGCGCGTATCGAAGGCGTAAAAGATCTCGCGATGACGAGCAACGGAATGTTGTTTCGGCAAAAAGGAGCAATGCTGCGTGATGCCGGGTTGCGGCGTATCAGTTTCAGTCTGGATTCACTCGATCGTGAAAATTTTAAGAAGATTACCGGCCGTGACGCTTTGGATGACGTTCTGGCGAGCATAGACTTCGCGCAGGAACTGGGCCTTAGTCCGGTCAAGGTTAACGCTGTGGTAATCCGGGGCGTGAATGATCACGAAATCGAGTCTCTGGCTGAGTTCGCACGCAAAAAGAATCTGGCGTTTCGATTTATTGAATTTATGCCGCTGGATTCAGGGCGTGCATGGCAAAAGGATCTCGTTGTTTCTGCGGACGAAATTCTGAACCGGCTTCAAAAGCACTTTGCGACAGCACCTCATGCGAGGTCATTGGTCCCGATTGCTTCTGAAAACAAATCTGAGACAGCACGGCGTTGGCGTTTTTCCGATGGCTGTGGTGAGATCGGGCTCATTGCTCCCGTGAGCCAGCCTTTCTGCGGTCATTGCAATCGCATCCGTCTTACGGCCGATGGAAAGGTGCGCACTTGCCTGTTCAGTGTTGTCGAACACGATTTACGAGATGTGCTGCGCGGTGGTGCAACTGATGAACAGGTTCAAAAATTCTTTATTGATGCCGTATGGCAAAAAGAAGCGCGGCATCATATTGGCGAAGAGGGATTCGAACAGCCTGAACGGACGATGAGTTGTATTGGAGGCTAAATGGAACGCGCACTCAAATGGACGTTTTGTGCATTGGTGCTCGCCCTCGCTTTTTATCAATTCTCTGAAGACACCGCTGACCCGGATTTATGGGGACACGCATTATTCGGCCAGCAATTTCTCAAGACGGGGGTTCTTGAAAAAGCAGAGCCCTACTCCTGGACGGCACCGGGTTACCCTTGGATCAACCACGAAGTAGGTTCAGAAATTGCGCTGGGAGCGGCTCACCAGTGGATGGGCGGTAACGGGATTTTCATATTAAAAGTGGCGGTTGGATTGGCTGCTTTCTTAATGGCTTTGCGTCTTGGCGCAAACGGGCTGACGTGGCCGAGTCGCGGATTTGCATGGGCCTTGGGTGCGGTTGCGGTCGTCGAGATTTCTTTCGGTTTCGCGCCGAGACCGCAAATTTTTACGGCGCTTGCGTTGGTGTGTCAGCTCTGGCTCCTGAAAAGGATTCATACGGGTTCGCTTCTATCGGCTCTGGCGTTACCGGTTTTGTTTGCTGTTTGGATAAATACCCACGGAGGCGCACTGGCTGGTGTCGGGTTACTTGGGCTCACGGCGGGAGCAACGACTATTCATTTTCTTATCAAGCGGTTTCATTCAGCGATTGGCGGCCGCCTCGATGACTCGGGAAACGCACGTGTCGTTGTGATTCTGTGGTTCAGTTTAGCTGCTGTTTTCGGCGCGATGCTCATTAACCCGTGGGGAATGAAACTTATCCAATGGCTGATCGGCAGCGTTCTATGGCTGAGACCAGAAATAGAAGAATGGAATCCCACTCCATTGAACTGGGATCATGCTGCGCTATTCATTGTCGTTGGAATCACTGTATTTTCATGGGCTTTCTCGCGCCGACGAAAAGCTCTATGGGAAATATTTGCCTGCGCGGCATTTGCGTTGTTGGCGTTGCGCTCTGTCCGGAATACGCCCTTGTTTTGTCTCACGGCCCTCGCTTTGGTCCCCGTTCACTTCGTCGATGCCCTTGAACGTTTTCGTGAAAGCTTTGCGCGTCTGGAACAATTAGCGGCTTCAAAGGTGGTTCAGAAAACTGGTCCAGTCGTATTCGCCTTTGCGGCTCTCGCAATTTTGATCGCGGCGTTCACCTTT
>CBHWET010000052.1:0-18425 GCA_966112985.1 uncultured bacterium | reverse complement strand
TTTTTGTTTGAAACTTTATTCGTGGTCGTGCTTTGGGAAACTTCGTCTCCGATCACATTGTCTTCTGCGGTGATGATTTCAATCGCACCGCTTGGGCGCTGCTTCACTGTCAATTTTCCGCAGTTCAGTTGCCGCGTGATGGATTTACCGCGTTCCGAAAGTTTCTGGTGCATGTCGACGTGGCCCTCGGCAACGAGCGACTGGACCTTTTTGTTCACGAATCGAACGGTGAGATCATCGCACTTTAATGTGCTTACACCGTTGGTATCCGGGAACGTGACGCGAACAGCGCCGTGGAAAACAGCGATGTTCGTGCGCACCTCGTATTCATGGCTGAGAATCTCGATGAATCGTGTGTCCGGACGATTCGATTTTTTCTTGCCGCCTGCATCGCCAAACGATTTCGCGGGCAGCTTCAGAAAAGCATCGCGTTCAGCGCGGAACACTTTGTTGCTACGGTCGAGAGTGAGAAGCGCGCCTTTGGCAACAAATTGGTCGCCGCCCCAAGTGCCATTCGTCAGCAGGAGCGTGCCAAGTGCTTCGCTGAAATAAGCCGCATCCGCGGTGGCTCGAGTTCCTTGGGCTACAATCACAACGTTAGTCCGGCCGACCAGGGTGCGTCCGGTTTTGTTCGTTGCGTCAATATTAAGAAGCTCCGCGGAAATGAGGATGGGCTCGTTTGTCTTTCCAGTGTTATCACCCGCAAAACCAAGGAGATCGGGTTGCGCAACGCTGCTTTGCGGCAACTTCATTTGGGCATTGCCCTCGAGCCAAACCATTCGATCGTCAGGATTCACGAGGAAGCGGCGGGCGCGTCCTTCATTCTTTGCATCGTGCCATTCAGGATTGCCGGTTAATTCAATGAGACGCTTTCCATCTTGCTTACGATAAACAGCCCGCTGTCCTGTCGCCCGGCTGTTATCGCTTTTGCTGAAGATCGTCACATTGGTTTCGGCGACGATGTTGTTGACGTCATTCGTTGCCGACAAATCAGCCATGAGCGACTCAGAGGTCAGCCGCATCTGCGGATCTTCGGCGCGGACGTTTTGAGTGTAGTAGGCGATGCGCGTGTTGATGTTTGTATTCAGCACGGCGACGAAGGCAAAGCGGTCGGAGTAAATATGGAGCGCGGATTCAGTCGCGACCGGAGCGTTCGTAACCTTTCGGATCAACGTGTGAACGTCATTCGAGATGGTCAGAATGTTGGTTGGACCCGGTTGCCACATGAATCCTCTCCCTTCGATGAAGAGATTGGTCGCGCCGTTGTAAAGATTGAGGCGATTTGTCGACGAGGCAACGTGTGAGTCGATGTTGAAGACGCACTCGGGAGCTTCGATTACAGCTTCGATATTCGTCGGTTGCCCGTCACGAAACGTCGCGAGCGAAAACTGTTGGGCGAGGATGTTTCCACCCGCCAAAGGTTTCACGTCCTGAGCGGTAATAAGGGCGCGCGGCAAATCGCCTTCGTAATGACTATACGTCACTTTTTTGCCGGAGAAACCCGCAGGAATTTTGACTTTGTTCGTCTGCCCGAGCGCGAACGTCCCACAGAGGAGGCAAGCAATGAAGCCACCGCCAAGAAAAATCCTGCCAGG
Organism: uncultured bacterium; assembly: GCA_966112985.1. Lineage (GTDB taxonomy): Bacteria > Verrucomicrobiota > Verrucomicrobiia > Limisphaerales > JACDHS01 > CBHWET01. The sequence goes on along the minus strand of CBHWET010000052.1, from coordinate 16,830 downwards.
GAGTTTGCGACAAGAATTAAACATTGCGCGCGGCGGCGTGGAATTTCAGAAAACCCGCCAGGAGCTTCGGCATTTGGTCGAGAGGAATCATGTTTGGACCGTCGCTTAAAGCTTTATCCGGATCGGGATGCGTTTCGATGAACAATCCCGTTGCGCCGGCGGCAAGGGCGCAGCGTGCGAGCACTGGTGCGAATTCTCGCTGGCCACCCGAACGATCGCCTTGTCCGCCCGGCAATTGAACCGAGTGTGTCGCGTCGAAAATCACTGGATATCCGAGCTGTTTCATGATGGGAATCGCCCGCATATCAGAGACCAGATTATTGTAGCCAAAAGTTGTACCACGTTCAGTGACGGCGAGCTTTTTGCCGCCTTCAGCTTCTGCTTTGCGAATGACCTGCGACATGTCATGCGGCGCGAGAAACTGCCCTTTCTTAATATTCACAATCTTGCCGGTGCGCACTGCGGCTGTGATCAGATCGGTTTGCCGGCAAAGAAACGCCGGGATCTGTAGCACATCAACCACTTCAGCGACCGCCGGCGCCTGCGCGTCGGAATGCAAATCGGTCAGCACCGGCACACCTATCTCTGACCGTACCTTTGCGAGGACGTTCAATCCAGTTTGCATGCCGAGTCCCCGAAACGATTTACCGGAAGAACGATTCGCTTTGTCGTAGCTCGCCTTGAAGATGAAATTGATGTCGAGCTTCTCGCATGTTTTTCGTAGCGATTCGGCGATTTTCAGGCAGAGCTTTTCGTTTTCGACGACACAAGGGCCGGCGATGAGGGACAAACGGGGCGAATTGAGCGATTTCCAAATGGCAGCGTCGTTTAACACGGCGAGCGTTTTAACAGCGTGCCAACCTAAAGTAAATGTTGCAGCAGGATCGGGGGTGAACGGCTAAAAGATTACTGGCCAATGCGAAGGGTTGCGCCGTTGGCCCGCATTACGGGTATGGGAAAAAGATTATGATCGAGCCAAAAGGATTTCACTGCACGCAGAATTGAAATTAGCTCGTTCATATTGGCCGGTTTCACGACATAACCGTTCGCGCCAAGTCGATAAGCTTCATTCACATCCGAGGTCTCAGCTGAGGTTGTGAACATGATAACCGGCAGCCTGCGAACGATTTCGTTTTGTCGCATCCAGTGCAGGACTTCCAAACCATTCTTGTAGGGAAGTTTTAGATCGAGCAGCACGAGGGAAGGAAGAGGGTGCTTGATTCGATCGCCATAATCGGCCGTGCCACCCAGATAATCGATTGCCGCTTGTCCATCGCCGACAACGTTTAGAGGATGATGTATTTCCGCCTGTTTGGACGCGCGCTTCATAAAAAGAACGTCGTCCGGGTTGTCTTCGACGAGGAGGATTGATTCAAATCGATTCATAATGGCGGAGACGGTAATTGTATCCAAAATTGGCTTCCCTTGCCGGGCACGGACTCGAAGCCGACATCGCCATGCATCCTGTGGATGGCTTTTTTCACAATGGCGAGGCCAACACCCGTGCCAGGATACTTCGACGCCTCCGGTGCGCGCTCAAACATATTGAAGATCTTCGCTTTTTGATCTGGTTGTATGCCGATTCCATTGTCTTCGATCCAGATTCTTACGCCTTCGGGCACTCTTTGTGTCCAGACCCGAACCTGGGGTACGGTGTCCGGTGCAACAAATTTGAAGGCGTTACTGATGAGATTGGAAAGGCACTGCAGTAAAGAAGGTTCGTGTGCTACGACATTCAGCAAGGGTTTCTGTACGGTAATCTGCGGGGTGGGGTGGAACTCACCTATATAACTTCGCAGAACATCAGACACGAGATGTTCGAGGGCGACGGTGCCGACGCTCATTTCGACACGGCTCACGCGTGTATAAGCGAGAACATCCTGGATAAGACGGTCGAGCCGCTCCGCCGAGTTGGCGATTCGCTTGAGATAAGCAATGTTGTCAGCGCTGAGATCTGCGACTGCATCCTCGAGCAGGATGTGGCAGTAACCCTGCATCGCGCGAAGAGGACCACGCAGATCATGCGACACACTGTAAGAAAATTCCTCCATTTGCGCGACGGCCTCCTGCAACGACGCCGTTCGTTGGGCAACAGCAAGCTCCAGCTTTTCAGAGGCGCGTTTCTGGTCATCGATATCGGTACATGTACCGAAGCAGCGAATGACTTTGCCAACCTGATCGCGAATCGGAAGGGCCCGTCCAAGAAACCATCGGTAGCCACCGGTTGTTCGATCCTTAAATCGATATTCAATTTCGAATGGCTGTTCGGATTCGATCGATTTGCGATATGCTGCAACGCTTCTCTTTACATCATCGCGGTGCAAAATCTGTGTCCAGCTGTTCTCATCATAAACTTCCGCAAAGCCGGTGTAATCGTACCAACGCTTATTGAAGTAATCGATAGATCCGTCTGGTTTAGCCGCCCAGACCATTTGAGGCATCGCATCTGCCAGTTGGCGCAGTAGCATTTCACTCTGACGCAACGATTCCTGCGCGCGCGTGCGTTCCGTCAGTTCGCGTTGTAATGCCGTGTAAAGATTGGCGTTATCGATTGCCACGGCGGCTTGAGCAGCAAGACCTACCAAAAGACCCTCCGCTTCTGCGGTGAAGACGTCTGCTTGAGGGTGTCCGAAAAACAGGCCGCCGAGGACTTCTCCGGAACGCGACACTACTGGTACTGCGAGATAGCTGCGCACGGGTAAATGGCCGGCGGGCATACCGTGGTAAGGCTCGTTTTTCCCATAACGCGGATCTTTCGTGACATCGCCGACGCGCACGACACCTTCGCCGCGAAACGTTGCGCTAAACAACGCGGTGACGCGAGGCATGGGAAATTTTGCGAAGGTCTCACGTGGGACACCCGAAAGGGTATAAAGCGTGTACGATTCGCTGGTTTCATTTTTTACATTGTAGAAGAAAGCGCCAAAGCCTGCGTTCGTGATTTCCCGTCCGGCATCGGTGACCGCCTGCACAATCTTTTCGGGATCCAACTCGGCCACAAGTTTACTCGCGACATGGTTCAGCACTTCCAACATTCTCGTGCGCTGCGTCAGTGTCTGCTGGATGCGTTTGTTCTCTGTGATATCGCGCCCGATCTTCGAAGCGCCGATAATCTCCCCTCGGCTGTTCTTAACCGGCGAAATGGTTATGGATACGTCAATCAGCTTTCCGTCCTTCCGTTGCCGGACCGTTTCGAAGTGATCAACGCGTTCCCCGGCGCGAATCCGTCTCAGGATTTCCGGTTCCTCGTTTTGACGCCCTTCCGGGATCAGCATTGTGATCGATTTGCCAATCGTTTCCTCGGCCGAATAGCCGAAGATTCGTTGCGCGCCATTATTCCAGCTCGTAATGATTCCGTTTAGATCCTTGCTGACAATTGCATCATCCGAAGATTCGACGATCGCCGCCAGTCGATTGGCCGATTCGTTATTGGCCATTTCGCGCGTGACATCGCGAGTGAAACATTGCGTATGGACAAAACGCCCGTTCTCCCACAGCACGCATGAGTCGATCAAAACTCTTTTGATCGAACCATCTTTGCACTTCAGCCGTGCGGGATAGTCCTTAAGTTTTTCATCCTTCGTTAGCCGTGCGAGGATGTCTTCAATCACGGGTCTATCGACGTGAAACTCAGCGATATGATGCCCGATGTACTCGTTGGCTGAATAACCGAGCAAATCCATTTCCGCGCGATTCGCCCATTGAATAATGCCGTCGGCACCCACCCAATGCAGGCCTATGGTTGCATTCTCGATGAATGTCGAAAGTTCCTCTTTGCTCCGGCGCAGTTCTGCTTCGGCTCGCTTTCGTTCCTCGATTTCGGCCTGTAACGAACACGCTTGCTGCTGAAGAATGGCAATTCTCCGGGAGTATTCCTGCGACTCACTGTCCGTGAGATCTATTTCTGCCGGCTGAACAGTCGAATGTTCATCACAGATATGCGCGAAGGCCGTTGCTTTATCGACCCCGGAAAAGCCTTTCATCGGATACGCACAAAGAAGCGAAAACGAATGCGTCTTGCTCAGATTGTTCCAGAATTTCTCCAGCTGAATCGCTCCCGTCTCGTTCCCGTCGGCAAACAGCAAGGCTACCATTTCGCCGAACGCGCGGAGCTTTGCGCCGTTGCGTGAAGCCTGTGATACAAGGCCACCGACGACTTTGTTGAACAACGTTTCGTCAGGCGCGCCGTCGACCATGAATTTCGACAATGTCTCTGCCGCGTCGAGCACGTAGTAACGGCACTCGGTTCGCGCCGTGCAAATATCGATTCCCTGCTGCTTTAAACCTGCGTCAATAGCGTCACGGTGAGCTTTCGTAGCAATAACAATCGCGTTCTCGCCGCCACGGAGACCCGTGCCGACGAATTCGCTGACCCGATTTACGAGGAACGCATCGCTTTCATAAAATTGGACTCCGTGATCGCACTTGCACGCGGAACGGCGCGATTTCTTTTCCGTGACTGGAATAGAAGCTGTTTTGAATCTGCTCGGCATGGGGCTCACTCCAACTTACCAACACCGAGGTTTAATAACGCTGAAATGAAAGTAATCTTATAAGGGAAAAATACAGGAAACACAGTGGCCTACCGTAATGTAGCCTCCCTGCTATGCAATATCGGGAACTCCCTGAATGCCTAAGCAGGAAACCAGTGGGCGTTTTCGTTAGCCGAATGTGAATCAGCTTTGACCGTCGAATTCGCTCAGCTTTGTCGCCTCGGTTTCCCACTGCGCTGTGACACGTTCCAGATCTTCCGTCACAGCGGTGAGCTCCCGATTCACTTTCATCGCCAAACCCGGGGTATCGTATGTCTCCGGTTTTTCCAGTTCATTCGCGAGTTCGTTCTGCCGCTGCTCCAATTCCTGAATTTCCTTTTCAAGCCGGGTGACCAGCTGCTGCTGTTCGCGCTTCGCTTTCGAACGCGCATTGCGCTGCTCCGCATCCAAACGTCGTTGCTCTTTGGACGTAATCTTGTCGACGGTTTCCTTCGGCTTTTCTTCGATGGCCTTTTCGCCGGCCGTTAACGCCGCGCGCGCTGAAGTCGCCTTCGTCTTATCGAGATAATACTGGTAATCGCCGGAATAAACCGTGAGCTGACCGGCGTTCACATGGACAACTCGATTGGCCAGGGCGCGAATAAAATAGACGTCGTGCGAAATAAAAATCAGCGTGCCATCGAATTGTTTCAACGCCTCCACCAACGCATCGATGCTCGGGATGTCCAAATGCGTGGTCGGCTCATCCATCAACAGAAGATTTGGCGGATCGAGTAACAATTTGACGAGCGCGAGACGGCTTTTCTCGCCACCACTGAGCACGCTCACGGGTTTGTAGATGTCGTCACCGCGAAACAGGAAGCAGCCGAGCAATGTGCGGATTGATTCTTCCGTCAATCGTTGCGGTGTGTCGCATGCCTCTTCGAAAACACTTCGATTTGGCTGCAGCATGTCCACGCGATACTGCGAGTAATAACCCGCCTTCACGTTGTGCCCAAGGATTCGTTCCCCAGCCTGCACCGGCATCACACCGGCGAGGAGCTTCAGCAACGTTGACTTACCTGCACCGTTCGGACCGACGAGGACGATGCGTTCGCCGCGTTCGGATTGAAAATCGACTCCGCGATAAACCACGTTCTGTCCATAGGCATGGTGAATTCCCTTCAGTGTAATCACCTTCAAGCCGCTGCGTTGCGGTTGGGGAAAAGAGAAACTGATCTTCTTATCGGTGTTAACCGGCACTTCGATCTTCTCCATGCGCTCGATCTGTTTCAGTTTGCTTTGCGCCTGCGCGGCCTTCGTGTTCTTGGCGCGAAAACGTTCCACGAACTCCATCAGGTGCTCGATCTCCCGCTGCTGATTTTTGTAAGCGGCAAGAAGTTGCGCCTCGTTCGCTTCGCGTTGCTGCAGGAACTGGTCGTAGTTGCCGCGATAGCGAATCAAGTTGCTCATCCGGATCTCGACGATATGCGTGACGAGCTGATTTAAAAACTCGCGGTCGTGCGAAATCATCAGGATGCCGCCGGGATAGGTCTTTAAATATTCCTGGAACCAAAGCAACGCTTCGAGATCGAGATGGTTCGTCGGTTCGTCGAGCATCAATAGATCCGGCTCCTGCACGAGCAATCGCGCGAGATGCCCGCGCATGACCCAGCCGCCGCTGAGCTCTTTGGCTGGCCGGTCAAAATCTTTTTCCCGAAAACCGAGTCCCACCAAAATCTTCTTCGCTTTCGCTTCCAACTGAAACCCGCCCAGTTCGCTGAATCGGGCGTGAAGATTGTCATCGTGATGTTCGAGATCGTCAGGATGCGCAGTTTCCCACGCTTTCAGCTTCTTCTTCAGATCAACGATTTCTTCCGAGACTGCCGTTGCGAGCTCGAGGACCGTTTCATCGCCCACGGGCGCGCTCTCTTGCGGAAGGAAGCCGACCTTCACATTTCGTTCGAAATTGATCTGTCCGGCATCCGGCTCCTCGTTCTGGAGAATCATTGCGAACAGAGTGGATTTGCCCGCGCCATTGGGGCCGACGAGACCGATGCGGTCTTCGCGATTGACCTGCAGCGAAACGTCTTCGAACAACGTTTTGCCGCCAAAACTTTTACTGATGCCGCCGATCGTGAGCATGCGAAACGCGAAATTTGGAGTGTGAACGGCTCTGAAGCAAGTCGCTTCGTCTGTTTCCGGTCGGGGAGGAGGGACAAAGCGCCGGTAAGCGGTGAGCGGGTGAGCCGATAAGTGGGACCGAAGCAGCTTGCGCTGAAGCAGGAGAGCCCGCGTCACTCCGTGCGCGCGCGGTGAGTTTCGACAAACCTTCCGTCGCAGATAAAAACGGATTGAATCAATATTGCTGACCGTTCACGTTGGTGATCTTCCGGCTAATCGATTTTCAAACACGTTTTGCGGACCCCGCGAACCGTAAAAACCGATTTCTATTCCTCCCTCGTTTCGCAAATGAAGAATCAATCCGGCAAATATTCTTTCTTTGTCACGCGGCCGTTCTTAAACATGACTGAAATGCCTTCGCAATTCGGCTCCGTCGATGTCTCTGGATTCATGAAGAAACCCAATTGATCTGGCTGGTCGTCAAATACTTTCGGCCGCTGCCTTTTACCTGCCTTCGGATAAAGGCGATCCACCGTGGCGAGGACTTCGTTGCGAGTCATGCCGATTTGGATATCGCGATAGAGGGTTTTATAAGTGCGGAAGCGTGCGTCGATTAACTCGGGATGAAAACCCAGGAAGACATAGACCGCTGGCAACAGAAACACCAATGCCAAAACACCCATCACCATCGACATGACACCGCTGCGGGCGACACAAGCAATGACGACCGCAATCAATGCCAGGATTGCGGCGAATGCTGCGATCACAATCACAGGATGAATACCGAAAGCCATGGATGTTAAGGGAAAGGATCACACTTCGCGGGTCTTCCGTCAACCCGCCGGGCGTCTGAGCGCGCACCGGCCGCCATCAGGTATTTTCGCCGCAGCTCGGGGGGACGTGTGGCTTCGTGCAAAGAGCCCAGAACGCCAGCATTTTCTCCAACATATCCCGTAGCTCATCGAAGCTGCCGGGTTTAACGAGGTAAGCATTAGCGCCCATTTCGTAAGCGCGTTGAACATCGGCGGGCAGCTGTGACGAACTCCAAATAATCGTCGGTATGACACAGCATTTTGGATGAGCCTTCAGCCACTCCAGAACTTCAAAGCCACCTTTGCGGGGCATCTTTAAATCTATGAGAAGTGTATTCGGAAAGGGAAATTCTTCACGATTGGCATATTGACCTTCGCCGCGAAGATAGGCGATCAATTCTTCTCCGTCTCGGACGCGGCGATTCGGGATTTGATACGGCATTTTTTTGAGCGCCCGTTGCAGCAACAAGGCGTCCTCGTCATCGTCATCTGCCAGCAAAAGAAAGTTCGAAGGTGCCCTCACTAGCTTATAATTTGTTTGCCATGGTGGGCAGAGGCAATCCGGGATAAAGGCAAAACCGCGCACCCGATCTCGATGCCAAGAAAACATCAGGAGAACACTGGTATCGACCTCGCCATCCCTTCGATTTCACAAGGGTTATGGCGACAAATCGCGTCGAAAACTTTCTACGGTCACGTTTTGTTGGAACCAGTATTCGTCCAGCATAGTCAGCATAGCTTTGAGATCGTCAGCTGACGGTGGTTTAACGAGGAAAGAATTGGCCCCCAGTCGATACGCCTCGTTTACATCGCGCAGTTCGTCAGACGAAGTCAGCACGACGACTGGCAGATACGGGTACGCCGATTTCTTTCGAATCCACTGCAATACTTCGAAGCCGTTCACACGCGGCATTTTCAAATCAAGCAGCGCCACGAGTGGCAATGGGAAGGCCTGGCGATCCGCATACTTGCCGTCACCTTTCAAATAAGCGATGGCTTGCTCACCATCGGTGACATGGATCAGTTGATGTGCGAAGCCGGCTTTTTTCATCGTGCAGTGCAGAAGGTCCGCAAAACCGGAATCGTCCTCCGCATACAGCAACACGTCTTGGCGAAACATGGATGTCCCTATCACTACATTTTTAAAAATAAATCCTTCCGACTTCGCAGCGTTGCAACGCCGCAGAAGTAAATGGGATTCCGTCATTTGTTTACCCATGCTGTCGAAATCCCCGCAGAAGTTATTCGTGGAAATACCATCCGACACAAGCCTGCGGAATAGAATGTGGCCTGATTTGGAACTACGGGTTGTCCTGACCTCAGTTTTCTTGGACATAAGAACAAAAAATGTCAGGTCACACTCCAGGAGAATAATGCCTCGCAACGATCGCTATTATCTCAGGGTTGCTCCCGTTTTTGGCAGAAACTCAGCCGTTGAAACAAAACCCGTTTCAGGCAAGCTGTGGATATGAACTCTGCGCGCGTTTCGCAATTGCCGAGCCTCATGTCCTCACGACGGCATTTCTTGAGAACCATCAGCGTAGGAGCCGCATTCTTTGCGGTTCCCGGTTTATTTGCCGAGCAACTCGCTCTCACGCCGCGACAAACCGAAGGGCCATTTTATCCCGACAAATTGCCTCTCGATACCGACAATGATCTCGTCACGATTAACGACACAACAACGCCGGCCATCGGTGAAGTTACATGGTTAAGCGGACGCATTCTCGATTCCCATGGAGCACCGATTCGTAATGCCACAGTGGAGATCTGGCAGGTCGACGCGAATGGCGTTTACATTCACAGCGAGAGTAATAACGCCGCGAAGCACGATAAGAACTTTCAGGGCTTTGGCCGCTTTGTAACCGGATCGACCGGCGAATATGTCTTCCGCACGATCAAACCGGTCGCGTATCCCGGTCGCACTCCACACATTCATTTCGCGATTAAGATGCGCGGACGCGAGAAATTCACGACACAATGTTACGTCCGGGGCGAACCCCAGAATGAACGCGATGGTGTTTTACGCGGAATCAAAGACGCAAAGGCACGTGATTCCGTCATTATTCCGTTTGTGCCGATCAAGGAATCGAAAGCGGGAGAACTTGCGGCGCGTTTCGACATCGTGATGGGCTTCACGCCGACGGATGCTAAATCCTGACGATAAAAATTTGTAACTGACTGGCTTGCGGTTTCTGTCTGACTGGACGTATGTCCATTTTTCGAACTCTGCTTTTTGCCGCTGTCTCTGCGGTAATCGTTGGCAATTCTTTCGCGGCTGACGCAAAAAAACCAAATATCCTTTTCATTGTGGGCGACGACATGGGGTATGCGGACGTCGGCTTTAATGGCTGCAAAGATATTCCGACGCCGAACCTGGATTCGCTTGCGAAATCAGGGGTTCGTTTCCCGAGCGGCTATGTTTCTGCGCCGTATTGTTCTCCCACGCGCGCCGGACTTTTGACCGGCAGATATCAAGAGCGGTTTGGTCATGAATTCAACCCCGGAAAGCCCGACACGGGATTGCCGCTTACCGAAACAACCATTGCCAACCGATTGAAAGCGGTGGGTTACACAACGGGGTTGGTCGGGAAATGGCACCTTGGCAGCGATCCGTCGCGCCATCCGCAGCAACGCGGCTTTGACGAATTCTTTGGCTTCCTCGCTGGTTCCCACAGTTACTTTAGTTGGAACGGAATGTTGCGCGGCACGGAACCTGTCGACGGCAAAGAGTATTTCACGGACGCATTTGGACGCGAAGCTTGCAGCTACATCGAGCGGCACAAGGATCAGCCGTGGTTTTTGTATCTCGCTTTCAACGCGGTGCACACCCCAATGCACGCCGATGATGCGCGTCTTGCGAAGTTCGCCAACATTCAGGACAAAACCCGACGCACGTATGCCGCGATGATGTATGCGCTCGACGAAAACATCGGGCGCGTCCGCAAAAAGCTCGCCGAAACCGGTCAGGAGGAAAACACGTTCGTTATTTTCATCAGCGACAATGGCGGGCCGACGATGCCCGGCGTGACGGTCAACGGTTCCATCAACGAGCCGTTGCGCGGTTCGAAACGCACGACCCTCGAAGGGGGAATCCGCGTGCCGTTTGTTGTGTCATGGAAAAATCACGTAAATCCGGGCGTGTTCGAAAAGCCCGTAATCCAGCTTGATTTGACCGCCACCGCGCTCGATCTCGGTGGCGCGAGTGCAAAAAATCTGGATGGCGTGAACCTCTTGCCGTTCCTATCCGGCGCGAATACGAAAGCGCCGCATGATGTTCTCTATTGGCGTTTTGGCGAACAGATGGCTATTCGCATGGGCGATTACAAATTGGTTCGTTACGACAGCAATGTCGAAACGCGCACAGGCAAAACTCATCAACCGGTTACGGCAGCCAAACTTTATAATCTAGCCAATGATATTGGCGAATCCAAAGACCTTGCCGCGAGCATGCCGGACAAGGTGAAAGAACTTCAGGCGCAATGGGACAAGTGGAATGCGACCTTGATGAAACCCTTGTGGGGTTTTGGCAAGAGCGACAGCGACGGTGATCCGGGCGAAGACAAAGCCAAAAAGAAAAAGAAACAGGCATAAGCCGGTTTGTCCGAAGCAATTTGTGCCTCAACGGGCGAAAGTAGGATGTTTTTGTCCGATTTCTTCTAAGTCGCTGATTTTCAGCTATGTAAAATCAGTTGCGGAGTCCATCGCAGGTCCATTTTCGTTACGAAAATGAAGGTGCGACGCGCCGCGGACGTTTTTTCGTTTCAAAAATCGACCTGCGACGCTCCGCAACAGGTCAAAACGTTTCGTAAATGGACCTGCGACGCTTCGCAGGGGGTAAAAACGTTACGAAAACCGACCTGCGACGTGTCGCAGACGCATTTTCGTTACAAAAATGGGCATGTGACGCATCGCAGATGGCAAAAACGTTTCAAAAACGCACCTGCGAACGTTCGCAGCAGGTAAAAACGTTACGAAAATGAGCGCGCGAACGGTCGCATCCGCTTTTTCGAAACGAATTTCCATGCTGCGGCCTGGAATCTGACTGTGACGTTACGATTTTCGGTCCGCGGCGTTTGCAGGGGATGTTTACGTTCTGAAAAGATACGCGATGAGGGCGTGCGTGAGGTTTTTGTGAGTAAATTGTGAGATGCACGCACGAATTGGACAATTTCATCACAAAATTCGCGCGATCTCTGGCAGAACAATAGTTCCGGTCGCCCAACGAATGCTGCAATTTGGATGTTCGCGTGGATGACGGGCTTTAAGCCGGTCGGCGAATTCAAGGAGTTCTATACACTTTTGGCGCAACTCGCGATATATGCGCTCACTGTAATCTTTTCAGGATTGAGGCATCCTCTGCAACGAGGCGGAATTTTCTCCATCGACGAATCCAAAGTAATGGCGGCTTGGTCGTCCGAATGTGAATCGAACAAATAACAAAACCAAAAGCCCCACGCCGATGGCTAATGAAATCTGTCTGCCTATTGCTACCGTTTGTTCAACCGCCAATGGCTTATCACGTTGGAGGAGATGAAAGTACGGAATTCTTACGGACGGTGCACCAACCAGGAAGTAATAAATGTGCAGCGATAATACATAAGTCGCGCGGGCGGCCCAGACGGCGAGTGAACAAGAGGATACGTAATAGACCCATCGACGACGGCCGCCCAACACAAGGCAAAATAAGGCGATTGTCCCCACCGAGAGAAATGCCAGTATCAAGGAATATTGCTTCGGGGTCGCGCCTGACCGTCCGCTGAACACGTCAACCATGAGGATGACAAAGGGCAGAGTCATCACGGAAAAAATACCAATGGCCCAACGGTGAGATGCCGGTCGTCTCACTTTTTCGTAAGATGGTGGTATCTCCATACGCGAAGGAGTCAATCCGATGACGGATTGTGTTCTTAGAGTCTGCTCTACTGCATCGCGCGGTGAATGGAATTCCACCAGAGATCGTGCAGTTCTGATAACCGGACCGAAAATTCGCAGCCGGTGGCTTTGACTTTCAATTCGCTACCGCCAACCGTTCCGATCTTCGTTGCCGTCACACCCATGATTTTCGCGCGTTCCAATACTTTCACGGCATCGATCGCTTTCACGGAGATCACAATGCGACTCTGGCTTTCGCCGAAGAGCAATGCATCGAGACGGATGTCAGAGACCGACAGGAGATCAATGTTCGCCCCGATCAAACGCGGCGTTTCGCGAGCGACATTTTGCGAAATGCAGCTTTCGGTGATCGCAACGGCCAGTCCGCCTTCGCTGCAGTCGTGCGCGCTTTTGACCAGGCCAGAGTGGATCAATCCGAGCAACGTTTCATGCAACGTCTTTTCCTTTGCCAGATCACAACGCGGCGGTGAACCTGTTTTCTTCCCGTGAATCTTTTGGAGATATGCGGAACCACCGAGGCCGAGCAGGGGATCGTTCTTATCGGCTGCATCGCCAAGAAGAATGATGACGTCGCCTTCGTCCTTAAACCATTGCGTGGTGATGTGTTCTTTCTTTTCGATGATCCCGACCATTGAGACGGTTGGCGTCGGATCAATCGGGCCGTTCGGGCTTTGATTGTAAAGTGAGCAATTGCCGCCGGTGACCGGAGCGTTGAAGGCGCGACAGCCTTCGGCTAATCCACGGACGGACTCTTTCAATTGATAAAAGAGCTCGGGATTGTGCGGGTTGCCGAAATTCAAATTGTCGGTGGAACCGAGCGGGGTTGCACCGGAGCACGCGAGATTGCGCGCAGCTTCGGCGACGGTGGCTTTGCCGCCTTCGTATGGATCGAGATAAACATAGGCGCCGTTGCAATCAACGGTCATCGCGATGTACTTCTCACCTTTGAACTCACTGACCTTTCCTTTCAATTCAGGGGAGAGAACCGGCAGAGAGTCCTGCTTGATGCGAATGACAGCAGCATCGGAACCCGGCAAAATAATGGAGCCATCGCGGACCATGTGATCGTATTGACGATAAACCCAGTTCTTCGAAGCAATCGTCGGCGTGGCCAGGAGCGTCTTCAAAGCCTCGAGCGGTTTGGTGGTATCAGCGATACCATCCAGGCGAAATGCGCGGACTTCTTTGAAATACTCGGGTTCTTTCGAATCGCGATGATAAACAGGAGCTTCGTCGGCGAGTTTCTTGGCTGGAACATCGACAACCACTTTGCCGTTGTGTCTGACGACCATGCGGCCTGTATCTGTGACGTGGCCGATCTGCGCCCATGGAAGATCCCATTTGTCGAAGATACGTTTTACTTCATCTTCGCGCCCGGCTTTGACGATGATGAGCATCCGTTCCTGCGATTCGCTCAACATGATTTCGTAACTCGTCATGTTGGGAGCGCGTTGCGGCACTTTGTTCAATTCGATCTCAATTCCGGTGCCGGCGCGAGCGGCGGTTTCGCAAGTGGAGCAGGTGAGTCCTGCGGCGCCCATGTCCTGAATTCCCGCGACAGCATCGGTCGCGAGCAGTTCGAGGCAGGCTTCGCAAACAAGCTTTTCCATGAACGGATCGCCGACTTGAACAGCGCCGCGCTGTTGCTGTGCGGATTCGTCCGTCAAATCCTGGGAAGCGAAAGCGGCGCCAGCCAAACCATCGCGTCCGGTGGCGGGGCCGACGTAGAACACAGGATTGCCAACGCCCTTAGCCGCGCCGCGCGCGATTTGTTCATGGCGCAGGACGCCTAAACAGAATGCATTGACGAGCGGATTACCTTCGTACGATTTATCAAAATACACTTCACCCGCAACCGTGGGGATGCCGAAACAATTGCCGTAATGCGCGATGCCAGAGACCACGCCAGCAAACAGGCGCCGGACTTCGGGATTTGTAAGTTCGCCGAAACGAAGAGAATTAACCGCGCACACTGGCCGGGCGCCCATCGTGAAAATGTCGCGCACAATACCGCCTACGCCCGTGGCAGCGCCCTGGAATGGTTCGACGGCGCTGGGGTGGTTGTGGGATTCGATTTTGAAAGCGATGGCAATTCCGTCACCGATATCGATGATGCCGGCGTTCTCTTCGCCGGCACCCACGAGAATCTTCGGCGACTTCGTCGGGAACGTCTTCAGCAGTGGGCGAGTGTTTTTGTACGAACAATGCTCGCTCCACATCACGGAAAAGATGCCGAGTTCAGTGTAGGTCGGTTCGCGGCCGAGGATTTCCTTAACCTTCGAGTATTCCTCTTCGGTGAGATTATGTTTCTTAACCAGTTCGGGCGTTATCGCGGGATCACTCATCGCATCAAATTTCGTGTAACGTTCAGACTAAAGCGCGGACAAGCAAAACAATTTTTAAGATTTTTGGAAGTACCGAACGCAATTTCTGTCTGACGCTTAACATACCGCTGTTCTTGTGTTGACGAAAAATTATCACTACATTGCTCCGCTATGCGTTCGCGAGCGCCGTTAAAGAAAAAACAAAACAACAACACAACCAAAAGACTTTCTGCCGATAAAGTCGTTTCAGAACTGGAAAAGCACATCCTCGTCGATGGCTTCAAACTGGTCATGGATCTCGATAAAAGCCGCGGTTCGCGGTTCGTCGATCTACCCACTGGCCGGACATTGATTGACCTTTACAGTTTCTACGCCTCAACGCCGGTTGGGTACAATCATCCTTATCTGCAACGACCGGATGTAAAAGCCGAGTTGCTGGAGGCGGCGAAAATCAAAGTCGCGAACTCCGACGTTTACACGGTCCAATATGCAACGTTTGTTGACACGTTTGCGCGAGTGGTTGGGATGAATAAGCTCGACCGGTACTTCTTCATTGAAGGCGGTGCGATGGCTGTGGAGAACGCCTTGAAAGCGGCAATGGATTGGAAAGTTCGTAAGAATATCGCGGAAGGCCGCGGCGAACGGGGCACCGAAATTCTACACTTCCGCCATGCGTTCCATGGCCGCAGCGGCTACACGATGAGCCTCACAAACACGGATCCGAAAAAGATCGAGCTTTTCGCGAAGTTCCCGTGGCCGCGCGTCAGTTCTCCATACATTGATTTCTCTTTGCCGGAGAAGGAGCGTTTGAAGGATGTCATTGCAAAGGAGAAGAAGGCCGAACAGGAGATTCATCAATTCATCAAGGAACGTGGCGTTGATATCGCCGCGATCATTATCGAACCCGTGCAAAGCGAAGGTGGCGATAATCACTTCCGCGGTGAGTGGCTGAAGAAGTTGCGCACGATTTGCGACGACAACGACATCATTCTGATTTTCGACGAGGTGCAAACGGGTATGGGTATCACCGGCAAAAACTGGTGCTGCGAACACTTTGGTGTCACGCCCGATTTGTTGACCTTCGGAAAAAAGGCGCAGGTCTGCGGTTTGATGGCTTCGAGCGCGCGCTTTGACGAAGTTAAGGACAATGTCTTCCGACTGCCGAGCCGCATCAATTCCACGTGGGGTGGTAACTTCTGCGATTACGTGCGTTCGACGCATTTCCTGCGAATCATTGAACAGGAGAAGCTGGTTCAAAACGCTGCTGTGAAAGGCAAATACTTCCTGCGCGAGTTGGAGAAGATGGCCAAGAAATATTCGGTTATCAGTGCGGTGCGCGGACGTGGATTGTTGATGGCCTTTACTTTGCCGAATCGTGAGATGCGCGATCAGTTCTGGACCGGTGCTTATGAACTGGGGCTGCTTGTAGTGCGTTGCGGTGAACGCTCCATTCGCTTACGACCGGTTCTCGATCTTCACGACGACATCATTGACGAAGCGCTGAAGTTGATGGACGGCGAATGCCGCCGTCTCATCAAGTAAAGAACTCCAACGCCTTACGGTGTCAGAGTCACCGACAAGCGGTAAAAGCCACGCGTGTTGACGTTTGTTGCCGTTACAACACCTTGTCCGTTGGAGAGCACAAGAGAGCCTTGGGTCGTCAGCCACGTTGCGCTTGAGAGATCGTTTTTGTATTGGAGGTCATACGTTCTGCCCACGAGGCACGGTGAGAAAACGGCCCGCACCGTGTTTGAGCCTAATCGTTGAACCTTGATATCGAGTTTCGAAGATGCATCCGTTGGGATCGTGCCGATGACGTACTCGGCGTTGGCAGAATAGCCATCCTGATCTGTATCGCCGGCGGAATCGACAGTGGACGTTCCATAATAAAAGCTCGACCACCACGCCGGCATGCTTCCATTCGCTGGAACGTTCTTTGTGACATCGAACACCCAGCGGACGGCATCCGCTACGACGACCTTATTCGTTTCGCCGGTTGTGTTAGCGATCTGAACGTAATTGTTATTACCGGCCGAAAAATCCTTGGCCTGTGCCAACAATTTCCATGTACCGGTTGATGTCGTCTGATCAATGCGTGATGTCACATTGCCGTATGTTCCGGAAATGATGACTGGCAGGTTTGTCGAAACATTCGCGACTGTCGGGAACCAGCCGTAAACGTCATATTTGCCACTGACTGGCAGG
>CBHWET010000051.1:0-18438 GCA_966112985.1 uncultured bacterium | reverse complement strand
TTTCGCGTAAAGGGAACTTTTGCCGAAGAAGGGTTTTCGGGCCACTTGGAGCCACGAGCCAGGCCGCCATTAGCGTTGTTGATTCTGAATCCCAGAGGCCGCGCACCACGCACGACCTCTGGGCAGCCATTGGGCGGATCAGCATGAATCCGACGCTGGCGTATCAACACACAGAAACTTACGCGGCGAGATCCTGGTCGAATTGATACAGATCGCCTTCAGCGGCGTTCGCATCGACCTTATCTCCGCCCGCCGCGGCAAAGCGCCAGTTGCGCAACTTGTGCGTATGCGCGCAAAATTTAGTTTTATCCTTCGCGTCCCGCTGTGCCACTTCCACTGTCACTTCAGGAAATGGCGCAACGATCAATAATCGGCCAATCGGAACAAAGGAACCGCTTCCATGGTCCTTGCCCAAACGTAAAAATCCGCACGCAATAATTTTACCCTCCACCGTTTTCACGATTGCAGGCGTATCCGAATTGTTGGCACAGCAGTTACATTTCATACTCCTTACTTTTAGCAGCCGCTATACCAGCTCAAAAACGCAGAACTGTGTGTAAGTCGTTGAAAACAAGAGCGTTTTGCAATTCCTAGAATTGAGTGGCACGGGCGGAACACGGTTAGTTTTGCGGCTGTTTTTTTCCTGATAAAAAAACACGGAAAGTTCCTGATACCTCGTCGCGGCGACCTCTTAATCGCTGTTTTTTCTCCGGCCCCACGTGTCAAAATATGTTCTGCTCCGATGCATTCGTAACAAAAACGTTACCTAACCTCCCTCTGTTTGCCATGTCGCCTCTGTAAGTTGGCCCGCGTTCGATTTGAAAAACCAAATGAAAAAAATATTGCTGTTCGTTATGACGGGAGCGATTGCCGGATTTGTTGCCACGACAGCCCGCGCCCAATCCTCAGATGCGTTAATTGATAAACTGATTGAAAAAGGAATCCTCAGTGTAAAGGAAGCAAACGACCTGCGCGAGGACGCTGATAAAGATTTCACGAAAGCTTACTCCGCCAAAAGCGGAATGGCTGAATGGGTGAGTGCTTTGAAGTTTAATGGCGATTTCCGCGGACGTTATGACGGCGTTTTTGGCGACAACGACGGTGGATCTTTTCTGGGTGACCGTCACCGATTGCGTTACCGCCTTCGTTTCGGTGCCACCGCCAACCTCAGTGATCATTTTGAAGTCGGTCTGCGACTTGGTTCTGGCGAGGTCAACAGTGCAAGCCCGTCCTTCGGCGGAAATGTATTTTCAGCAAATACGACGTTGAACAACGACGCCAGCCGCAAGTTCATTTTCATCGATTTGGCTTACGCGCGTTGGACGCCAAAGGATTGGCTCGATTTTCAGATCGGCAAGATGAATGGCCTTTTCTGGATGACCGATATGGTTCTCGATCCGGACTACAACCCGGAAGGCGCCCAGGAAAAAATCACGTGGAACGTAGTTGAAGATAAACACGCCATCACGTTCACATCGGGTCAGTGGGTGATTGCCGAAAATTTCGTCGGCAGTGGGAAAGGGATAAACAACGACACTTACCTGTTCGTAAACCAGGTCGATTGGACCGCAAAGTGGGTAAAGCAATTCTCCACTCGTGCCGCGTTGGGCGCGTATAACTTCGCGCATCAGCAGGATATTTCGGCCGCGTTGGAAACTTTTCTCAACCAGAACGGCAGTCCCGCCAGCGGCGCCGGAGGAAAAAATTTCAACCCTGTCATCGCACGTGCTGAAGCGACGTATGCGCTCGAATCATTCCCGCGGTTCAATGGTGAATTCCCAATCACGGTCGGTGCGGAGTACGTGAACAATCCTGCCGCGAAACATTTCAACGAGGGTTATAACGTCGGCATCACCTTCGGCAGCAATAAACACAAGGGCAATTGGCAGTTATCGTACAACTTCAAAAATATTGAATCGGCTTCCACCTGGCACGGTTTGAATGACGACGATTTTGGCTTCGGTGCGAAGGGTGGCACTGACGTTCGTGGGCACCAGGTTGTGGCCTCGTATCACATGTACGAACCCTTCTTCATCAATATTCGCTATATGAATACCGAACAGATCAACAACGCCCCAAAGACACCCAACAATCAGGACCGAATCTTCGTGGATCTCCTGTGGAGTTTCTAAAACTTAAAGTCACACAAACGTAACACGACCGTAAAACACTCTTAATAATCATTCACTACAGTCCTCTATGAAAACGATGTTCAAAAAACTGACACTTTCTGCCGCAGCACTCGCGCTATGCGCTTCCGTTCACGCGGGCAACATCACGGTCAAAGGTTCCGATACCCTTGTGATCCTCGCGCAAAAATGGGCCGAGGTTTACATGGGGAAACATCCCGAAACAAAGATTCAAGTCACGGGCGGCGGCTCAGGCGTCGGCTTCGCTGCGTTGCAAAACCAGACGACCGACATCGCAGACGCGTCCCGCCCCATCAAAGCGAAGGAAGTTGAAGCTTGCGTGAAGGCATTCGCAAAACGTCCGCGCGAGTACAAGGTCGCGATCGACGGTTTGTCGGTTTACGTTCACAACGACAACGCGATCAAAGAGCTGAGCCTGGAACAACTCGAAGGCATATTTACCGGTCGGATAAAGAATTGGAAGGACGTCGGCGGCAACGACGCACCGATCACGGTGTATAGCCGTGAAAACAGCTCTGGCACATACGAATTCTTTAAGGAACACGTTCTGAAAGGAAAGGATTTCGCGGCCTCGGCACAAACGATGCCCGGGACGGCAGCTCTTCTGCAGGCAGTCGAGAAAGATAAGAATGGCATCGGCTACGGTGGCGCCGCTTATGGTCAAGGGGCTCGTGCGATTGGCGTGAAAAAGGATGCGGACTCAAAAGCTGTTCTCCCCAATGAAGAAACCGTCGTTGGTCAGACATATCCGATCTGGCGTTATCTCTATAACTACGTCAATCCAGCCCTCGATAAAGGCGAAGTCGCTGCTTACTTGAATTGGATTCGTAGCGATGAGGGGCAGAAGATCGTGAAAGACGTCGGCTACTATCCCTTGCCCGACAAACTCCGCGAAAAATAATTTGTTTATCAGTTCCTTGAAAACAAAAACCCACCGCGGACGGGATGTGCATTCTCGTCCGCGTTCACTATTCTAGATGGAGCACGCGAAAGAAAAACGTAGTATCGGATGGATGGGCCTGTCCCGCGGCCACAAGGCGCGGCCGTTGGAGTGGATTGTTGAGAAGTTCATCTTTCTAATTTCGCTTTCCGCGATTTTGATGGTGTTCCTGATTTTCCTGTTCGTTACGCGGGAAGCGTTGCCGATTGTTCTTGGCAAGGCTGACAGTTCCCTCGTTCAAAAGATTATTCCGGCGAGTGAGATAGACAAACTGTCGCCAGAGAAACTTCGGGAATACCTCGGGCTCACTCCTGAGGAGTTCAAAAGCAAGGATCGTGAAACGTTGAAACTCCTGATGGAGGTTCGTGAAGAAGGTGCGAAAGAGGTTCCCGACGACAAAGACGCGAACATCAACACTGTTCAATGGCGCTATCTCCTCAAGCCTCACCAGTGGACCGGTTACGATCGGCCGGTTTATATCTGGCAACCGGTATCCCAGATTAAAAAGTTCAATATCATCCCGCTCGTCATCGGAAGTTTGAAAGTCACGTTGGTCGCTCTGTTGTTTTCCGTGCCGCTCGCACTCGGCGCGGCCCTTTACGTGTCACAACTTGCTTCACCGCGTTTCAAGGAGATCGTAAAGCCGACAATTGAATTGCTTTCGGGTATTCCTTCGGTCGTGCTCGGTTTTTTTGCATTGATCGTCATGGCGAGTTTCCTTCAGGGCATGTTTCATTATCAATCACGTCTCAACGCTTTCAACGCCGGCTTGGCGCTTGGGCTCGCGATTATTCCCGTGGTTTTCTCGATTGCTGAAGATGCCCTGACCAGCGTGCCGCGCAGCTACATGCAGGCAGCGCTGGCGGTGGGATCAACGAAGTGGCAGGCGGCGTGGAAAGTAATTTTACCCGCAGCGATGCCGGGCGTTTTTGCCGCCGTGGTGCTCGGCTTCGGTCGGGCTGTGGGCGAGACAATGATTGTGCTTATGGCCAGTGGGAACGCGAGCATCATGTCGATGGACATTTTCGATTCGACACGCAGCATCACCGCGACAATTGCCGCCGAGTTGGCGGAAACGGTTTTTGGCGGACCTCACTATCGTATGCTGTTTTTGATTGGGGTGTTCCTATTTGTGGTTACGTTTATTTCGAATTTTGCGGGTGAGTTGATCATGCATCGTGTGAAACGGCGCCTGGAGGGTAAACGATGAACGCAACTCAACCGGCAACCATCGATCTTCGCCGCAAGAGGTTCGATTATGTTTCATTTTTTGGAGCCAGCCTGACAGGCCTGGCGACGTGGCTGATCGTTGCCATCCTCCTGATTATTCTCGGCAACATTGCTTATAACGGTTGGGGATATTTTTCCTGGCGGTTCGTCACCGGCGGAACGGAGCGTGACATGTTCAGCGTGGCAAATGCCGGCGTGTTGCCAATGATCTTCGGCACAACAGCACGTGTAATGCTAATGACGATTTTTGTCGTCCCAATTGGTGTGATTACTGCGGTTTACCTTACGGAATACGCGCACAGCACTTCTGTCTTCACGCGAATCATTCGTGGAGCCGTAAGCAACCTTGCCGGGGTGCCCTCTATTGTCTTCGGTCTGTTTGGTCTCGGGTTCTTTATTAATTTCCTCGGGCACAACATGGATGCCTTGTTCCATGCGAATGATGCAAATCCTGTCTGGGGCAAACCGGCGATTGTTTGGGCCTCACTCACGTTGGCTGTCATGACACTGCCAGTGGTGATTGTGGCGACGGAAGAATCGTTGAAAGCCATCCCACAAGGTTTGCGCGAGGCGAGTCTCGCTCTTGGCGCGACCAAGCTCGAGACGATCGTTAAAATCGTCCTGCCGCAGGCATTGCCGGGAATCATGACCGGCGCGATCCTCGCGATCGGGCGGGCTGCCGGCGAGGTTGCGCCGATTCTCTTTACCGGGGCCGCTTACTATATGGCGTCGCTCCCACACTCGGTGAACGATCAATTTATGGACCTGGGTTACCACATCTTTGTGCTCTCAACCCAATCGCCGAACATCGAGCAGACGCGGCCAATTCTATACGCCACAGTGTTAACTTTGCTGATCCTGACATTCTCGTTGAACATCGTGGCCGTATTGGTGCGGTCACATATGCGGAAGAAGATGCGAATGCTGCAATGATATGACTGTCGTTATGTCCGAACCCCGAATCCATAACACTCTGCCTCAGTCGAACGGTCGCGGTGTTACGCTCCGTCCTTTTATCGACGTGCAAAATCTCTCGTTGTTTTACGGCCGTAGTCAGGCGTTGAAAAACATCAGCCTCACGCTCGGTGAAAAAGTGGTCACAGCGTTCATCGGTCCCTCAGGCTGTGGTAAATCCACATTCCTCCGGTGTTTTAACCGGATGAACGATTTGATCGACAACGTTCGCATCGACGGCCTTATAAAGATCGGCGGGCAGGACATCTACGATCGTGAAGTGGACGTCATTGAACTCCGAAAACGCGTCGGCATGGTTTTCCAGCGTTCAAATCCGTTTCCCAAATCCATCTTTGAGAACATCGCCTACGGCTTGCGTTTGCAGGGGATTAAATCTACTTCCGAACTGGAGGGACGTATCGAGCGAAGTCTGCGCGAGGCAGCGCTGTGGGATGAAGTGAAAGACCGTCTTCACAGTAGCGCGCTCGGTTTATCTGGTGGACAGCAACAACGCCTTTGTATCGCGCGCGCGATCGCCATCCGTCCTGAAATCATCCTGATGGACGAACCTGCATCCGCACTCGATCCAATCGCTACATCGAAGATTGAGGAGCTGATCCTCGAATTAAAACGCGATTTCACGATCGTTATCGTCACTCACAATATGCAGCAGGCGGCGCGTATTTCCGACTACACGGCTTTCTTCTATCTCGGCGAATTGGTTGAGTTTGATGCTACCGCAAAGATCTTCACCAATCCTTCCAAACGTCAGACCGAAGATTATGTCACTGGGAAGTTCGGTTGATCTTTATTTATGATGCGACACCTCGATTTTGAAATCTCTGAGCTCAAAGAAAAATTGCTGACGATGGGCGGGTACTCTGAGCGTGCGCTCAATGACGCGGTGCGCTCACTCATAGAACGCAATGACGACCTCGCGCGCTCCGTCAAAGAAAATGACGATGTCATCGACAAATTCGAAATCGAGGTCGATGACGTTGCCATTCATCTCCTGTCAAAGGCGCCTCTCGCCACGGACCTTCGGTTTATCACCGTCGCAATGAAGATTTCACAGAACTTGGAGCGCATTGGTGACGAGGCATGCAAAATTGCGCGACGTTCTCTGGAGTTGAACACAGAGCCCCAGTTAAAGCCGTATGTCGATATTCCACGCATGGCTCAAATTGCTCTTGAGATGCTCAAGGTCTGCCTTGATTCATTCGTGAATAAACAGCCGGAAAAAGCGATCGAGATCATAAAACGCGACAAGGAGGTCGATGAAATCAACAAACAGTTCCATCGCGAACTTTCGAGCTTCATGATCGAAAATCCTGCAACGATCACACGCTGTTTAAACCTGATGGTTGTTTCGAAAGCTTTGGAGCGGATTGCCGATCACGCCACGAATATTGCGGAGGAAGTTGTTTACCTGTACGAAGCCCGCGATATACGTCACGGCGGTGGAGAAAAATGACGATCTAAATCGTCGAAATTGCCTAACCAACTGCGGAAGATTGTTAATGGCGAAAACGTTCGTCGGTCAGCGTTTTAAGAAAAGCCACCAAGGCCTTCTTATCCGCAGCATTCAGGGGAACCCCACCGTCGGGATGCTTCGCAATGTTTGGATCCAGTGTGGGAGAACGCTTCACGCCGGTCGCATAATGTTCAATTACTTCTTCCAATGTCTTGAATCGGCCGTCGTGCATGTAAGGTGCAGTAAGTTCAACGTTGCGTAACGACGGAACGGAAAATCTCCCTTTGTCGGCGTCGTTGGTTGTGACGAGATAACGTCCTAAATCCTTGAATTCGCCATCGAGGCCATTGTTGCCGAATGTTTGGCTTTGAAAAAGTGAACCACCATGACAATGGAAGCAATCGGCTCCAAATTGCTCGTGTCGTGGATCGTATTCGGTGATGAACAGCTGGAAACCGCGTTTTTCTTCGTCGGTTAATTCCGCCTTTCCATCAACAGCGCGATCAAATTTGGAATCATACGAAAGTTGTGTGAGTACAAACTGCTCAAGGGCTTTCGCAATGCGTTCGCTGGAGATTTCGGTTGTACCAAAGGCGCGCTCGAACGCCGACTTATATCCCGGAGCCCGTTCGAGCTTTGCTACAACATTTGATAACGTCTCGTGCATTTCGATCGGATTCTGGATCGGTTGCAGGACCTGCTCGCGCACGCTGGCAGCGCGACCGTCCCAGAAAAAGGTTTTTTTCCATGCGAGATTGAATAGCGGCATGGCGTTGCGGGTGCCTGCTTCACCTTCTGCACCGATGCTGAACCGTTTTGGTGAATCGGTGAATCCTTGCGCAGGATCGTGACAGGAGGCGCAGGATTGTTTTTCATTAATCGAGAGAATCTTATCGAAGAACAACTGGCGACCGAGTTCAACGCCTTCATCCGTTAACGGATTGTCGCGCGGCAGTTCGGGCATTGGGAACTGCGACGAAAAAGTAAAGCGATAGGGATGAGTTGTGGTCAGTGCTGTGGCTTGTTTTGGGCGAGTGTCCTCATCCGCGGAAACAATCTGGGACCCGGTAGAACGCGTCTTTACCACGTGGAAAGCGGTTTCGATGTTTTTCTTCCAATGCGCAGCAAGTGCGTCACCCTTGCGCGAGTGGGTCGAGGAGTTGCTTTCGCTAAATTTCTCATCAAATAGCTCGTTAAGATTCAACGTGATGTCGATCGTCTGGTTCGCATCGGCAGACAAGGATATCGGCAGTTGCACCGTCATCAGTTGGGGATCGTTGCCAATGTGGTAGGAATAACCACTGACTTTGCCGTTGGAATCCCAATTGCCTTCAATCGCGAAAAAGACGTAGCCACCTACCCAACCCCAATACATTCCGTTCACATTAGGATTCAACGGATGTTGCGCCGGATATTCTGTCGTTTTCGCGTGGTTGATCTCTGGCCGGAGTCCTACATGAAAGCGTAGTGCATCATATTCTCCTCGCGGCAACCCCGCGGCGTCGAAACTCATTCGCTTTTCGCCAACACTTAGATATGCCTGCCAATTTGTGTTCTCAATCCAGTCGCCACCTTTGCGATGGAGGGCAAGATCCGAGAGTAACATGTCGAGACGTGTAACGGAGAACTGTTGCTTGAAGGCGTTTGTCAGTGACAATTTTGCAAAGGGGAGTGGCTTTGCGCGGTACTGGGGCAAAATCTCCATACGGAGGTTCGCGGCGTTGCTCGACGAGGTAAAAGAGCAACAGATGCCTACGAAAGCAAGAACTGCGGCCCACACTCGCGACGAAAATAAAAACCATTCTTTCATCAGTTATGGGTCCGATCGAGGATGCGTTACAACTTCTGGGCACTGCCGACATTCGTATCGGTGAGAGTAACAGGCGCGGTATTGTTAGTCACGACGAGAGCAATTGCATTCGTAAGTGGCGCCAAATTCATTAGATTACATCATACGAAGCGAACATTAAGACGACATGAACACCGATCGTCGGGTCGTAATTATTTGAATGAAATTGGCGGCTGACCGTCAGTTCGGCGATGAAGCCGCGTATCATGTTTGCTTTCACGATTTGCATTTTCGTTTTCCTGGCTGTGACTGGCTGCTCGACATTGCAGAGTTCACACGAACAAAGCAGAAGGAAGGGGGAATCGGTCGTTCTCATTGGCGAGATACCGGCCCGCCTCGCGTTCGTCCCCATTAGTCCTAAATATCTTCAAGTGCGCAGCACGTATCTCCCAGGTTTGCCGGAGACGGTTGTCTATGACGAGGGCATTGACTTCGTCGTCGATTATGAACGTGGTGAGATCCGCCGTACTGCCAGCTCGCGCATTCCTGATTTTCGCACCAACATGCTTTTCGGTGTTGAAGATTTCGACCACAGCAAATTCCCGGGATTCGGAAACAGTAAGTTCTTCGCGTTTATTGACTATCGCAGCAAAGCGAAGATCGATTGGCCGCATCAATCCACACAAACACAATTCCTGCCGAAAACGGCTGCGAAGTTACAGCGCGGTGACAATGTGAAGATTGTTGCGTTCGGTGACAGCATCACGGCAGGCGGTGATGCCACAAAACCGGATCTGGTTTTTTGGAAGCGTTGGAGCGATTACCTGCAGCACAAGTATGTGAAGGCAAAGGTCACTGCGGTGAACGGCGCGACCGGCGGAGATTCGACGGTGCAGGGATTAGCCCGGCTATCGGAGAAAGTTTTGAAAGAGAATCCGGACGTGGTCTTGCTCGGGTTTGGAATGAACGATCACAACATAGCCGGTTTCGGGGTATCATTGCCGAGCTTCACAAACAATCTTGCGACGATCATTGATCGCATTCGGAAAGAGACGGGAGCCGAAGTTATTCTCTATTCCGCGTTTCCACCGAATCCAAAGTGGCACTACGGCTCTCACAACATGGAAGCGTATGCACGGGCGACAGAGCGGGTGGCGCGGGATAAAAATTGTGCTTTTGCTGATGTGTATACCAATTGGGTCACACTTTGTTCTAAAAAGAAACCGGAGGACGTATTGGCGAACAATATCAATCACCCGAACGACTTTGGGCATGACATTTACTTTCAAGTGTTAAAGCACCTTGGGCTCTAATTGTTCTTTTCTGGATACGCCGGCAACTCGATAACGAACTCCGCTCCTTTGCCGGGCTCACTTTCAGCCCGGATAGTACCGCCGTGGCCATCGACGATGGCCTTGCAGATCGCAAGTCCGAGTCCACTGTTGCCTTTGCCACGTGCACGTGATTTGTCGACGCGATAGAACCGGTCGAAGAGATGTGGCAATGCATCTGCCGGAATGCCGGCGCCATTATCCGCGACACGGATGATCGCCTTATTTTCTTTCTGTTGAACCGAGAGACAGACTTCAATGCCATCAGCATTGTGGTGAACAGCATTGTTCAACAGGTTGATCAGCACCTGGCCGAGTTTCATTACGTCGCCTTTGGCTCGAACGGATTGGATCGAATGGCGCAATGTCACATTTTTCTTTTTTGCGAGTGGGTCAATAAATTCAACTGCATCACGGGCGACGCGTCCCAGATCGCACCTCTCCCACACCAGCGAAGCGTCACCGGCATCAACTCGCGCCAGTTCGATCAACTGATTCACCAGCAAACGCAATCGTTCCGCGGCGCGTTCGCAGGTCTCCAATGTTTGTTTATATTCGGGCGCGGTGCGGTCGCGTGAGAGAGCCAGTTGAATCTGTGTGATCAGCACGGCAATGGGCGTGCGCAATTCATGTGAAGCATCGGCGGTAAATCGCAGCTGTTCGTTAATAATGCGTTCGAGCTTTTCGAAGCTGCGATTGAGAACTTTGGCCAACTCGCCGAGTTCGCTTTCCGTTTCTGAAACATTGATACGCCGGGAAATATCGCCGGCACAAATCTTCTCCGCCGTTTCGCTGATTTCCTTAATGGGTTGAAGTGCGAGACCGGCTGCCCGCCAGCCAACCGCCATGGCTGCACCAACGACAACCAGGCCAATCAGAACCAACTCAAAGGCAAGGCGATGCAGGTCTTGATAAATAGCTGCGGTCGGAGCGCCGACGAGGACTGCTTCGCCGCGCGGCATGGGAACCATGAACTCGCGACTCTCAGCGGTCGTTCGAAATGTCGGGCGTGGTTGTTTGTTGGACGTCCACGGGTGCTCCAGAGATTTGGGAGCATTGGCGGATTGCAATACGATGTTTCCATCTTCCGACCAGCCTGCGTAGTAAAAGCCGTTCGCAACAAAACGTGCGACTTCACGTTCAGGGAGCCCTTGCACGCGGCCAGCAGGCGGCAGTTGAGATCCGTCGTCATTTTCGATTCGTTTGTTTCGTTCCGGTGGACGACGGTCGTTGTCAAGCGATTCACCGGGCCGGGGGCCATGGCGGCCCACTTGCGGCAGTAACATCTGCGCTGCTTCGCGCAATTGACCATCCAGATCGCTGAACCGGCGACGATGTTCGTAGGCGTAAAATGCCGCAATTAATCCGCTGACGAGGCACACGAGCAGGAAGCCATGCCATGCCTGTATCCGCCATCGAATTGATTTGTGCAGCATGACAATCCTTACTCGATGACGTAGCCATGTCCGCGGCGCGTTTGGATGAAATCTTTGCCGATCTTTTTGCGGACATTGCAGACGTGGACATCGAGAAGGTTGGAGTAAGACTCGTCTTCCTCGGAGAAGAGGTGATCGTATAGTTCGGTCCGGCTCACAACCTTACCGCGACGTGTTGCAAGGTATTCGATCAACGCATATTCCCGCGCGGTTAAAGGAATAGATTCGGAATCAACCGACACGCTGCGCGCTGCAGTATCGATGCTGATGGAATCGATGTTTAACACAGGATTCGGCGCTCCAGCCGATCGTCGGATCAACGCCCGGACACGAGCAATCAACTCGGCGAGGTTGAATGGTTTAACGAGATAATCATCGGCTCCCAGATCAAGACCTTTGACGCGATCGCGCACGCCATCGCGTGCGGTAAGCATGAGCACAGGTGTCTTTTTCTTTTTCCGAAGACGGCTCAAGAGTTCCCATCCGTCCATTTCGGGAAGCATAACATCGAGGACAATGGCGTCGTAATCCCATTGTTCGGCTTTGTATAAACCTTCTTTGCCGTCGGGAGCTGCGTCAACAGCGTAACCTTCTTCGCGAAGTGCCTGTTCAAGGCCTTTCCGCAAATCCTCTTCGTCTTCAACAACGAGTAGTCGCATGAATCGTGAGGCAAAGGATAGCATTGAACCGCAGTCCATGGGAGTCATTATTCACGGCTCACCTTAAGTTCACATGAAGCAGGGCTTTCGCCGGAATCGAGAGCCGATCCTCTATGGTTCCGGAATAGACAAGCCGTCCCCGGGCGACGACAATTTCTTCAGTGAAAATTTCGGTCGTCGTTCCCGCATTCAATGAAGAGAAGCTGCTTGGCCAATCATTGCGCAGCATCAAAGCCGCAATGGCCGCCTTCCATCAACTTGGCTGGCAAACCGAACTCATCGTCTGCAATAACAACTCGACGGACCGAACCGCTGCCATCGCTGAAGCTGAGGGCGCCAAAGTCGTTTTTGAACCGATTAACCAAATTGGCCGCGCACGAAACTGTGGCGCGAGCGCGGCTACTGGAGATTGGCTGGTCTTTGTGGACGCCGACTCAAATCCAAGTCCCGAGCTTTTCGCTGACGTTGCGGCAACAATTGGCACGAAACGATTCATTGGCGGTGGAAGCACGGTCCGTCTCGATGGCTATTACCCTATGGCCAACATTGGTAACATGCTTTGGAATGTCATCAGTCGTGTGCAGAAATGGGCAGCCGGTTCCTTTATTTTCTGTGAACGGAATGCTTTCCAGGAGATTGGCGGTTTTAGCAATGATTTGTATGTCGCTGAAGAACTGGATCTGAGTAATCGATTGAAGGCACTGGCGAAACGCCGTCGATTGAAAATGAAAATTCTTTCGCGACATCCGCTGATTACCTCTGCGCGCAAAGTGAAACTTTATTCAGGACGTGAGTTGCTCCGGTTCTTCTTTCGCGCCGTACTCGCTCCGCGCAAAACTCAACGCGACAAGGCTCTCTGCCAACCGTGGTACGACGGCCGACGATAGCCGTTACAATTCGTATCCGAACTCTTTGATGAACGGCTCAAGCTTCGCCAGATGGGGTTCGAAGTAACTCCGGTAATTTTGCCAACGGCCAACTGCCGTCTTGAAAATGGGTTTCGTGACTTCTGCGAAGGTCGGTGACTTCACGATTTTGGTGCTTGCATGTTCGTTGAACTTCAGCACGCGATCATTCCAAGGCAGTCCAAGGAAATCCAATGTTCGACGGGCGACCGGTTCGAGATTCTCGACCATGTCTTCATAACGCACTTCGATCGCATGATCGCCAATCGCTTTTTTCCAGGCGGTCCAAATCCCCATGATGTAAGTGAAATGTTGAATCGTGCCTTCGAGACTGAGCCATGAGGAGGTGTCAGGAATAATCGGCACTGGTTGCGTGAAACAACTGATACAAACGTCGCGCGGATCCCGGAGCGCGATCAGGAATTTCATTTCTGGAAAGATTCGAACCAAGGATGGAATGTCGAACGTGTTCGCCGGATTTTTATCGAGCAACAACCGGTCGCCGATTGGTTGGCCAAGGTATGACTCCATCCCGCGGAAATAATCCGTACGAATCTGCCGAAGTATCCGGGGTGACATCCACTCAATTGCCGACTTGAAAGAGCTATTCGCTGAAATCGCGCGTCCAATCGGATAATACGCCACGTTGTGGAAAATCATCGTTTCTTCCGCGGCGATGACATTCGGATGCGCTTCAACGATGTATTCCAGCAAAGTTGTTCCGGAGCGTGCGTGTCCACCGAGTAACGCCAATCGGCGCGATGGCTGAAGCTCGGTTTCCGCGGATTTACGCCAGCGTTGCACCATGGCTTCATTCACCATCTCGGACATGTCCCGCATGTTCTTCTGTTTGTGCCGTAAAATCTTCAAACACGCTGCCGCGGTTTGGTTCATGATCTTCTTCGCCTCCACGAAGCAACTCATTGCTTCGTGATACTGCGCCTGTTGATCATACAAGGCTCCGAGTTCATACCATGCGGCTGCCCGGACCTGTGGATCACAGTCCGGTTTGACGGTTATGTTGCGCAGCAGGCGTTCCGCTTCTTTGAATTCTTTGCGTTGACGGTGAACCTTCCCGCGCGCGAGCCAAATCGCTTCATGGCTTCTATAGATTTCGAGGCCCCACTGCGTCAGATGCATCGCTTCATCGAGCTTGCGCATGCGGATGTAAAGCTCGGTGAGGCGAATGAAAGCGATGAGCGGAATCTTTTGTTCCTTTAACAAACGGTCAAAGTAGGTTTTTGCGACCTCAAAATTGCGCACCTCGAGCCATGCATGGCCGACGCCGTTGATGGCTTCGGCTTTCATGTTGGATATACGGATGGCTTCTTCGAAATATTTATGTGCCGACTCGAAATCGTAGGACTTCGCGTACGCGGACCCGAGTTCGACGAGAACCTTGTCATTCGTCGGCTCGAGCTTGCGGACGCGCTCGAGAATTTCGGCTGCCCCGTGGAAATCGTAACGGAGGGTGCAGTTCTTGGCTTCGGCAAATAAAGCGGGAGCGTCGGTTTTGGAGACGGAACGGTTTAGCATCGAACTCATACGCGGTCGCTTGGGAATCGTTTAATTAAACAACACGGCTCCGCGCTGCCGCAAGAACTTTAAAAAAGGTTTTACGGACTGACAATTTTCAGGTCCTTCAAGGCGTTGACGAGAAATTGCATCGCGATCGCCGCTAATAACAAGCCCATAAGGCGTTCCGTCAGTCGCAGCGCAATCGGACTGAGCCATTTGGCGCCGCGAGCGGAAATCGCCAGGATAAAATAACAGATCGCAGCAACTCCAACGATGCAGAACACCAGCATGACGTGCTGTTGAAAATTGGCGGCTTTGTTATGCAGCAAAATGGCGGTCGAAATTGCGCCCGGTCCGACGAGGATCGGAACTGCCAGCGGTGTAATGGCAATGTCTTCCTTGGCAACGCCGGCCGCTTTTTCCTCACGCGTTTCCTGAACCGGCGATCGCCGGGCACGCAGCATGTCCAGGGCAACGAGCATCAGGACAACGCTTCCAGCCATTTGAAATGCGGTGATGGTTATTCCGAGCAACGAGAAGATCCACTTGCCAAGATACGCAAACGCCA
The DNA here is from genome assembly GCA_966112985.1 of uncultured bacterium. Lineage (GTDB taxonomy): Bacteria > Verrucomicrobiota > Verrucomicrobiia > Limisphaerales > JACDHS01 > CBHWET01. The sequence goes on along the minus strand of CBHWET010000051.1, from coordinate 3,484 downwards.
GCAACACGCTCGCCGCGACCATACAAGCGAGTCGTGCCATCCGCGCCCTCGCTTGCGGCGAATCCGAAGGTGTCATCGCAAGAAACGTTGGGACCGCGGAAATCGGATCGATGATGACAAACAACGAACTCGCGGCCAGAAACGCGTATTCAAATAACCCAAGCGGGTTCTGCGAAGCCGTTATTTCCCCCAACAACATCATATCGAACAAGGAGCGAGAATCGCATCGCGCATGCCGTGAATAATCTTCTTATCCGCGGGGCAAATCGTCGCGAGTACCCCCGAAAGATGCGCTCGTGCGGCATCGCCTTCGCCAATGACGAAATAGTACGGACACAGACGGACGCGTGATTGCATCGGGACCAGTTGATCCTTCTCAAAATCAAACCACTTGGCTTCAACAATTTTTGTTTTGTGAAATTTCTGCAGCACGTATGGCGAGCAACTAAAGCTTCCGATCGCCTCGTCCACTGCCGCGCTCCATTCCGGCGTCGACAAGTCGCTGCCGAGATAAACGCCACGTGAACCCCATGCCTTCTCGGAGTATCCGGAGATCTTCAGGATTAACTCACGCTCACGTTGCGATAACGTTTTGAGCTGCTGCCAATCCGTCAGGTCCAGCCCAGGAATCGCGCCGTGCGGCGGCAGGGGAGCCGGGTCAACGAGCCATGTGTATGGAATAATCTTCTGCAGGCGATCGAGAAAGCTTTCGCCCAGTTCTTGCCGCCAGAAGCTGCGCAGATTTCGATTCCATAGCAGCGCGAATAAAAGTTTCTCTTCAAAGATTGGTTTCGGCGGAGGCGTGACGCGAATCTTCTTTTCCGTAGCGGCACTAAACATCTTTCCTGCGCACGGGACGTTCTTCAGGTCGAACAACTCAAAAAACCGATAGACTGCGTCTCCATCATTGAACTCACACGCCGTTGCACCTTCCACTTTAAACCGTTTGCCGAGCTGTCCCGCCATCCACTCCATTTCTGGCCGATAAGTCGCCGCTTCTTCGGAAACGACGATATGCACGCAAGGTGCATCGCCAAAGATGTTGCCGAAATTGTTAATCATTCCATCACCGCCGCCGACGATCGATGCGCCAGGATTAAGTTCGGAATACGTCTTGTTCAACCATGCCGTGAGACCAATACCACCGGGAACGCTGTCCAGTTCGGTAATGCTAAAACCACCATCCGTCAGCAGAATGTCCGGTCGAATCACCCGCGGCACATCGCTCTTCAGTGCGGCTGAACGCTGGAGTTCAATTAACTCAGCCGGCTTGCCCTGATCCAACCAGCGGGCGACCCAGTCCGGCTGTTTGCCTTCGATACTTTTTCGATAGAGCAGATTGACCGCGCGATTAAACTGCAACAGCACACGGCCGAGCGAATCCAATTCCTTCGCCAGCTTTTCTCCGAGTGCAAATGGAGCAGGAGAAATGCGCCAGTCCTGACCGGAGAACAGCCCGTTCGCAGGGAGGCGTTCGCGAACGAACTGCGCATTGGACCGCGCCGTTTGTAGATCAATTGCGGGCGCAGGCGACGCTCCCGTTGAATGTTGGTCCGATGCCATGAATAAGTTTTTAGCGTGCGTTCTATGCCGTAAGTCGATCGGCAATCGTCTGCACAGTCCCATTTTGGTCGAAAACCGTACTTCTGACAAGTTTACCACTGGGACATTGACGGTTCCTCCATGGCGTGCACACTTCGGCTATCCGCATTAACAGGAAAGTTTTCTCATGAATCTCTCGATGCCCGTTGGTCATCGCCCGCGCCGCATGCCCCCTTCAACCTGGCTGTGCGCATTGCTCGGAGGTCCACTCGCCTTGTTTGGTTGGATATTCTCCGCCTTCGGGCTGGTATTTGTGGTTTTGTTTCTGCCAGCAGGCGACTTCAGCTCGTGGCTCTATTTCCATGGTTCCCTGGATCGTGCCGAAGCTACGATCACAGAAATTAAAAAAACCAGGGCTACCGAGGGCAAGGGGCGCCGTGGCACGCCGATTTACCAATATAAATACTCGTTCGCAACCGCAGGTAAATCGTATACGGGAAGTTCGTTTCAAACCGGAGAATCAGGCCAAAAGATTGGCGATCACACGAATGTCGAATTTCCCGCCGGGCATCCGGAGATTTCTCGGATTCCCGGAATGCGACGCAATGTGTTCGGGCCGTTTGTCATTTTGGTAATTATATTTCCGCTATTTGGCTTAGCGGTGCTGGTGCCCATGCTTTGGGCTGGAGTGCAAAATGTCCGGCTACTGCGGCGCGGCGAGATTGCACAGGCGAAACTGCGGACAAAAGAAGCGACGAATACTTCGGTTAACAAAAAGACCGTTTATAAACTGACTTTTGAGTTCACGGATATCCTTGGCGAGCGACGTCAGGCTGTCGCGAAGACTCACGAGCCAGAACGTCTCGAAGACGATCGCCTCGAAACCGTCTTCTATGATTCTCACAATCCAAAGCTCGCCGTGCTGATGGATAATGTAACGGGCAATGTGCAGATGAACGAGACAGGTGACTTTCGCCCGGCTGGCTTCCGATCAACGCTTAGCGCCGTTTTCCCGGTAATGATCGCGGGGCTGATTGCTCTTGCAGGCTATTTGATTATCCACGGGTAGCTTCGGCGCACTGAGCTGTGTTCAGTGCTCTCTGGATCAGCCGCGTATCTGACCTGTGCCGATCCCGAGCCATTTGTAGGTGGTTAATTCATCGAGGCCCATCGGACCACGCGCGCCAATTTTGTCGGTGCTGATTCCAATTTCGGCACCCATGCCGAATTCGCCGCCATCGGTGAACCGCGTGGAAGCGTTCCAATACACCGCGGCTGAATCGACTTCGGCCAGAAACTGTTTCGCATGCTTCTCGTTGCGCGTGATGATGCTGTCGGAATGTGCGGAGCCGTAATGATTGATATGATCAATTGCCGCTTTTACGTCGGGCACGACTCGAACGTTTAGAACGTAATCGTTGTACTCCGTAAAGTAATCGGCGTCAGTTGCTGCTTTCAGTTTGGACGCATCCTTCGGTTTCACAACTGCGCGCGTCGCATCATCGACACGCAACTCTACGTTCTTGTCGAACAGCTTCGCCGAAATCGCCGGGAGAAATTTGTCGGCAATTGCCTTGTTCACCAGCAACGTCTCGGCGGCATTGCAAACGGCGGGACGCTGGACCTTTGCGTTCATCACGATCTCTTCCGCCATTTTCAAGTCAGCCTCGGCATCCACATAAACATGACAAACACCTTTGTAATGTTTGATGACAGGAACTTTTGAACATTCCGCCACGGCGCGAATGAGACTTTCGCCACCGCGTGGCATGCAGAGATCAACGTATTGCGTGAGCGACAACAAAACAGGAATTGCTTCGCGGTCTGTTGTTGGAACGACCTGGATGGCGTGCTGAGGAAAATTCGGTAATTGTTTCTTTGCTGCGCTGACCATGACGTCCGCAATCAGCATGTTTGAATGAATTGCCTCCTTGCCGCCGCG
>CBHWET010000050.1:0-18491 GCA_966112985.1 uncultured bacterium | reverse complement strand
AAAAACATGCTTCGGACTTCCGAAGGTAGTTTTTTACGGCCGAAACGGGTGCTTCGGACTTCCGAAGGCACTTTTTTGAAGCCAAAATGAGTGCTTCGGAGTTCCGACGATGGTTTTTCGGGACAAAAAAGGGGGCTTTGGAACTCCAATGGTCATTTTTCGCCACCGAAAAACATTGTTTCGAACTTGGCTGTGGAACGAAAAGACTGCTTACAGGTCCTAAACGTCCCAAAGCGGCCATTTCTTTTCCGATGCCACTGCGACCTCCGTCTTCATCTACGTCCTAAGTCGTATTGTTGGCGACACGGGGAATCCTCACACTGTGCATAAGACGAGAGATAGATTCTGAACTGTCGGATAGGCCGATGGGACAGATCAATCTCCAAAAATCGTAACCGGGTCCGCCCCTCCCGCAACGACCGAAACAACTATGAGGTTATTTAAAAAGAGCCGGGTATTGGCGCGTTGCATGGTGGTGTGCGCTGTTGCTGTCATTATTCAGTCATCGAATGGGGCGTCGCACACATGGTCAGGCTCCATTGATGCGCTGTGGAGCAAATCGGGAAACTGGTCGGCCGGTGGCGTGCCCAGTACGAATGAGGGCACGGTTACTCTGACGTTTCCTTCCGGCGCCGCAAGTCATAGTACGAACGACATCGCGGGATTATCCATCGATGTAATTAACTTTACGGGCACAGGCTTCAATGTTGGAGGCATCGGATCCGGTACAAGCCTGAATCTCGCCGGTAGTGTGACTAATGCCGTCAATACAACGAACACCATTGGTTCATCGTTGCAGTTGACGTTGAAAAATCAGGTCACGTTCGCCGTCAATGGCCGATTGATTGTTTCTTCGGCGATCAGCGGAACGAACGGGCTTTACAAATTTAGCGCGGGCAATCTGGTTTTCTCCGGGATTGACGCTAACAGTTATACCGGGACGACGTACATCGAACAAGGTGTGTTGGAACTTGGAAAATCCTTCCTCGGCTTTGGCGTCAACTCTATCGTCGGCCCGCTCGTGATCGGCGATCCGGTCTATAATTACACCGCCGTCGTACGGCTTACCTTTTCAGCACAAATTGGCAATAGCGTGCCCGTCACCGTGAGAACGTCCTCAGGAGAACTCGTGTTAAATGGCTACGGCGACACGATCGGTTCATTGACGATGCAGGACGGCATTGTCGACACGCAAGGCGGCACGCTGGCGATGTACGGAAATATTACGGCGAGCGGAACAGCATACATGTATGGCGCGCTGTCGCTGGGTGCGACCAACCGAACATTCAATGTTTTGAGCGGATCAAGCTTCTTCGTAAATGCTGATATTCAGGATGGCGGCAACTCGGCGGGAATTACTTTCAATGGACCGGGCACGGTACGGTTTGGGGGATCGAACAGTTTCGCGGGCCCACTTCTGATCAACAGCGGCGTGCTTGACGCGCAGACTTCGTATGCTTTGGGGGCGACAAACTCAGGGACGACAGTGGCAAGCGGCGCGCAGTTGTATATCAACAATCACAATTTCACGAACGAACAACTGACAATTTCGGGCAATAGTTCGGTTAACGGCGCGCTGCAGTTTCGCGGGACCAATTTGTGGCTTGGCAAAATTGTGCTGCCCGCGACGGCAGTGTTTGCTGCTGGACTGACGAACGCAAAATTCAGTTGTGCGGATGTCATTTCCGGCCCGGGCGGCATTACACTTACTAACGGCGGAACGCTGGTGTTCAATTCTCTTTCTCCAAACACATACACGGGCACGACGACCGTTGACCGTGGTAAACTTATTCTGGCAGCGGGACTCATTGGCTTTAGCGGTGTGCCAGCAATGGCGGGTCCGCTTGTGATCGGAAATAACGTCGATAACAGTGGTTCGGCCCTTGTTCAATGCAACTTGTCGAGCGAACTCGGATCGAATGTTCCGGTGACCGTTTATCCATCCGGCAAACTCGATTTGAATGATCACTCGGATACGGTCGGTGCGTTGAACTTATATGGCGGATCAGTTGATAGTGGAACGGGGACTCTCACGCTGGGCGGCGATATTGCGGTTTTACAGTCGTATTCGACGCCGTCGGTGTTGGGAATTCTTTCCCTCGGAGGGGCGACGCGAAACATCAACATGGTGGCGGACGTTTCCTTTTTGCTCTACGCGCAGATCGTTGACGGAAGCGGGTCGGCGGGAATCACTCTCAATGGACAAGCGGGTTCGGGACTCTTTTTGTACAACACGAATACCTATTCCGGTGTGACGACCGTGAACGGTGGTTACCTTTCACCAGTGGTTTCGCAATCGCTCGGCGCTTCGTCGGGAGGAACTGTCATTAATTCTGGCGGCACCCTGGCGTTGAATGAAGGGCTCGCGATTATGAATGAGCCTCTGACAGTTTCGGGCGCTGGCGGCGGGCTCGGTGCCGTAACGGCCAGTGGTTCAGCCTACTGGGGCGGATCGGTATCGCTCGCGGGTGACAGCGTGTTTGCGGGGCTGGGGAATTCGTCCTATTTAACGTTCGGCGGGCCGATTTCCGGTCCCGGTGGCGTAACGATCACAAACACGGGAAGCGTCACGTTCCAAGGTTCGACCGATAATACGTATCTCGGACCGACGATCGTGAAGAGCGGCGTGCTCTATGTTCAGAAGACGAGCGGCAACGTCAGCATTCCCGGAGCGCTCGTCATTGGCACCAGCAATGTTGGAACTGATTCGTACGTCGCGGCGTACACTCACAATCAAATCGTGAACAATTCCACAGTCACAGTGAACCGCTCTGGCAGTCTGGTGATGACAAGCGTGCAGGACACGATTGGTTCTTTGACCCTGGCCGGCGGCAGCGTTGACGCAGGAATTGGTGGGCTTCTGACGCTGAATGGAAATATTGCTGCCGTTGATCCCAATAATGTTTCACACATCAGCGGAGCGATTTCACTCGGTGGAGTAAATCGCATCATCGACACAACCGGCCCACTTCAAATTCTCGCCACGATTGCTGACGGCGGTGGCAGCGCGGGCTTCACGAAGACAGGAAGCTCATGGCTGTATCTGGACAATTCGAACAGTTATTCCGGTCTTACGATTGTGAGTAACGGATTACTTGGCGCGCACAACAATTATGCGCTCGGTTCCTCCGCCGCAGGCACCATCGTCGCCAGCGGCACGGTGTTGGAATTGGTCACAGCAAACATCACCAACGAATCACTGACGATCAGCGGTGCGGCGCAGAGCAGCAGCATCGAAGCGGTCTACACAAACACGTGGGCCGGTCCTGTGACGTTGTTGGGAGATACGACTCTCTCTGTTGCTTCGAGCAACACATGGTTGACCATAGCCGGACCAATTTCCGGAAACGGGGACGTTAATATCACAGGCGTTGGGCTGACGACTTTCGGCGGGAACACGGCCAATACGTTTTCAGGCACGACGACGGCGCGGGGTTATCTTTACCTTTCGAAACCGAATGGTGTTCTCGCCGTCCCCGGGCCGCTCGTCATCGGTGTGACAAACCCGCCGCTGGCCGATTACGTGGTTCTGTTGAACTCGAAGCAAATTGCTTCCAATGCGCCGGTGACAATTTATCAAAGCGGCCAACTTGCTCTGAACGGCAATGCCCAAACGGTTGCGTCGTTGTCGCTTTACGATAGCTCCGTTGTGACCGGCAACGGAGTTTTGACGCTCAACGGCAATGTCACCCAGAACGTCGGTACAACACATGGATTTATTACCGGAAACATTTCACTCGGCGGAACGAACCGAATCTTCACTGTCACATCGAATGCTTATCTCGATGTCTACGCGCAAATCTCCGATGGGGGAAATAATGCGGGGTTCACAATGACGGGTGGTGGTGGACTGGGTCTCGGGATGTCGAACAGCTACGCTGGCGTAACAACTGTTGCCGCTGGATATATCAATGTGTGGAACGCCAGCAGCTTTGGTGCGACGAACGGAGGCACCGTGGTTCAGGATGGCGCTGCGATCAGTTTGCGGAATGGCGTCAGTGTAGGGCGTGAACCTTTGACGCTGACAGGAACGGGAATCACCGGAACCGGCGCTTTGACCGTTGATGGAACGAATTCATGGAGCGGTGATATTACATTGGCCGGCAACACAGCCATGTCGTCTTCGTATCCGAATACGCGAACGACGCTCAGCGGTGTCATTTCAGGTTCCGGAAACTTTACACTGCTCTGCGACGGGACAGTTCAATTTACCGGATCGGCGAATACCTACAGCGGTACAACTTTCCTCAAAAACGGAACGTTGGAATTGAACAAGACAAACGGGAACGCAATCGCGGGTAACCTTGTCATCGATCCGATGTATAATACGACAACCACTGCGCGGTTGCTTAAGGCCAATCAGATATCTGATCAAAGTGCCGTCACGGTTGATAACAGCGGTGTATTCGATTTGAACAATTTTTCCGAGACTGTCGGTTCCATTGGTGGCAGCGGCACCGTGAATTGCTTTTTTGCGACGCTGACTACGGGAGGTAACGGAAATTCTACGACGTTCTCGGGAACAATGAACGGCAGCAGCATCAGTATGCTGACGAAAAACGGCATCGGCACGATGACATTCAGTGGTTACTCAGGCGTGGGTGGCGGCGTGATTAATAATGGGACGTTCGTCGTTAATGGCACGTTCGCGGGGCCACTACAGCTGATCAATGGCGCAACTTTGTCAGGTGGAGGAACGGTTGGCTCGGTTAGTTCTTCAGGCGCTGCGATTGCACCTGGAAATTCCGTCGGCAAGCTTAATACCGGCGCACTGACCTTTAATCCTGAAACAAGCACTTACTTCGAGCTGAATTCGACGACGAACTACGATCAACTGAATGTCACTGGCACGGCGGCGATTGGTGGCACATTGAATCTTAACGTCAATTTCGTATCGGCGCTGAGCAACCAATTTGCGCTCATTAAAAATGATGGTGTCGATTTGGTCACGGGGGCATTCATCGGTCTGTCGGAAGGCACAACGTTTGTGAAGCACGGTGCTGTTTTCAAAATCAGTTACATCGGCGGCGATGGGAATGATGTTGTGATTACGCAGGTGACACCAACCATCGGGCCTGTGCTCACCAGCATTACGCGTTCGACGAACGGTGCCGCGCTTCAGGGGACTGGGCTTGCGGGAGGGGCGTATACTGTTGAAGCGAGTTTCAATCTGCAGAACTGGGCATTTCTCGGCGACATCGTTGCGGATGGGAGCGGTTTGCTTCAGTTTGTCGACAACAGCGCAACGAATTATCCGTATCGGTTCTACCATCTCGTAGCTCACTAAACTGGCTACACTAAACATTGATTCTGAGACATAGCGTGCCAATGATTGCGCGATGTCCATCCGCATCTTTGGTCTCTCAACATCGTTTTTGTTTGCTGGCGTGGCCCTATGTTTCGCTGGTGCTCCAGTCGCTTCTTTCGATGAAGTGATTGCATCAGGGCGAGATCTTTGGGGGGAAGCCGCACTGCAACAGCCGAATGGACCTAGCTATGAGTTCTTCCGAGACCTCCTGCCGCCACCGCGGTACGTAAATGCCGATTTTAAATTTTATCCGATTGTGCTGAGCGCTCCGAATGCGAAATTCAAAGCGCGCCTTATTTCGAATGGCAGTGGAATAAACCTTCGCGGAGGCACTCGCTCCTGGCACGACAACGGCACGGTTGTCACGTTTCGCGTTGGACAAGACGACTTTCGATTTGGCGATATCCTCGAGCGTGTCTCGCATCCCAAACTGGAAAGCGGATTTCTGCCGATTGTGCAAATCGATTACACGCATCCGTCTCCCAAGCATGATTCGGCCAAAACGGCGGCAAGCAAAGCTGTCGAGATCCCGGAAGTATATCGCCTCGAAGCTTTCGCCAGCACCGATCCTGTGCTCGCTTCGAACGGGGTAGTCTTTGCGCAGTTCTCACTTGTCGCCGGAACTGTTGGGCTCGTCTCGGCGGATATTGATGAAAAACCAATCAAGTTTTCCGGCGGTAAATTGACCAACAATAAGAGCGAGATTCTTGCGTGGTTCGGCCCGGGATGGACGTGGGAACGCGACTCTGTTCGCGTTAGATTAACCGCTGGAAAAACGGCGGTGCTCGCCATCGCAACGAAGCCACTCGATGCAACGACGGAAATCGTTCCGTTCGGCGATCGATACTACACAGAACGGAACAAATGCATCGATACCTGGCGAGGTATTCTTCGAGACGGCACTGACATCGAGACACCTGAACCTCTCGTGAACAATGCGTGGAAGAACCTGATCATTCAGAACTTTTCCATCTGCATGGGCAGCAATCTCAATTACAGCCATGGGAATCAATACCAGAAAAAGTATGCCGCCGAGACAAGTGATGCTGCGGTGCCGATGATGGCTTTTGGTTACGAACAGGACATGCGGCGCTTTGTGCCGGTGATTCTCGATCTAAACGATCCACGCCTGACGAACCATTTTGCATCGCACAAATTGGATACGGTCTGCCGTTACTACTGGCAGACGCGCGACAAAGAATTTGTGAAAGCGATGCAGCCACGTTGGCAAAAGGAACTTGATTGGATTTTGAACCATCGTGAGGACAAGGGGCTGTTACCAAAGGATAATTACTGCACGGACATTGAGCAGCCCGTTTATTCTTTCAGTTCGAACGCCAAATGTTGGGCAGCATTGCGCGACATGGTGCCGGTGCTTGAGGAAATAGGCGATGCAGAGTTGGCAAAACGCGTGGCGGAAGTCGCCCCGAAATACAAACAAGACATTTTGGCGGCGGCAGATCAAAGCATTCGCCATGAAACACAGCCGCCCTTTGTGCCTTGTGCATTCTTTGGTGCGGAGGATATTCATGATCCGATCAGTGAAACGCGAATCGGCAGCTATTGGGATTTGGTGGCGAACTACGTGATCGGCTCCGGCATTTTCACCGGGACAGAAAAGGAAACATGGATTCCAAAGTATTTCGAGACGCATGGCGGTTTGTGCATGGGATTGACCCGTTCAGCCGCTGCAAACCACTCGTTCTGGATGGGAAAAAATCGAACGAATCCGCTTTATGGAATGCGTTACGTGAATGACTGTCTGCGGCGCGATGATGTTGAGCGTGCCCTGGTGAATTTCTATGGAATGTTGGCGCACGGCATGACGCGCAACACGTTCATCGGTGCGGAAGGGACGGCAATTCAGCCGCTCGACGAAGGCGGGCGACAGTTTTACTGTCCGCCCAATACAGCCAGCAACGGCGAATGGTTGTGGACGCTGCGATATTTGCTCGTGCAGGATTTCGATCTCGATAATGACGGACGCCCCGAGACGCTGCGGTTGGCGTTCGGAACACCAAAGCGATGGCTGGAGAGCGGCAATCAAATTAAAGTGCAACGCGCTCCAACGGCGTTCGGTACCGTGTCTTATGAACTGAAATCCTATTTGAAGGATGGTTTTGTTGACGCGTTCATCGTGCTGCCTGAACGAAATCCGCGCTCAAAAATCTATTTTCGCGCGCGTGTGCCTGACGGTTGGGTGGTTGATAGTGCCACCATCGGAACCCAGCGTTTGCAGGTTGATAAACATGGTGCGGTTGAATTGAGCAAGTTTTCGGGTAAACAAGCAGTGCGATTTGCGGTTCGAAAGCTCTGAGCAATGAATTACGCAGAACCAATCTTTAAAGGCTATGTAAAGCCTGGGCCAATGCCACCCGGTGCAGAGGGCAGGGGACCGGCGCTCGCTAAAGGAGAGACACTTGACGCTATTAGCGGTTTTTTTCGGATCTTCCAATTGAAGGCAGGTCACAGGTTTTCAACCGATGATGTATTGACGGCGTGGTACGGCACGACGTGGTGTCCGACCGCTCGTACCGTTCTTGATCTGGGCAGCGGAATCGGGACCGTCGGAATGATCGCCGCGTGGCGATTACCTTCCGCGAAATTCGTTACGATCGAAGCCCAAGACGAAAGTGTTCGCCTGGCCCGGAAGTCCGCCGAATGGAATGGTTTGCTCGACCGATACGACATTCGTCATTCCGATTTTCGCAATCCGAATATTCTGCGTATCGATGAGCGCTTCGATCTGGTTCTAGGAAGCCCGCCTTATTTTCCGCTTGGCAGCGGGGTGTTGGGCGATCATCCGCAGAAACTTGCCTGCCGCTTTGAAATGCGTGGAGACGTTTCTGACTATTGCCTCGTCGCGTCAAAGCATCTCGAACGAGGCGGCGTGTTCGCGTGTGTGTTTCCAGTGAACCCTGACGAACAACATCAGCGCGTAAAAAGAGCGGCGGCGAAAGCGGGCCTAACAATTGTTCGATGGAGACCGGTTGTCTTTCGCGAAGGTGAGCCTCCCTTGTTGGGACTTTTCGTAATGATGCGGTCAGATGATTTGCCGCAAAGTTTTCGGGATAAAACATGGTCCGAGCCGCCTCTTATTATTCGCACTGCTACAGGCGAAATTCATCCCGAGTATTCGGCGGTGAAGTTGTCGTTCGGCCTTCCGCCCTGACTTTCTACCGAGAGGGTGATCGGTACGCGCCCCGAGTTGATCGGATCTCCACAACAAGCGACGTTTCCCTTATGAAACTGCAATTGCTATTGGCGACGTGTATTGTTTTCACCCTGGTTGGCTGTCGACGTGAAAGCACCAACGAACCAACGGAAAAAGCGGGCGGCTCGGTGAATGGAAGTTACGGGGATGCTGGCATAGCCGCTGGAGCGAAAGCTTCTCCGACGAATAACGATACCAACTTGCTGCGCAGCCCATCGAACACACTGCATCGAGTGGCGCAATAACTTTCGTTTGCGAGCAACCGAGCGAAGTGGGAAAGGAATAGAGGGAAAAAATGGTGCGCGATACAGGTTTCGAACCTGTGACCCCCACCGTGTCAAGGTGATGCTCTACCACTGAGCTAACCGCGCACTAGACTCGCGAGGCGCAATACAGTGCAAGACGTGCAGCGACTTGGCAAGTGAGAATTATATGAATTCGGTTGTCGTGGAACCACTGCCGTTGGAGACAGAAACGGTTCCGCTTGAGTGGCATTTCCCAAGCGGAACATGCCCATGATTTTAACGGCCTTCGTAGTAGACCCAACCACCAGGACGTTTCTCCCAATGGCCCGGCACGTACGTCGTCCCGCGGGATAACGTTTCCCAATGACCTTTTTGCCACTCCCAGCGGGATCCCGTGCGCCTCCAGTATCCTGGAACCCATGCGCTGTTTGGGTTCGGTGCCATGCCCATTTCCTCGATTGGCGCCGTTGGCGGGGCTACGACGACTTCGCGTGTCATCACCGGCGCTGCGCCTGCGCGTTCATGGACTTCCACTCGCCGCGAATAGCAGCCGGTCGCTATCACGGCAGACACGGCTGCCAGTAGAATGATCTTTGTTGGTTTCATAGTTTTCTCCTTGTTGAAACCTAACCCTTGACCAATTCGACAAAAATGCGGGAAACGACTGACGGATTCTTCGGAAATACTCGGACGGGAACAAACAGAGTCGCCTATACAGCAGCAGACGATCTATGAGCCAACCGTGCTCGCGCAATCGAGAATTATAGTTGCGAGCGAAACATTGTGGCGAAGCATTCGTAAAGCTTTCCGAGGGGGCCCCAACGGAGATCCTTTTCAGTGAGCAAACGGGATTTGCTCTTATCCACTTCGAACATACGGATTTGTTCGGCAGCGAACGTGCGATCCAGCACATTAAAGTTATTTTCCGCGTTGATGCGAAATGAACGATGATCGACGTTCACTGAACCTGCGGTCGTCCATACGTCGTCGACGATCATTTGTTTACAATGATATTGAGCCTGCTGATATTCATAAAATTTCACACCAGCGCGTAACAATTGTTTCCAACGAGAGTGCGACGCGACCTTCGTAATCTGGGCGTCAGTCGGTCCCGGAATAATCACTTCAATCTGAACACCACGTTTTCGGGCGTCGATGAGCGCTTTTGTAGTCAGTTTGTCCGGGACAAAGTAAGCATGTGCAAAGCGGATATTTTTACGTGCGGCAGCAATAGCCATCAGATAGTTGAGCCGCGCATTTTCGGCGCCATCACGCGGCCCGCTTTTGAAGCACTGAACCGTTGACATTCCGACGGCATTTAACTGCGGGAAATAGGCGTCGCCTTGCAAAACACGGTTGCGTTCGCGGACCCAGTTATCAACGAATACTCCCTGGAGCTGCGCTACGGCCGGACCTTCGATGCGATAATGGGTGTCGCGCCAAAGGGGCGGCGCTTCGGCATTTCCGAGCCAGCTGTCGTGAATTCCAACGCCGCCGGCAAATCCGATTTTGCCATCGACCACCAGAATTTTCCGGTGATCACGGTGGTTAAGAAAAAACAAAATATTCCACCAATTTGGATGACCGTATTTAACGAACCGCACGCCCGATGCGGTCATTTCGTTAATCAATTTTCGGGGTAGGCGATGACTGGCGATGGTATCGACAATGACGTGGCACTTTACTCCGGCTTTTGCGCGTTCGCTGATGGCGTGGGCAAACTCTTCGCTGAGCTTTCCATCCGACCAGATGTAGGTTTCGAACGTAATCGATTTCTCCGCATGCCGAATCGCATCGAGCATTGCCGGGAAAATCTGATCTCCATTGATCAATGTAGTGATTTTATTTCCGTCGACCATTGATGGACCAAGCAGATGGTTGATTGACCGGCGGAATTGTGGATCTGCGACGGAATAATCAGTTTGGATGGGCTGAAGGATCTCTTTCTCGACGGCAGAGATGGAAATATTGAACGCGAGGGTTGAGGCCGCAACAAAACAAAGCCACGCACGATTACGCAAGCGCATCATTAGACGAGCGCAAGACTACGCGGTTTGTCGTTCAAAGGGAACCGGTTTTCACTTACCGACAGATTTCGGAATTCTCTGACTCGATTGGCGCGATCACTCTGCGAGATTCAATGGCTTGGCCGCTTGTTTTGCCAAGGCATCATAACGCGCCTGAAGTTCTTTTACCTTTTCCGGCATTTTAGTCGCAAGGTTTGCTTTTTCCGAGGGATCATCGGCGAGGTTAAAAAGCTCTATCGCGTCTGCGGCAGCTGCCTCGCGCTTTTTCTTCTTGGGTTTCGCCTCTCCGCTTTCTTCCTCGAGATTGTGATGACTTCCGTTAACGACAAGTTTCCAGTCCCCAACGCGAATGGCTCCGGCGGTCGGTGTAATATTGCAAACGATATCTTTGTGCGGAGACGGTTTGCCTTTTGTAATGCAGGGCCAAATGTCCATGCCATCGAGCGGCAGCTTCTGTTTTACCGAGGCTCCGGTAAGTTTGAGTAGGGTAGGGTACCAATCGACCATGTGCGAGAGTGCCTTGACTTGGATTCCTGGCTTGATGTGCCCATCCCAGGTCGCAAACGCACATGTGTGGACGCCGCCTTCATAAACCGTTCCTTTGCCCGCGCGGAGTGGACCATTGCTTGTGACATGGCCTGGAGCTGGCCCACCATTATCACTTGAGAAAATGAAAAGCGTGTCTTTTCTGCGGCCCGTTTTATCAATGGCGGCCACAATTTGTCCGACGGCTTCATCGAGTGCCGCAACCATGCCCGCGTAGGTCTGTCTTGGTTCCTTCAGATTTTTGTAAGGCTCCTTATATTTATCTGGAACCTGGAGCGGCCCGTGAACCGCGTTGAAAGGTACATAGAGAAACAAAGGTTTATCCTTTGGTTGATCTTCGATCAGTTTCACCGCCTCACGTGCCACGAGATGAGTTGTGTAACCTTCTTCTTTTAACTGACCGCCGTTGCGATACCAATCGAGTTGCCCATCGCGGATGTGCGTAAAATAATCGAGTGCACCGAACAAATGGCCATACCAATGATCAAATCCGCGGGGATTTGGCCAGTAAGCCTTGTCGAAACTGCCAAGATGCCATTTGCCGCAAATTGCCGTCGTATACCCAACTTGTTTCAGCGCCTCCGGTAACAGTTGCTCTTCAAGTGGCAATCCATATTTCGCCCACGGACGAATGACCCCGACTTGTAGTCCGTAGCGAAACGGATATCGACCGGTCATCAATGAAGCGCGAGTCGGCGAACACACCGGTTGCACATAAAACTCCTCAAGTCGCGCGCCTGCCATCGCAAGCTTATCAAGGTTCGGCGTTTTGATTTCGCTACCGCGCCAACTTACATCGTAAGAACCTTGATCATCGGCGAGGATGAAAACGATGTTCGGTTTTTCTTTTGCACACAGTGCAATGGAGAACGCCGTTGCACAAACGATCGAGAATAGGGTTCGTTTCATTTGGATGATTCAGTTGCCGATTTTGTTGGTGTGAAAACATTCGCCCGGCGAGCCCAGGTTTCCCATTTTTCGCCGAGCCTGGAAACTATTTTAGGAAATCGCGCCGACAAATCATTCATTTCCGTCCGGTCAGATTCAATATCGTAGAGTTCCCATTTCTTATCGCGGAGGGCGACGAGCTTCCATTTTCCGTCACGAACCGCGCGATTTCCTTCGTGCTCCATAAAAATGGGATGTTGCTTTACGGATTTTCCGTGAAGGGCAGGAACAAGACTTATTCCTTCTAGGGGAAGGACTGCGTGATCAGCATTTTGTTTTGGATACGTCGCACCGCTCAACGCAACGCACGTCGCCATGATGTCGGGCAAATTTGCTGGCTGAGTGTTAAGGCTGCCTTTCCTTTTCAATTCCGAAGGCCAGTGAACAATGAAAGGCGTGGAGATGCCACCTTCATGCCCATAATGTTTATAAAGGCGCCATGGTGTGTTGCACACGTTCGCCCATCCACTGCCGTAACTGATATAGCTTTCAGGGCCACCCACTGATTGTAAATCTTGTCCCTGATGCAAAATATTTTTTGCACTCGAACTGATGTCGAAACCAAATGGATCCCACTCCGCACATGCGCCATTGTCGCTAAGGAAGAAAATAACGGTATTATCGAGTTGCCCGCTTTGTTTGAGTTCTGTGATGACGCGGCCAACGGAACGATCAAGGCGATCGACCATTGCTGCGTAAACTGCCATACGGCGGGCCAAATCTTTGCGACGGTTCTCGGGAAGAGAGTCCCACGCCGGATTATCTTTATTCGCCCAACCGGTCTCTTTATTAAACTTATTTTCGGGAATGTTGCTCCTTGGAGTTAGCGCGAGTTCCGTGGGGACGAGTCCGAGTTTCTTTTGTCGAGCCAAACGCTGTTCGCGGATTTTATCCCAGCCCTGCTGGTAAACAGATTCATATTTCGCGATGTCTTCTGGATACGCGTGCAGCGGGAAATGCGGCGCGTTGAAAGCGAGATACAAAAACCAAGGCTTGTTTTGCGCTTTCGCGTCACGAATGAAATCAAGGGAGTAATCAGCAAAGACATCCGTCGAATAAAACTCGTTCGTTCGATATGTCCGTTTGCGCCGACCTTCCGGCAGGCGTGTGTAATACGGATTCTCCTGCCAGCACGAGTTGAATCCACCGAGCATTCCGTAGAACTCATCGAAGCCACGTACCACTGGATTGACGATTCTGCCGAGATGCCATTTGCCAACCATATAGCAGCGGTAGCCTGCTGGCTTGAGGACTTCTGGAATCGTCACACAGTTTTTGTTCAGCGGTCCCTGCATGTCCGGAACGCCGGCCTGATGCGGATGAAGGCCTGTTAAAAGCGAAGCGCGCGAAGGGCAGCAGCGCGCGGAGTTATAAAACTGAGTAAAACGCAATCCATTCGCCGCCAGCGCATCGATGTTTGGCGTCTGAATTTCGCCGCCATAACAGCCAAGGTCAGACCAACCGAGGTCATCTGCGACAATCAGGAGGATATTTGGTTTGTCAGCACTATAGGCAAACCAACTGAATGCGAGCACGAACGCCGCAAGTGCCGACTTTTTTAGCCTCTTCCTCATTTGATTTCTCTGTTGCCGACGGGCACAGGGTCAGGGCCTGTCTTCTTGTCGTTCTGTCCTTTGCGCCACACAGCCAGCCGCGAGCTTAGTTCCTGCTTAATCGATGCGTAATCGGGGTTTGCCGCGAGGTTGTTCACTTCGTAAGGATCAAGTTCAATGTCGTAAAGTTCTTCACGTGTCCGCCAGTGATACCGTTTCACGACGGCCGCGGCACGGGGATCCTTTGCCGCCTTCGCTTCCCACGATGGCCAATATTCGCGTCCGCCATCGTGATCTTTCGCTTTGTCGAGGTGCGTTGTGTATTGGTTCTGTGGCGCAAGATTCAGAATGTATTTGTAACGATCGGTGCGGACGCAGCGCATTGGCGTAAGATTCATGGAACCGTCCTGGGAATGCGTTGCGAAAATCACGTCGCGATGTGAATTGGTTTTGCCGTCCAGCACGCTTGAAAAACTCCTGCCGTCAATTGTATCGGAAGATTTGCCTCCTCCGATTTCAACCAACGTCGGCAACACATCCACGAGCGAGATCATTGCGTCTGATGACGATCCCGGCTGAAGCTTTCCCGGCCATCGCACGATAAACGGCACGCGAATGCCGGAGTCGTAAAGATTCCATTTGCTGAAAGGCCACTGTGCCCCCTGATCGCTTGTGTAAATGAAAAGCGTGTTCGTCGCGAATCCGTATTTTTCCAAACTCGTGAGAACCACGCCGAGATTACGATCCATCTTTGTAATATCAGTGTAATAACGCGCACGCGCCTTTCGGGTCTCCGGGGTATCAATATGATTCGGGGGAATAGTAATCGCGCCCGGATTGTATTCACTCTTCTCCGGCCATATCACGTGCGGGCTATGGTCACAGACAACCAAACAAAACGGATGCGAACCGGCTACTGAACTCAGCCATTTATCAACGGCGTTCGCGTTGAGGTCGATCCGTAACATTCGGTTGTTTTCGTAACCCGGCTCAGGAACTTCGGAGTTTTCGATTCGCTCAAACGGAAATACAGATTTCGGACCGAAATGTGTTTTGCCTGCCTGGGCAACGCGATATCCCAGTGGTTCTAAATAATGCGGTAACGATTGGATGCCGACTCGACATTCCGATTGTCCGCGAAGATTGTTAGCGTGAGCGCCATTCCGCATTGGCATCAATCCAGTGAACAGCGCTGCCCGTGACGGCATACAGGTTGGAGAGGCCGCAAACGCGTGGCGAAACAGCATTCCTTCTTTTGCAAGCCGATCAATGTTGGGAGTGCGAACGTCGCGACTTCCGTAGGCGCCGCAATCGACAGCCGTATGATCATCGGCCACGAACAAAACGATATTCGGCTTGTTTGCCGATGATGTGTTCGTGGTGACCAGGAACAGCAACGCCAACATCGCGCTTGCGGCCTTTAGAATAGAAACACGAGTGGCCATCATGGGAGAGACTTGCGCCAGGCAAGCGCCCGGTCTTTCAAACGATTTGCCGTCGCACGGTTTTTGTCAGCGAGGTCGGTGCTTTCGCTCGCGTCGCGCGCAAGATCATATAATTCCACACCTGTTCCGTCGGAGTTAACCAGGCATTTCCAATCGCCCTCACGTACGGCGATCACAGGACTGCGGTCTCGTCCTTTCGGAAAGTGAAAATAATTCGTATTCCTGCCGTATTCCCAAAATAACGGTCCTGAGTGCGAAGCTTTCTTCCCGAAGAAAAGCGCACTCACATCGTTGCCGTCTGTTTTTGAATCGCTTGTCGCAGGAACTTTGGCCAATGAACAGAAGGTCGGGAACAAATCGACGGCTCCAAACACCGCTTGGTTATTCACCTGCGCCGCCGGGGTTTTGCCCGGCCAACGGACGATAAACGGCATGCGGATTCCACCTTCATAAAGGCTTAGTTTGCTGCCGCGAAGATTAACCGCGCGCTGTCCTTCAAACGTGGGTAAAGGGCCGTTGTCGCTTGTAAAGATGACGATGGTATTCTGTTCAATGCCCAGTTCTTTCAGGCCTTCCAGCAAACGGCCGACCTGATGATCGTACTCCGTGAGGACCTTTTTCAAATTAACGCTGCTTTCCTCATCGTCTCTCGCGCGTTTGGCTTCTGAACCTTTCGGAACCCACGGCGTATGGACGTCGTCCGGCCAAAGATTGATGTAGCATGGCTGCTCCTTGTGTCGGCGTAGAAAATCCAAAGTCTTATCCACGAAATATCCGGTGCGATCCCAACGCTTTACATTGTCTTTCGGGGACCAGATCCAATTGGTTGCGGTAATTTCTGGATCAGGTTCCGGGCTTTCCCACGTGCTGCAGTGCTCGTCAAATCCATACGCTGAAAACGGAGGCGCATTGGTCACGTCGCGTCCTCCCCCCATATGCCATTTTCCAATATGCGCCGTTGCATAGCCTGCCGACTTCAGCGTGCGGGCGACGGAGGGCGCCTTAGCATCGAGAAAGTCCGCTTGCTCGCAGCCTCGATTTCCTTCCCGTGTTTGCAAAAAACTGGTGATGCGCCAACGCGCCGGATACATGCCGGTTAGAAGTCCCGTGCGGGAGGGTGAGCAGATCGGGGACGCGGAATAATATTGCGTAAAACGTGTCCCTTCCTTCGCGAGGCGATCGATGTTCGGCGTCGGAACAAGTTTTCCTCCATAACAACCGACGTCTCCAATTCCCATGTCGTCCGTTAAGACGAACAAAATATTCGGACGATCAGCGGCGCAAAGCAGTTGCGCAGAAAGAAGGAGTAGACACCCCACTACAACAGAACGGAATTTTGACATTATTAACAATGAGGAGCATGACGGAGAACGATATGCAAGGGTTACGTTCTCTTACTGTTGTGCCGATGTTCGTTGTTGCAGCCAAACGACATCCGCAACGCTGTCGCCAGCGTCCACATTCAAGGGCATCGTCGCTGTGTAGGTTGCTGGCGGCCGGATTTTCGTGCCGACCCATTTGTGAATTTCAGAGTGCCCATCCGCAAAGGCAAAACCGCATGCACCTACATGGAAACTCGCAGGAAAATCCACAATTCTCACACCTTGTGCATTACCACATTCCACAGCCAGTCCAGCATCGTTGATGCTGTCGGGATGTTCGTCCGTGATGACCCATAGATTTGCAGGTGAAGGATTCTGGATACTGGCGAGAGTGCCGTATGTTCTCCACGTCGAATAAGCGGCCACCAGGTTGCCCGTCAACCACTCACCGTAAACCGGCTGCCCATTAAGTAATGTCCCAACGGCCTGACTCATCGCGATGCTACGGACGCGTGGTTTGCCGTTCACCACACTTTTGTCTGCGGGACATTTATAGATGAGCGGGTTTTTGTTGTAACGCACGAGAGAGGCCCAACCAGGATCGACGAGTTTCGTGACATTTGTATTGTCTGCATTTGCTGGTTTAAAATCCAAATAACCGCCGACCCAATTCGGCGTGGTACCGACGGGAGTGCCCACTGGCGTCGAACCCGATGTGTTCTGGCAGAGCTTATCGTTGTTTTCATCGGCATACATATGCCATGCGAGCATCACCTGTTTAGTATTATTCAGGCACGAGATGCCCTGGCCCTTGCTCTTCGCTTTTGCCAATGCGGGAAGCAACATACTTGCTAGGATGGCGATGATGGTGATAACGATGAGCAGTTCGATAAGAGTAAATGCCCGGCCCTTGCCACACGTGAGATTCATGGGAACGCCTTTCTTGTACAGTGAATTGGGATAACCGGCAATCAGCAGAACTCTTAATTTATTACGCCAAGTCTATGCATTTTCATCAACTTCTCACTTGCTCAAGGTATATAGCCTGCTTCACTCGCGCCGTTGCAACCGCCGATGCAATATATTGAAAATGCCGGGCTCGCCACTCCGTGGTTCTTCGCCGGCGTTTTTGTCGTCGCGTCTTTGCTGATGATCTGGCGGTTGGAAGCAATGTCCGAGGAGGGATTAGAGGGAACGGTGCTCGGAACTCTCGTCATGCCGTATTGCTCCGGCCTCGGCAATCTCATCTTTGCTTACTTGATGGCGAAACAGGCGAACACAGGGACAGCGGTAATCACGAACTGCCTCGTGAACAATGTTACCAATTTGACTCTGCTCCTCGGACTCCCGGCGATATTCTGGCAAATGCAGGTTGTTCGTGAAGGCGGCAAATCAAATAAAAAGAAAAAACCAAATCCTGCGCCGCAACTGAATCGACTCTCGTTGTTGTTGACGCTTGCAGCCGTTTTATTTTTCTCAGGAGTAACCTGGGCGCTGGGACGCGACGGCCGTATTGATTTCAGCGATGGCCTCGTCCTCGTGGGAATGTTTTTATTTTGGCAATGCGTTCATGTCTTCGAGGTGCTGAAGAACAATGTGCGCCAAAACAAATCTCTGGACGGGTCGTTATTGTTCGATTTTATCCTGATCGGGGTAGGGGCCTACGGGATTTACATGAGCACAACGTGGCTGGTCGATTGGCTCACCACGATTAAAACCGGTTTTATCAGCGCGCAGCAGATCGGATGGTTAAGTGGATGGTTGATGGTTCTGCCGAACGCGTTGCTCGCCTGTTACTACAGTTGGCGGCGGCAACCGGAAACGGTCTACAGTTCGCAGGTTGGCGACGGCCACATCTGCATTCCGTTATGCATCGGCCTCTT